>NZ_JBHUIP010000006.1:75511-164104 GCF_042683105.1 Lacibacterium aquatile
GAGTTTTTTAGATTAGGCGTTCATCGTCTTCGAGAAGGGCAGCATGCGGATGCGCTTGCCCGTCGCCTTGAAGACGGCGTTGGCGACGGCAGGCCCGATGGGGGGGACGCCAGGCTCGCCAATGCCGCTGGGGGGATTGCTGGAGGGCAGGATATGCACCTCCACCTTCGGCATCGCGTCGATCCGCAGCGGGTGATAGGCGTCATAATTGGTCTGATCGACCGCGCCAGCCGTCAGGGTGACCGCTTCGTCCATGATCGCCCCCAGGCCAAAGCCGATACCGCCTTCAACCTGCGCCCGCACCTGATCGGGATTGACGGTCAGGCCACAGTCGACAGCCGCGACCACCCGTTCAACCTTGATGCCGCCACTGCCATCGACCGAAACCTCGGCGATCTGGGCGACGACGCTGCCGAAGCTTTCGGCGACAGCGACACCGCGGAAGCGCCCGGCGGGCGCCGGTTTGTCCCAGCCGATTTTCTCCGCCGCCAGCTTCAGGACCACCGAATGGCGGTCGTGCGGCTCCAGCATCGAGAGGCGATAGGCAACCGGATCTTTGCCCGCAGCTTCGGCCACTTCATCCAGGAAGGCTTCTGCCACATAGGCCGTATGGGTGGAGCCGACCGACCGCCACCAGAGGACCGGCACGCCGACATCGGTCGTCGTCAGGCCAATCTTCTGGTTCGGAATGGCGTAGGGCAGGTTGCTCGCCCCTTCGACCGACGTCGGGTCGACGCCGTTCTTCACCATGCCCTGTTCGAACGCGGTGCCCCGCATGATCGACTGGCCGACGATGTGATTGTCCCAGGCGATCAGCTTGCCGTCCTTGTCCAGGCCAGCCTTGACCTTATGGACATAGGCCGGGCGATAACGGCCCGCCTGCATATCGTCTTCGCGAGTCCATTGCACCTTGACCGGGGCCTTGAAGCCGATGGCCTTGGCGACCGTCACCGCCTCGGCAATCACGTCGGCATCGAAGACCGCGCGGCGACCGAAGCTGCCGCCCGACTTCATGACATGCAGCTTCACCTTCTCCGGCGGAACACCGGCGATCTTGGCGGCTGTGGCATGGTAGACGTCGGGGAACTGATGACCGCCCCAGACCTCCAGGACGCCCTCTGCATTCATATGGGCAACCGCATTCAGCGGCTCCAGCGCGGCATGGGCGAGGTAGGGGAACTCATACGTCGCTTCCAGCACCTTGGCCGCACCGGCAAAGGCCTTGGTCACATCGCCGTCGTTGCGGGCCGTTGCCTGCGGCGCCTTGCCCGCAGACTCGCGATAGCTGGCCATCAGTTCGTCGGTGCCGCGTTTCTCGGCTCCGGTCTCGTCCCAGACGACACTGACTGCATCGCGCCCCTTCATCGCCGCCCACATATGCTGGGCAACGACGGCAAGGCCCCGGGGGATCGCCACCACATCGACCACGCCTTTGATCGCCTTGGCTTTGGTCGCGTCGAAAGACTTTACCTTGGCGCCGAAGAGGGGCGGGTGGATCACGACGGCGGTCAGCATGCCCGGCAGCTTGATGTCGATGGTGTAGCGTTCGGTGCCATTGGCCTTGCGGGCGCTATCGAAGCGCTTCAGCTTCTCGTTGCCGATGAAGGTCCAGTCCTTGGGGTCCTTCAAGGCAACCTTGGCCGGAACCGGCTGGCTCGCCGCCTTGGTCGCGAACTGGCCAAAGCCACCCGACTTGCCCGAGGGGTGCGACAGCACGCCCTTCTCGACCTTGATCTCTTCCGGCTTCACGCCCCATTCCTGGGCCGCAGCGGATACCAGCATTTGCCGGGCAGCAGCCCCGGCGGTGCGATACCGCTCCCAGGAGGTGAACATGGAGGTCGAACCACCCGTCCCCTGAAGCGCTCCGCCGAAAGCGATATTGCCATAGAGCTTGATGTTGCTGGCGGCGCCCAGCACTTCGATCTTCGACCAATCGGCGCCCAACTCCTCGGCCACCAGGGTCGCGATGCCATTATAGGAGCCTTGCCCCATCTCGAACTGCGAGGAGAGCACGGTCACTTTGCCGTCGGCATCGATGGTCAGATAGGCCGCGAAGGGCTGGGTGGTCTCGCTGGCTGTGGCAGCCTGGGCGTACGCGGGCTTGGCGCCCAGCATCTGGAAGCCTACGGCGAGGCCCGTACCGGCGGCAGCGGCGCCCAGCAGGAAATTGCGACGGGACGGCCGGGCGTTCGCCAGCGGCTGAGCCATCTGTTGCATGATTTTTGGCAGCATGATCAGGCCTCCAGACGCTTGGCGGCTTCATGGATGCCGGCGCGGATCCGGTGATAGGTCGCGCAGCGGCACAGATTGCCCGACATCGCCCCGTCGATATCCTCGTCCGTGGGCTTCTTGTTCGTGGTGAGGAGGGCGGTGGCGGCCATCACTTGGCCGGACTGGCAATAGCCGCACTGCGGCACGTCCATATCGGCCCAGACCTGCTGCACTGTGGTTGCGACCTTGCCGGAGATCCCTTCGATGGTCGTGATCGCACGGCCTTCGATATCGCCGACAAAGGTCTGGCAGGAGCGCACCGGCTCGCCATCGACATGGACGGTACAGGCACCGCATTGCGCCATGCCGCAGCCGAACTTGGTTCCCGTCAGACCGACGAGATCACGGATGGCCCAAAGGAGGGGCATATCCGCCTCTGCATCGATCATATGATCGACGCCATTGATCGTGAGTTTCGTCATACCCTTCCCCTTTTCTTGATTAAGCCAACATCAAAACCCGCCATCGAAAGCCGGAGGCCGGTCGATGCGGGTCGGTTGGAGGTGGTTATGGGGATGAGTATAAAGGCCCGCTCAAGCCCGAGACAGACGCGATCCTTCCGACTTCTTGCCTGATCCTGTCGCCCTCTCGGCATGGTCGAAACGATAGGGATCGAAATCGGTGGCGTGGGGATCTTCACGGCCAGACAAGGCCATTTCTATCAGGTCGGCGGCCAGGGCGGCGAAGCTGACACCATTACCGCCAAAGCCTGCGGCCAGCCAGAGATTGCGATAACCTTGGACCCGGCCGATGGCAGGCAAACCATCGGGCGAGCTGCCGAATGTGGCCGCCCAGGCCTTGTCGATCTGTATCGGCTGCCTCATGAGGTCGCTCAGCTTCTGGCGTAAGGTTTCGCTTTTCGGCCCGATCAGGACATCGCGTCGGTTGGCATCCGCGAAATCCTCATCTTCGCCGCCGCCGATGATCCTGCCGTCTGCCGTGGGGCGCGCGTAAAGATAGGGATCACTCGCCTCCCAGATCATCACATCGTCCCGCCAGAAATCTGCTGTGCCGGGTGGCGTGGCAATGGCATAGCTGGAGCCGATGGTGAAGGCTTCTGGAAGAAAGCGGCTTCCTTCATAACCGGTCGCCAGCAGGGCGACGCGACTCCGCAGATGGCGGCCATCGGCCAAATGCAGGATCTGAGTTTCGTCCTCCTCTTCGATGGCGGTCACGTCGGCGCTGTAAGTGATGCTCGCCCCGCGTTGCACTGCTCGGCTCAGCAGTTCCAAGGTTAGTTTCACCGGATCAACCGAGAAGGTGCCTTGTGACAGGAGGGCTGCGCGAGGGGCGATGCCGAACCGCTCGCCAACCGTCGAAGCTTCCAGGAACGCTGACGGCAGGCGTGCTTTGCGGCGCAGATCCGCTTCTTGGCGAAGCGCTGCCTCATCGAGCAAGGAACCTGCCAGATATACTTCCGGCGACGGGCGGTAATCGCACTCGAGCTTGGCCGACCGGATCATATTTTCCAGCCTTTGCACGGCTTGAAAAACGCGACGCCAGCGGCGAAAGGCTGCCTCCTGGCCGATTTTACGTGCCAGATGGGTGAGCGGCACATCGGCCGCCCACATCACCAAGGCGGTCGAAGCGGCGGTACTGCCATAGCCGGGAGGGCGCCGGTCAATCAGAGCGACTTTGTTGCCGTCGCGGGTCAGCCGGTCAGCAAGCATCGCCCCCATGATCCCGGCGCCGACAATGGCTATATCGACAGGATCTGACGGAAGCGGTGCCGAGGGTGGCGGTGGATAGGCGTCGGCGGTCCAGGCGGATTGCCCGCCGCGCAGATCGAGCTGTTCTGTGAGTTGCGTCAAGATCGACCTCCGGCGTTGCTGTCCCTGAAGCAACGCTGGAGGAGGCAAAACGGCTGCGCTCCGGGATCTTTTTAGAGGTTAGCCTCTTGAACATCTGTGCGGTGCAGCATATTTATAACCAAACAGTCGGAAATAAATATCATGGGCCGTCGCCGCTCGATCGATCAGAACGCCATTCTCGACGCCGCCGAAAAGGTGGTGGTGCGTAGTGGCGCCGCGCATTTGACCCTGGATGCTGTCGCTGCCGAGGCAGGGATCAGCAAGGCCAGCGTCATCTATGACTACAAAACCAAGCAGCAGATGATCAAAGCCGTACTGGCGCGCGGCCTTGCGCAAGAGGAACAGCGCATCGGCGCGGCAACGGACAGCGTGGCGCCCGGCCCGAATAAGGCGATCCGTGGCCTGATCGCGGCTGCTGGCTCCGCCCCGCCTGACGATATGCGCGCGGTGGCGACCAACCTCGTCGCGGCTCTGGCCCAGGATAAAGAGCTGCACGGCATGGTCGAGAGCTACATCGCCAAGATGCTGCAGTCGGTTCTCGAAAGCTCCACCAATCCCCGCAACGGCCTGCTGACGTTCCTGGCGCTCGAAGGTCTGCACTCTATCGAGTGGCACGATTTCAAAATCTGGCCGGAAGAAATCCGCGCCCAACTGCTGCGAGACATCGCCTGGCTGATCGAGGCGCCGCTGCCTCCAGCCGATCCCGTCTGAACGTTCCAATTCCCGTGAGTATTCTTGATATGCCCGCCATTATCCGTCCCCTGAAAGTCGCCGCGTTTGTGCTGGCGAGCATAAGTCTTGCTCCGCAAGCGTTTGCCCAGGGCCATCCGCCATCCGCCGTCAGCGTGGTCGCCGTTCAACCTGAAGCGATCCCCATCCTGAACGATCTGCCGGGCCGGATCGCGCCGACCCGCATTGCGGAAGTCCGCTCCCGCGTATCCGGTATCGTGCTGGAACGCGTGTTCAAGCAGGGCAGTTTCGTCAAGGAAGGCGAGGTGCTGTTCCGCGTCGATCCTGCCCAGTTCCAGGCGCAGCTGGCGAGCGCCAGGGCGACCCTGCAGCGTGCTCAGGCCGTGCAGGTTCAGGCCAGACAGACTGCAGAACGGCAGAAGCAGCTGCGTCAGCGCGACGTTGCCAGCGGCCAGTCCTTCGATAATGCCGTTGCCGCACTCGCCCAGGCGGATGCCGATGTCGCCATCGCGCAGGCGAGCCTCGTCACCGCCAGGCTCAATATGGATTATACCGAGATCAAGGCGCCGATTTCCGGCCGTATCGGCCGCGCGCTCATCACCGAAGGCGCGCTGGTCAGTGCGCAAGGGGCGGATGCGCTTGCCACCATTCAGCAGATCGATCCGGTCTATGCCGACTTCACCCAGTCGGCGAATGAGGTGCTGGCCCTGAAGCGCGCCCTGAAGGCCGGTGCTCTGACGGATGCCGATCCCGAGACGGCGCCGGTGCGCCTGATGTTCGACGACGGCACCCCCTATGGTCCCGCCGGGCGGCTGCTGTTCCTGGAATCCGCCGTCGATGCCACCACGGGCCAGATCACCCTGCGCGGCGAATTCCCGAACCCCGAGGGCGATCTGCTGCCGGGCATGTATGTGCGGGTGCAGATCGAACAGGGCGTGCAGCAGAACGCCCTCGCCGTGCCGCAGCAGGCAATCCAGCGCAGCAGCGGTGGTGAGGCGCAGATCTATGTGGTGGATGACAAGAATACTGCGGCGCTGAAGAACGTGCGCCTGGGCCGTAGCATCGGGGATCGCTGGGTCGTCAATGACGGCCTCAAAGCGGGCGACAAGGTGATCGTCGAAGGGTTCCAGAAGATTGGCCCTGGCGCGCCTGTTGCGCCTGAAGCCTGGAAACAGGCCCTCAATATCCAGCCGAACGGCGATAAGCCGCGCACCAGCGTCGACTAAGGATCCCTTTCAATGCCGAAGTTCTTTATCGACAGGCCGATTTTCGCCTGGGTCGTCGCGATTTTCATTGTCATCGGCGGTATCATCGCGATCCCGTTCCTGCCCATCGCGCAATATCCGAACGTCGCCCCGCCGCAGATCGCGGTCAATGCCTCCTATCCCGGCGCTGCCCCTGAAGACCTCTATCAGGCGGTGACGCGCCCGATTGAGGAGGAGTTGAACAGCGTCCAGGGGCTGCTCTATTTCGAATCGACCTCCGACAGTTCGGGCAGCGTCACCATCACGGTGACCTTCAACCCCGGCACCAATATCAATACGGCCTCCATCGACGTGCAGAACGCCGTGCGCCGCGTCGAACCCCGCCTGCCCGATGTGGTGAAGCAGCAAGGTATCCAGGTCGAAGAAGCCGGTAGCGGCTTCCTGATGGTGGTCGCCCTGACCTCCAAGGACGGCAGCTTCGACGTCGTGGGCCTTGGCGATTATCTGTCGCGCAACGTGCTGGGCGAAATCCGCCGTATCGATGGTGTCGGCCGCGCGCAGCTTTTTGCGACCCAGCGCGCCATGCGGATCTGGATGGACCCGGAAAAGATGGTCGGCCTGAAGCTGACGGCAGCCGACATAACCGCCGCAATCCAGGCGCAGAATTCCCAGGTCGCCGCCGGTCTGGTCGGCGCCCAGCCCAATCCGATCACCCAGCAGACGGCGGCGACCGTGTTGGTCAAGGGGCAGCTGAAGTCGACCGAGGAATTTGGCCGCATCGTCCTGCGCGCCAATCCCGACGGTTCGACCGTGCGTCTCTCGGACGTCGCACGGATCGAGGTTGGGGCGGAATCCTATGTCTTCTCGACCCGCTTGAACGGTCAACCCAGCGCCGCTATCGGCATTCAGCTGTCGCCGACCGGCAATGCGCTCGCGACCTCGACCGCCGTTCGGGCGCAGATGGAGGAACTGGCCGCCTATTTCCCGGCGGGCCTGGAATATGCGGTGCCGTACGACACCTCGCCCTTCGTCGAGGTATCGATTGAGAAGGTGATCCATACGCTGCTGGAAGCGATGGTGCTGGTCTTCGCGGTCATGTTCCTATTCCTGCAGAACTTCCGCTATACGGTCATTCCGGCGCTTGTGGTGCCTGTTGCCCTGATGGGAACCTGCGCGGTCATGCTGGCGACAGGCTTTTCGATCAATGTGCTGACCATGTTCGCGATGGTGCTGGCCATCGGCATCCTGGTCGACGACGCCATCGTCGTTGTCGAGAATGTCGAACGCATCATGGCGGAGGAGGGGCTTTCGCCCAAGGAAGCGACCCGCAAGGCGATGTCGCAGATCTCCGGCGCGATCATCGGCATTACGTTGGTGCTGACGGCGGTCTTCGTGCCGATGGCGTTTTTCCCCGGTGCGGTCGGCATCATCTATCAGCAGTTCAGCCTGACGATGGTGGTTTCGATCCTGTTTTCGGGCTTCCTGGCGCTCTCGCTGACGCCAGCGCTCTGCGCCAGCTTCCTGAAGCCGATCGCTCCGGGTCATCATCACGAGAAGAAGGGCTTCTTCGGCTGGTTCAATCGTGGATTCGACCGCACGACCAGCGGCTATACCAGCTCGGTCCAATGGTTCATCCGCCGGTCCGGGCGCTTCATGATCATCTATGTCGCGCTGCTGGCGGGGCTTGGCTGGGGCTTCATGCGCCTGCCGTCCTCCTTCCTGCCGAATGAGGATCAGGGGTTCATTCTGGTCGATATCCAGGGGCCGCCGGAAGCCAGCGGCAACCGCACGCTCGCGATCATTGAGGAGGCTGAGGCGATCTTCAAAGCCGAGCCTGCCGTCGACAAGATGTTCATGATCAGCGGTTTCAGCTTCTCCGGTAATGGCCAGAACGCGGGCCTTGCCTTCGTGACGCTGAAGGATTGGAGCGAGCGTGACGCGGATAATTCCGCCGATGCCATCGCACAGCGTGCCAATGGCTCGCTGCTGGCGATGAAGGATGCGATCTCCTTCGCGCTCTCCCCGCCCCCGATCCAGGGGCTGGGCAATTCCAACGGCTTTACTTTCCGTCTGCAGGATCGCGGCGGCCTGGGGCAGGCAGCGCTTGCCGCCGCGCGGGATCAACTGATGGGGGCAGCGGCGCAAAGCCCGATCCTCCAGGGCCTGCGTATCGAAGGCATGCCGGAGGCGGCCCAGGTCAATCTGGTCATCGACCGCGAGAAAGCGAACACCTTCGGCGTCACCTTCGCCGATATCAATGCCACCATCTCGGCCAATCTCGGTTCGGCCTATGTGAATGACTTCCCGAACGCCGGTCGGATGCAGCGCGTGACGGTGCAGGCCGATGCTGACCGACGTATGCAGACGACCGACCTGCTGAAGCTCAATGTCCGCAATGCCAGCGGCGGCATGGTCCCCCTCTCGTCGTTCGCCCGTATCGAATGGCAGAAGGGGGCGGCGCAGATCATCGGCTATAACGGCTATCCCGCCGAACGTATCAGCGGCGACGCTGCGCCCGGTTATTCCTCAGGCGAGGCGATTGCGGAGATGCAACGGCTGGCGGGCGAGTTGCCGAGGGGCTTTGGCTATGAGTGGACCGGGCAGTCGCTGCAGGAAATCCAGTCCGGCTCGCAGGCGCCCTTACTGGTCGGGCTCAGCATCCTCTTTGTCTTCCTGCTGCTGGCCGCGCTTTATGAAAGCTGGTCGATCCCACTGTCGGTGATCCTGGTGGTGCCGTTGGGCGTGCTGGGATCGGTCGCGGCGGTGACGCTGTCGGGTCTTTCCAACGACGTCTATTTCAAGGTCGGCCTGATCGCGATCATCGGTCTTTCCGCCAAGAACGCGATCCTGATCATCGAATTCGCCAAGGATCTGCGCAAGGAGGGCATGGGTCTGATGGAGGCGACGATCGAGGCATCGAAGCTGCGCTTCCGCCCGATCATCATGACCTCGCTGGCCTTCAGCCTGGGTGTGGTGCCGCTGGCAATCGCCAGTGGTGCCAGTGCCGCCAGCCAGAACGCCATCGGTATCGGCGTGCTGGGCGGCATGATCTCAGCGACCGTGCTGGCAGTGTTTTTCGTGCCGGTGTTCTTCGTGTTCGTGATGAAGGTCTTTGACCGCCGGTAACAGGAAGAGGGCGGCTGCTTTTGGTTATAGAGCTGTCGCCCCCTTGCCTGGAGTAATAAATCCCATGGCCAGGACTGACAGCACGGCGAGCAATGTCCAAACCCGCTTGCCTTAAAATCACGCGAGTTCGTTTCAATGCATGAAACTGCCGGTTTCGATTCATTGTGCGAATGATCAGACCATTCCGGTTAATCGTCGAGAAACCAGCCTCAGTCATTATGTCGAAGCAGGCGCAGGGCATTGGCGGTCACCAGCACGGTCGCCCCGGTATCGGCCAGAATCGCCATCCAGAGCGGCGTGGTTCCCAACATGGTCGTTACCAGGAACACGCCCTTCAGCCCGAGGGCCAGGGTGATATTCTGCCAAATGTTCGATAGCACGGCCTGCGATAGGGTGACCAACTCGGCGACACCGATGACACGGTTCTTCAGCAGTGCGACCTCGGCTGTTTCCAGTGCCACATCCGTGCCGCCACCCATTGCGATACCAACCGAGGCTGCGGCCAGAGCCGGGGCGTCGTTGATGCCATCACCGATCATCGCAATCGGTCCATCTGCTTTATAGGCAGCGATAGCGGCAAGCTTGGCATCGGGCAGTAGCTGTGCCCGCGCCTCAATACCAAGGGTAGAGGCGATCGCGGTTGCGGCGCGAGCGTTGTCGCCGGTCAGCATTACCGTCCGGATGCCCAATGCCTTCAACTTCGCAAGTCCTTCGATGGCATCGGCTCGTGGTTCGTCCCGCAAGGCGATCACGCCCAGGACACGCTTGCCTTCGGATACAACAACGACGGTCTTGCCCTCGCTTTCCAGGGCCAGAATGCGGGCCGCTAGATCCTCGGACAGATCGGTCTGCTCGCGGGCGTGGAGGGGCGAGCCGACGGTGACGAAACCGTGCTTGAGCCGCGACATGACCGACTTGCCCGGCGTCGCGATGCTACCGCCAAAAGCGCGAGGAATGTCCAAACCCAGACGTTCTGCTTCGGCGATGATGGCAACACCCAGGGGGTGGCTCGATCCCTGTTCGACAGCCGCTGCCTTCGCTATCATCTCGTTCGCGTCATCTGTAGCGACAACATCCGTCACCTGCGGATTGCCTACTGTGAGCGTGCCGGTCTTATCGAAGGCCGCCGTCTTGATCTTGCCAAGGGCTTCAAGCGCCGCGCCTCCTTTGATCAGCAGGCCATTACGGGTGCCGCGCGCTAAACCGGAAGCGATGGCAGCCGGGGTGGAGATCACCAACGCGCAAGGACAGGCGATCAGTAGCACCGCCAAACCGCGATAGATCCAGGCCTCCCAATCTGCTCCCATCATTAAGGGTGGAATAACGACGATCAGGGCGGAAACCGTCATGGCGGCTGGAGTATACCAGCGGCTGAATTTATCTATGAAGCGGGCGGTCGGTGCCTGCGAGCCTTGGGCAACCTCAACCAAATGCACGATGCGGGCGATGGTATTGTCGGCGGCGGTCTTGGTGATTTCGATGCGCAACTCGCCATTCGCATTAATGCTGCCAGCATAGACGTCGGCACCGACGGTCTTGGCAACTGGCACGGACTCGCCGGTTACCGGGGCCTCGTTCAGCTCTGACGTACCGTCAATGATCTTGCCGTCCGACGGCACCCGGTCACCAGGGCGCACCACCACGATATCGCCGATGGCCAGGCTTTCGACAGATACTGCCTCTACCGTAGCGCCGACTTGCTTGCGGGCGGTGCGCGGAACAAGGTCGATCAGGGCCTTGATGCCTGCACGGGCCCGGCCGGCGGCGATACCTTCCAGCAGTTCCCCGACGGCGAAGAGAAAGACGACGACCGCCGCTTCACCGGCTTCACCGATAGCTATGGCCCCGATCGTGGCGACAGACATCAAGGTTTCGATGCTGAAAGGCGTGCCGGACCGCATTCCTTCAAAGGCGTGACGGCCAATGGGAATCAATCCGAAGACGGCTACCGCAATGAATCCCCAATGACCCAAGGCTGGGTCGAGTAGCGACATGCCATAGGCGACTGCCAGCAACCCACCCGTACCAACGGCAAGACGAGCCTTTGCTCCCTGCCACCAGGGACCAGCGCTGGTGCCATGGGCGTGGTTATGTTCCTTGGCTTTCCCTCTGTTTGGATCAACTGGCGTGAAGCCGAGCGCGCGGATCTTGTCTTCAATGGCCGCGCGACTGGTGCGGTCCTCATCCAGGACCATCGACATCAACTCGGCCCCATAGCTGACCGAGATATCACTCACGCCCGGCAGGCGCTTCATCGCGTTTTCAATCTTCGTGGCGCAGGACCCGCAGTCCATGCCTTCGATGCGCAGCTTGAGGGGGCTGGCGGTAGTCATGAAGTCACCTCGACAATTCTTCAGTGACTGCTCATATAGGGCCTGTAGCAACTACAGGGTCAAGAGCATGCCTGCAGAAATCTTGAGCATCGGCGATCTGGCCAAGGCTACCGCCACCAAGGTCGAAACCGTGCGCTATTACGAGCGGATCGGCCTGATGCCCGAACCGCGGCGAACGGTAGGTAACTACCGAGCTTATGACCGCGATCACTTGAACCGGCTGAGTTTTATCCGCCGCTCGCGTGACTTAGGTTTTTCGTTGGATCAGGTGCGCGCGCTGCTTGATCTTGCCGATCATAAAGAGCGAAGTTGCGAGGGAGTTGACGCCATCGCCCGCGAGCATCGCGATGAGGTGGATCGTAAGATCGCCGACCTCATGGCCTTACGCCGCGAACTCGACATCATGGTCAGTCAATGCCAACCCGGTACGGTTGCGGACTGCAGGATTATAGAGGCTTTGTCGCCGGCGGCCTGACGACGGATTAGCCTTTGACGAATATTCGTCCACTGCTGCTGGCAGGAAGATCGCAAATTTTGATTGGGTCACCAAGAGATTAGCTCCCTCGGTGACCCACTCCAAAGACCGTGACAGGTCAAGACGCGTATTTGAATTCCGGTAGGTTCTTCAAGGCATCCTTGGTGGCTCCACGAAGAACCATCCGGTTGTCTTTCACCTCCAGCGCATCATAGGGCACCACAACATATTTCGTGCCGATGCCCAGAAAGCCGCCGACGGACAGAACTGCGTAGGGGATCTTGTTGTTTGGGGTAACAATCAGATCGTCGATCTCGCCAACGGTTTCGTTGGCATCGTTCACTACATTGCTACCGACCACTTTGGAGGTGCGATAGCCAGTAGAAAGGGATTGCACGTCAACTTTTACTAGGGTTTGAGGTGTGCCCTGTGCGTATGCCGCACCTCCGAGTGCCATAACGATCGCGGCCGAGCTGAGAATTAGGGTCAGGGACTTAGTCATGGCTATTCCTCTCGATGTTGGAAGAGAAGCTTCGCCAAAGGAACGTCAAAAGGACCGCTAGGTTTCCGGCATCTTCCGACCTCGCTGACGATGTCACAAAAATGGGGTGGGTCACCTTCCCAAGTATTCTTCAGGGGCCATACCAATCAGCGGGACCTCTTGCAAACCGTCTGGCAATGGAGCGATCCGTTATTGGTCGACTGGGGATATTAATTTTTTGTAATATTCATCGGTGTGAATCTTGGGAGATTGGGTGTTGAAGCGCTTCTTTAAATCCGAAGTGGCCGGTGGCGTCTTTTTGCTTATGGCCAGCATCCTGGCCTTGGTCGCCAGCAATTCGGGCATGGCCGACCTCTATGGCCATTTCCTCTCAGTGCCCTTTGCCATCCGGCTTGGCGATGCTGGCCTTGAAAAGCCGCTGCTGCTCTGGATCAACGATGGCTTGATGGCGGTCTTCTTCTTCCTAGTTGGGCTGGAGATCAAGCGGGAGGCTTTGTTCGGCCGCCTTGCGAGTTTTCAGAAGCTTGCCTTGCCGTTGGCGGCGGCCGTGGGCGGGATGGCGGTGCCGGGGTTGATCTACGCCGCCATCAATTGGGGAGATCCGGCGGCCCTCAACGGATGGGCCATTCCAACTGCGACCGATATCGCCTTCGCCATGGGGGTGTTGGCCGTCCTGGGTAAGCGGGTGCCGACCGGTGTCCGGATCTTTCTGCTCGCCCTTGCGATCATCGACGATCTGGGCGCGATCCTGGTGATCGCCTTTTTCTATACCTCGGATCTCTCGACGGTGGCGCTTGGCCTGGCCGGTGCTGCGCTGGTCTTCCTGGTTCTGCTCAATCGTCTGGGCGTGCGCACCTTCACGCCCTATCTGCTGGTCGGGCTGTTCCTGTGGGTCTGTGTCCTGAAGTCCGGCGTCCATGCGACGCTGGCCGGGGTGGCGGTTGCCATGGCGATCCCGTCGCGGAACAAGGAGGGCAAGATTGAGGGCGGCATGCTGACCCAGATCGAACACAGCCTGCAGCCCTATGTCGCTTTCGGGGTTCTGCCGATCTTTGCCTTCGCCAATGCCGGGGTCAGCTTTTCCGGAATGAGCTTTGCCAGCCTCTTCCAGCCAGTAACGCTCGGCATCCTGCTAGGGCTGGTCGTGGGCAAGCCCATCGGCGTTTTTATCGGGGCATACTTGGCTGTGAAGGTCCGGTTGGCGGCACTGCCCGAAGCAACGGACTGGAAGCAGATCCTGGCGGCTGGGATGATGGCCGGTATCGGCTTCACCATGAGCCTCTTTATCGGCGGTCTTGCCCTGCAGGGGGCGGAAGCCCAGGCCTGGATCAGACTGGGCGTCCTGAGTGCTTCGGTGATTGCCGCGATTGCCGGTGGCGGGATGCTGGCGGTTCTGGCCAGGAAAACTCCCTAGCCGACAGGTCGAAATAAAAAGGGGCCGGAAAATCCGGCCCCTTTTTTTGCCCGCCTATTTGAAGTCCGGCGGCGCCATGTTGAAGTCTGACTCCGGGATATCGATCTGGATCGTACTCGGATCGATACCTGTTCCGTGGTCCAACCCCCACAGCACCAGCATCGGGAAGGCGACAACCAAGGCGACCATGATCAACTGGATACAGACGAAGGGAACCGCGCCCCAGTAGATCTGCTGGGTGGTAACCGGCTGTGTCAGCTTGCCCGTGACCTTGTCGATATATTCCTTGGCAGGAGCGACCGAGCGCAGGAAGAACAGGGCAAACCCGAAGGGCGGATGCATGAAGCTGGTCTGCATATTGACGCCCAGCATGACGCCGAACCAGATCAGATCGATTCCCAGAGCATCGGCTGCGGGCTTGAGCAGCGGCACGACGATGAAGGCCAACTCGAAGAAATCGAGGAAGAAGGCCAACAGGAAAACCAGGATATTCACGGCGATCAGGAAGCCGATCTCGCCGCCCGGCATGCTGGTCAGCAGATGCTCGACCCACTTGTCGCCATCGACACCCCAGAAGGTCAGGGTGAAAACGGACGAGCCGATCAGGATGAAGATGACAAAAGCAGACAGCTTTGCAGTCGCTTCCATCGCCTGACGCATCAAGGTCCAACTGAGCTGGCGCTTGGCCATCGCCAGAAGGATCGCACCGACGGCACCCATCGCGCCACCTTCAGTCGGCGTTGCAATGCCGAGGAAGATGGTGCCGAGAACCAGGAAGATGAGTACCAGCGGAGGAATCAGAGTCGTGACGACCCGTAGCAACAGGTTCAAGCCGCGAAGCGAACGTGCTTCGGGCGGTAGCGCAGGCAGATACTGCGGCTTCAGCATCGACATGATGAAGATATAACCAGCGTACATCGCGGTCAGGATCAGACCCGGCAGCATCGCACCGGCATACATGTCGCCGACTGAACGGCCCAACTGATCAGCCATAACGATCAGCACAAGGCTTGGCGGGATGATCTGGGCAAGGGTGCCAGATGCGGCGATGACGCCTGATGCGATCCGACGGTCATAGCCGTAGCGCAGCATGATCGGCAGCGAGATCAGGCCCATGGAGATGACCGAGGCTGCAACCACGCCGGTGGTCGCTGCCAGCAGAGCGCCAACGAAGATAACGGCATAGGCAATACCGCCGCGCAGCGGACCGAACAGCTGACCGATGGTATCGAGCAGATCTTCCGCCATACCTGATCGCTCTAGAATCAGGCCCATGAAGGTAAAGAAGGGGATCGCCAGCAGAGTATCGTTCTGCATCGTGCCGAAGATACGTTGCGGCAGCGCCTGCAGCAGCGAGGTATCGAACAGACCAAGCTCGATACCCAATATTGCGAAAATAATGCCGTTAGCAGCTAGGGAGAAGGCGACTGGATACCCCATGAGAAGGAGCATCACGAGGCAGCCGAACATGATCGGCGCCATGTTGGCGATAAGGAAATGCGTCATTTACTCGAACTCCTGCCCAGGCCTCAGTGCTGCTGCTTCTTCTCTGCCGGATCTGGGATCAGACCCTTCAGGAAAGCCACGCGCTTGATGAGTTCCGAAACCCCCTGCAGGATCAGCAGGATAAAGCCGATCGGAATAAGGATCTTCACGGGCCAACGAAGAAGGCCGCCCGCATTGCTCGACACCTCGTGGCGGATATAGCTCTCCTGCACCATCGGGATCGACATGTAGAGGATCAGCAGGGCCATCGGGAACAGGAAGAAGACCGTCCCGAAAATATCGATACCGGCGCGGGTTCGGGCCGAGAAACGGCTGGTCACGACGTCGATGCGGACATGCTCGTTCCGCAGCAGCGTGTAAGGCGCGCACAGCAGGAAGGTGGCGGAGAAGAGATACCACTGGATCTCCAGCCAGCCATTAGACGAGTTATGGAAGATATAGCGGTACGTGGCATTGCCCGCACCGATCACGGCAGCGGCCAGGACGAGCCAGCCGACAGCAACGCCGATACGCTCATTGAGGCGGTCAATGAGCCCGGAAAGTTTCAGCAGAATCATCGGCTTTACAGCCTCCCTCGTGATGCCCATCTTTTTGTGCGCCGTCTTGTAGCGGCAGCTTTTGTGCAACGCTTTCAAGCATTCATTATGTCAACTTAGGGGCAAAAGCTATAAGTATCTTTCCATTTGGTAAGCCATTGGAAAGATTAAGTTCGGTTCTGAGGTTGCACCCCAAAACTGCACAATTTTTGATCTGTCTTCCAAGAGCGGTATTGATGTAGCGTCCCCGCATTCTCTTGCCCCTGCGAAACCAACACGGCCATACTGGCAACAACAAAATCGACAGGGACGGAAATGGTGTCGCGGTTTATCTTCTCGTTGGCGATCATGGTCATCGCCGCCACTCCCGCCATGGCGGCAACGGCGCCGCATATCGACGGTGCTGCGCTTGGCCTGATTTGGGCTCTGCCGTTTGCTGGCATCTTGCTTTCCATTGCCATCCTGCCATTGGTTGCCCCTTCGTTCTGGCACCACAACTTCGGCAAGATTTCAGCGGCCTGGAGCCTCGCCTTCCTGATCCCGATTACGATCCAAGCCGGCGTCGGTGTAGCGCTCTATGAGTTGCTACATGTCCTGCTGCTGGATTATATCCCCTTCATCATCCTGCTGCTGGCGCTCTTCACCGTGGCGGGCGGGGTCAAGATTGGCGGCACATTGGCGGGGACGCCGACCGTCAATCTGACGTTGCTCCTGTTCGGAACCCTGCTGGCCGGCTTCATGGGCACTACCGGCGCCGCGATGCTGATGGTCCGGCCGTTGCTCAGCGCCAACCATCGACGCAAGCACAAGGTTCATATCTTTGTGTTTTTTATCTTCCTTGTCGCCAATATCGGCGGCGGCCTAACACCGCTCGGCGATCCTCCTCTCTTTTTGGGTTTCCTGAAGGGAGTCGAGTTCTTCTGGTTCACCGAACATATGATTCTTCCGATGCTCTTCGCCATCGCACTGGTGGGCTCGGCCTTTTTCATAGTGGACAGTTACTATTATCGCCGTGAGAGCGACTATGTCCGCACCCACGAACCGAAGCGGGAGAGCCTTCATATCCAGGGCTTCCTGAACATCGTTCTTCTGGCTGGCGTGGTGGGGGCTGTGCTGATGTCCGGTGTCTGGAAGCCAGGCATCGCCTTCACTTTGTATCATGTGCCCATCGAGGGCCAAGGGTTGGCGCGGGATGCCATACTGCTGCTGATCACATTCCTGTCGGTCCGTCTGACCAGACAGCAGATTCGGCATGACAATGAATACAGCTGGGGACCGATTGTTGAAGTTGCCAAGCTCTTTGCCGGCATCTTCATTACGATCATCCCTGCCATAGCTATTTTGCGTGCAGGAGCATCGGGCTCGCTGGCTGGATTGGTGGCGCTGGCCAACCCGGGGGGCGTGCCGAGCGATCCGGTCTATTTCTGGCTGACCGGCATCCTGTCGAGCTTTCTCGATAATGCGCCGACCTTCCTCGTCTTCTTCAATCTGGCAGGCGGCGATGCCCAACATCTAATGGGACCCATGGCATCGACTTTGCTGGCAATCTCTGCCGGTGCCGTCTTCATGGGGGCCAATACCTATATCGGTAACGCTCCCAACTTTATGGTAAAAGCGGTGGTGGAGCATCGCGGAGTCCATATGCCCAGCTTCTTTGGCTATATGGCTTGGTCTTGTGCGGTTCTGATACCGACCTTCCTGTTGATGACCCTGCTGTTCTTCTAGGGTTCTTCGTCCAGGTCCTCATCGCGCTGGGGTGGAGCTGTTACAGGGAATCGGACTTCGATCCGGGTTCCCTGTCCCTCACCCGCACTTGATGCTGTGATCGTGCCTTTGTTGGTTTCGATAAAAACGCGGGCGATGGCCAACCCAAGGCCGGTTCCGGGCACATCGGAGCGATCACCGCGATAGAAGGCTTCGAAGAGGTGCAAAGCTTCGTCCTGCGGGAAGCCGCTGCCTTGATCGATCACGGCCAGGACGACATTTTCCTGCTCCTGCCGCGCCGATACCGCGATAACTGTCCCTATCGGCGCGTATTTCGAGGCGTTGTCGAGTAGATTGGTCAAAGCCTGTGCAGCCAAGGCGGGATCAATCTGCAGCAATGGCAGATCTGGAGCTATGGTAACCTTAACACGATGCTCCTTCAGGCGCTGGCGGCAGCGGTGCAGAACCGATTGCAGCAGATCCGGCACCTCTACCCAGTCAAGCTTAGGATAAAGTGAGCCAGCCCGGATGCGGGTAGCATCGAGCAGCGTCTGGATTATTTGATCCAGCCTTTCAGACTCTTCCTGCATAAGACGGGCAAGGCCCGAGAGCCGGGGGTCTTGGGCAACCTTATCCGCCCCCTGCAGGACTGTTGCGGCACCCATGATTCCTGCCAGCGGGGTGCGTAGATCATGCGAGACGGTGCTGATTAGCATGTCGCGCAATTCGTCTGTCTTGGCACGCATGCGGCCTTCTTCGATGGCGGCTGCAATGCCGAATCTTTCAAACGAAGCCGCCCCGTCCTCCAGAATGGAAAGCGCATGCTGCGCGCGTTCCTCGTCAAGATCTGAAGACCCGGAAACATCCACTAGCAGCACTGCAAGATTTCTATCGCTGATCTGCAGGCCTCGACACAAAAGGCGTCGTCCATCGGGCAGGGCGATGAGGCGGCTGGAGTGCAGGCCATCGACGCTGATTTCTCGGGCTAGGGTCTGGGCGATCAACCTATCCTGCTGAGGTTTGGCTCCGAGCAATGGCTCATCACCGATCATCTGCACCTCGACCGGACGCCCCACGATTTCGGAGAGATGACGGATAATTGCCTGATAAATTTCGGTGAGGGATCCAGCTGCCATTACTTCGCGGCCAAGGGCATAGAGATCACGGAATTCATGCTCTTGACGGCGGAGGTTTGCGACCTTGGTGCGGAGATTATCGGCGGCCGGGCCTGCAATTAGGGCGATGAAGGCGAACACAAAAAGGTCGGCTATGTCTGAGGGGGCATTGACCTGAAAACTGAAGACGGGCGCATAGAAAAGGCTGCAGCACCCAATCGACAGGGCCGCTGCAAAAAGACTAGGCCCCAATCCCCATCTCAAGGCCGTCCCGAGTACGGGCAGCAGGAAGAACATCGAGACGTGGGTTACGGGGGCAGCCTGCTCGACGATGGCCGCGACCATCGTCGTAAGTCCGACGAATGCTAGGGCTGCGATATATCCGGGAACACCCGAGAAAAGACTACGGCCAAGATATTGGCTCTGAAGCTGTCGCATCGACATCGCAGCAAGGTAGCCGAGAATGACCGCCGTGGCCAACCGATGTGTCGGATGTCGATGCTTACAAGCACTGACGGGGGCGACCCGTTCACACGCAGGGTGCCTTGGGGCCGATCAGGTAAGCGTGAAGACGGCCCATATCCCACCTGAGAGAGCTACCAGAGTACGCAATAACCTCATCAGCATTCCCGATTTGGGGATCTTCAGCAAAGGCCGTTGTCTCTAACACGGACCTCAAGACCGGTCGCGTCCAGGGTGGATGCGTCGGCATCCATGAGGATCGAGAAATGGCAAATCTGCGTTTGCTGACGAAACTGCTGATCGTGATCGGCCTGATGTCCACAATCATGATGGGACTGGTTTGGTTAGGGATTGTATCGCTGCGAGACTATGGCGTTCTGGTTGAACGGGCGAACCAGCGCTATGATCAGGCTCTGATCGCCGAGCGGATCAACGGCCTCGTCAACGGCGTCGTGATGGAAAGCCGTGGACTCTACGCCGCCAAGACTATCGAAGAAGCTTCGCGCTTTGCTGACGGGATCGAGCGCCAGTTGGCCGATATCGATGCGAAATTCGCGAAATGGAAGCCGCTGGTTGTGCCGTCGGAGCGCGAAGATTTCGAAAAATTGCGTAATTTGGGGCGACAATTCGTCACTTTGCGGCAGGATCTGGTTCGTTTTGGCCGCGCCGGGCTCATTGATGAAGCAAACAAGGTTGGCAACAATGACGCAAACCGATTCAGCCGCGAAACCCTGAATCGGATGCTGACAGACGTGGTTGTTCGCAACAATGCGCTGGTCGATGAGAACGACATCATCCTCGAGAAATTCGATGATGAGCGGGAACTGATGATGGTTGGCCTGTGCTCCGGGGGCATCCTGATTGGTGTATTGGCAAGCTTCGCAATCTGCAGGCGCTACATCGCCGGTCCCGTACGTCGTCTGACCGCCGGGATGAAGGATATGGCCTCTGGCCGCCTCGATATCGAAGTCCCTGGCACCGACCGCCGCGATGAAGTGGGTGAGATGGCTCAGGCTGTTCTTGTCTTCCGTGATGGTCTGGCCGATGCGGTACGGCTGGAGGCTGAGCAGAAGGCCGAGCAAGCCCGCAAGGAAGAGCGCCAGAAGAAGGTTGAGGCCTATATCACTTCCTTCGATATGTCCGTCGCTGGGTCGCTCGACGTACTCTGGACCTCCGCCGAGGAACTGCAAGATACCGCAAGTTCGATGACCCGGACTGCCGATGTGACCCGCAGCCAGGCGTTGAACGTGGCGCAGGCAAGTGGCGAAGCCTCGGCTTCGGTACAGACGGTGGCGGCGGCGTCGGAAGAACTTGCCAGCTCGATCCAGGAAATCAGCCGTCAGGTGCAGGAGAGCGCCGGTATTGCCGAGAGGGCCACGTCCGAGGCCGATCGCACGGCTAGTCAGGTGCGCGCCCTAGCCGAAGCCGCTGCCAGAATTGGCGACGTGGTGCGCATGATCAACGATATTGCCAGCCAGACCAATCTCCTGGCGCTGAACGCGACCATCGAAGCTGCCCGCGCCGGCGATGCAGGTAAGGGCTTTGCCGTTGTCGCCTCGGAGGTCAAGGCTTTGGCGAGCCAAACTGCTAAAGCCACAGAAGAGATTGCCACCCAAGTGCAGGCGGTGCAGGGCGAGACGTCGCAGGTGGTCACGGCCATCGAGGCTATTGGCGGTACGATCACTAAGATGAACCAGATCACGGCTGCGGTTGCCGCCGCGGTCGAAGAACAGGGCGCGGCAACGGGTGAGATCGCTCGCAACGTCCAGCATGCGGCTCAGGGGACCCAGCAGGTGTCCGACAGTATCAGTGAAGTGCGCGTGGCGGCGAATGACACCCAAGGGGCATCCCATCAGGTGCTGACGGCGGCGAGTAACTTGGCTGCACAGGGAACGCAGCTTCGGCAAGAAGTGGCTGCATTCTTGGAAAATATTCGCGCAGCCTGATGCGACCATCCGGTCCGCCGGGATCTGCTTTGCGATCCCGGCGATCTCATAATAATCCTGCGAGCTTCATCATGTGTAACAAACTGTCGAGCAGAGAACTGCTACGCTCTCAGCAGCGGCTGGAAACCGAACTGTATGTTTATGATCTCTGTGCGTCGCCAGATCCCGCCGTTCAGGCTCTTGGGCAGCGGCTGCTTCATTGCGTCAGCTGCAACAGATCTCAAGAGGGGCAGAACCGGCGATGCTTCACCGGCGTTGGGACCTCGCCCGCAAAGTGTGACTATCACGCGGCTTGATCCTCGGTGCGGGAAGGTGCGTGGAATGGGAAGATTGCCAGCTAAGCGGGGAAAGACTGCGACAGGTAGTCGCTATCGGCGGGATGGATTTTTGGCGTGCTCACGTGGATCCATCCGAAATGAGAAAATATTTTTCTTTTTATAACAAATGGTTGTTTGTCTTCTTATCGAATTAATAACTTAGATATTCGTTGGTGTGGATTTGATTGGTTTGAAAATGCCTCTCATTTGATGGATTTCGCTGCTGTTTCTGACAGTAGAGGAAGTCTTCGTGAGGTGTGATTTATCCGCGTACCGCCGATACCATTGGGTGCGCCGATGATTGCCCGACCAACTCTTGCAAGACTTCTATTCGTTGATGATGAGCCTTTGATCCATGAGGCCCTCAGTCGGCAGCTTTATGGCTATCGTAATCTCTGGTCGATCGAATTCTTGAACGATCCGCTCCAGGCCGAACGTCTTATCGAGACGGAACGGTTCGATGCGATGCTGGTCGATTACCGCATGCCGGGAATGAACGGTCTGGAACTTTGCCAGAAGGCGCGGGCCGCCGATCCTGATCTCGCCGTCTTGATGCTAACGGGCCATATCGACCTCGACGTTGCTCTGGGGGCGGTGAACGAAGGCGGGATCTTCCGCCTCTACACCAAGCCTTGTCCTTTGTCGGACCTCGTATCGGGGCTTGAAGCGGCAATCCAGGAGACGCGTCGCCATCGCGAGCAGGCGAGCATTCTCAATCTCGATGCCGGCAGCGGAACCGGCCCCCATGCCGTATTCGATATCACTCATGAAGGCCAGGTGCGCTGGATGAATCGCGAGGCGGCGCGGATGCTTCAGAGCAACGTCGGTCTCGTCATGTCCACCACCGGCAGCGTCACTCCGGCTGTGACAGGCGAGCGGCGGCGATTTCAATTAGCGCTGGCCGGTGTAGCCCGTACGGGTACCGAAGAAAGCCTGTCCCTTGAAACCGACGATCCTGACGACAAGCTGCTGCTGACCCTGACGCGCAATCCGGCCCCGTCTTCCGGTGCGCCTCGATCCTTGACGCTCATTGCCGTCGCAAAATCCCGGCGGCCTTGCGTCGATGCGAACCGGCTGCGCGGTCTCTTCGGTCTCAGCGAGAAGGAGGCGCAGCTTGCCGGCCTGCTCGCCATCGGCATGAGCCTCACCGAGGCCGCCGAGGAGATCGGTCTCAAGGAAAGTTCGGCCCGCACCTACCTCAAGACGATCTTCGCCAAAATGGGGGTTACCCGTCAGCCCGAACTGGTGAAGGTTATCCTGACCTCGACCGCGGTTCTTGCCTCAACAGCAGTGTAGAAACTCCCAGTTCGCCCCTCCCCAGATGGGGATATGGTGGGGGCAGCGATTGGCATAGGAGTGATGCAGCTTCAACGTGCAAGCCAGGAGGCCGCACATGGTCAATCAGTTCCTTCAGGCGGCCGCCATGGCGGTATACCTTCTTTTCGCGGGTGTCGGTAACCAGGCAAAGGCCGATGCTTCGATGCAGCAACCGGTGGGCAAGGTGGTACTCACCGTCGGTGGGGCGATCAGCAACACCACAGACGGCAAACAGGCTCTTTTCGACCTCGAACAGTTGAAGGCTCTGGGCAAGGAGGAGATTCGGACCAGCACTCCCTGGACCAATGGCGAGGTCACCTTCGAAGGTATTCCTCTGACCAAGCTGCTGTCTGCCGTCGGCCCGAAGGGCGGTTCGATCAGTGTGACGGCACTCAACGACTATTCTGCGAATATGACGGTAGCCCAATTGGTCGGTGCCGGGGCAATCCTTGCTTACGCCGTTGACGGTAAGCCGCTGTCGGTCCGCGACAAGGGGCCGTTCTGGATCATTTTCCCCTTCGATACCGATGCCAAATATCGCAACGACGACTATTGGTCGAAGTCGGTTTGGCAAGTGAAGTCGATGACCCTGCAATAGGGATGAGTAGATCATCATGCCGATGTCGCTGGTCCAGCACGTCCGCACGCCAGTTGGCCGCTGCCTGATTACCCTGGCAGCGGTCGCGGCGTTTACGGCCTATCTGCTGTTTTCCTATTGGTTCCGACAGGAGTTGGAGCAGCAGGCGCTCGAGTTTCGCGAGAATTTCCAATGGGCGGTTTTCCAGACCCAAAAAGAGGTTCTCTCCACGCTCCGCCTCGCTGATCAGGCAGCATCGGGCTCCCCTGTTCCCGTCGAAGATATAGAAGCGACCTTTGATCTCTTCATCAGCCGCCTCAATCTGATCCGCGATGGAAGGGGGTTTGCTGAACTCCGTCAGATCCCGGCGCTGAAAACGCTTCTGGCGAAGGTCGAGACGGATATCGACGCGGTCGATGCAGTTGCCAATTCTGCGACCGTGGATTCCCGGACGCTGGGGCAGATTATTGCCGACCGATTTGCGCCCTATGAGCCGAGCCTTCAGGAAATTTCCGTTGCCGCCCTGCATCAGACCACGGAACGAAATGCTGCGCGTGCCACCGAGGTCGAGACCCTGCTGAACTGGCTTGAAATTCTCTTCCTGATCAATCTTCTCATCATCGGTGGTGCGCTGGTCTTCGCGTTCCGTCAGAGTCTCAAGGCTTACCGCAGCGAGTTCCGGGCGCGCGAACAGGAACAGGAACAACGCTTCCTGACCGAAACGGCGGAACGGGCCAAGCTAGAGGCACTTGGGTCCTTGGCCGGCGGTGTGGCCCACGAGATCAACACCCCCGTTCAGTTCATCTCCTCCAATCTCGATTTCCTGGCCCAGGCCGTCGATACGATGGACAAGACGCTCGCCACGGTGCCGACCGGCATCCTGACCGACGAGCAGCGCGAGGAATGGGAGTTTCATGCTCATGAAATTCCCAATGCTCTGAAGGATGCGCGGACTGGGGTTACTCGGATCGCCGAAATTGTGGCGGCCGTGAAGCGCTTTGCGCATCCTGCGATCGGCCAGCCGACGGAAATCGATATTGCCGAGGAGATCCAGACCGCCCTCATTCTGACCCAGAGTCAGACCAAGACGATGGCGAAGGTCGAAGTGATCCTGGACTCGGATCTGCCCAAGGTCATGGGACAGCCGAACGAACTCAACCAGGTCCTCATCAACCTGATCGTCAACTCCGTCCAGGCATTCCAGGAAAGTGGCCGACGGGATGTGGGCCGCATCGATCTTACCGCTCGCGCAGATGCTCATTCGGTTGAGATCCGAATCCACGACGATGGTCCGGGCATCCCAAGCGATATCCGCGCCCGTGTCTTCGATCCCTTTTTCACGACCAAGCCGGTCGGGGTCGGAACCGGTCAGGGATTGGCACTGTGCAAGCGCATCATCGCTACCGGTTTTGGCGGTAGCATCACCCTCGATGAAACTGTCGCGTCTGGGTCCTGCTTCCGCATCGTCCTACCGACCGTGCAAGCTGCTTTCTGATCGCCCTGTGATCTCTTACAGGACTGTATTTTAAGGGTTTTTACCTCCCAAATGGGGATGGGGCGAGAGAGGGGTGAGGGATAGTTTCGAGCCATCAACTGGTTCTTGGAGCGATCCTAAATGTGGAAATTCTCGACAGCGAGCAGCACGGCCCCCGATGGGTATGATGCGGTCTGCCAGGCCTGGTGGTCCCTGGTGGAGGATCTCGGCAGCCAGCCCGATTGGGTGATGTTGCATTGGTCAGGCTATTACGATCCGGCCGAACTGGCGCGGACCGCGTCCAGGCTACTGCCGGCCGGTCGCCTGCATGGTCTCGTTTCCACCCACAGCTTTATGGGCAACGTCGATCTCGACGATACCGAGACCCGAGTTGCCTTGATCGGTATCCGTGACGATGCGGGTGACTGGGGCGTTGGTGAGAGCGCGCTCGACGGCAATTCTTTCCAGGCCGGCGTGCGCGCGGTGAGCGCAGCACTCCTCAAGGCCAACCGGCTGGGCGAAATGCCGTCGATGGTTCTGATGAGCGCATCGGGCGGTGGTGAAGAGGACATCATCCGCGGCATCGAAAGCGTGGTCGGGCAGTCGGTTCCCATCGTCGGCGGCAGTTGCCTGCCCTCCGATTATAGCGGCGCGGCACTGATCTCGACCGAGAGTGTGCTGGCGGATGGAGTGGTGGTGACGGTGATGTTTCCGTCTGTGCCCGTCGCCTGCGCCTTCCATTCCGGCTTCTCGCCCGCCGGTCCCCGTGGCGTGGTAACACGGGCCGATGGTCGTCACCTCATCGAGATCGATGGCCGCGCGGCGCGCGAGGTCTATACGGAATGGGCGGCCTACGCTGCGACGGAGCCATTGCCGACCTTCGGTATCCCCCTGAAGCGGGTGATGGAGACGGAAGTTTTCTGCCTCGTCACGCCCTCGCTCGCCGAGAATGGCGATGTCATGCTGTCGTCTGCGGTCGCGTCCGGCAACGAGGTCTGCCTGATGCAGAGCGAAGATGACGCGATGATCCTCCGTCCCGCGCAGACATGCGATTTCGCTGCCCAGATGCTGGAACTCGATGCCGACGCCCTCCAGGGAGCGTTGGTGATCTACGACGAAGGTTGCCGGGTGCGACTCGGATCTTCCGCCTTCGAGATCGGCTCCTCCCTGCGCGAGATGCTGGGGCAGGCTCCCTTCTTCGGCTGGTTCGCCGCCGGCGAGCAAGGGCGTTTCTTCGACCGCCAGAATCATCACGGCAGCCGCATGGTTTCCGCTCTCGTCTTCGGCAGGTGAGCCATGATGCTGGCCCCGCAGAATTATTCCCTGGTTGAGATGCATTCCCTGCGCTCGATTGAAGCCCGCCGCCGCCGGGAAGGCGATGTGTTGCTGGCGGCCCTCGCCGCAGTGACCGCGGAAACGGATCACCGGCGGATCGTCGAGGCGGCGATTACCGCACTCCGCGACGCTCTTGGCGCAGCGACAGTCCTGGTGCTGGATCTGACGCGCGGGCCGCGTTCGGCGGTGGCCGAGGTGCCTGGTGCCTCCGGCCTCGCGACCAGCCTCTCGCGTCTGCTGGGGACGGCCGGGATTGGCATTCTGCGGGGAACTCAGACCCATAACCTCATCCAGATCGCAGCCCTCGACGAGGCGATGAAGCTGGATCTGCCGGTAGATCGGCTGCCGTCCGTGCTGGCGCGGACCATCATGGCCGACAAGGCGCTGGTTCTGGTTGCCGTCGGACAGCCCGAAACGCATTTCACGCCTGAAGACACCATGCTGTTTCAGCGCTTTATCCCGGTCCTGCGTCAGGCCATCGGGGTGCAGCATCTGACCGAAGAGCGCGAACGGCTGGAAGGGGAATTGCGTCAAGCGCAGCGGCTGGAGTCGCTCGGTACCCTTGCCGGGGGCATAGCCCACGAGATCAACACGCCCTGCCAGTTCGTGTCCGACAATCTCTTCTTTATCAAATCGGTGTTCGAGGACATGGCAAAGCTGGTCGCTGAATATCGTGGCCCGGCGGCTCCTTGCGACAAGGAAACCCTGTTGCGGGTCGACCGTCTTGCCCAGGAGATCGATCTCGATTTCCTGCTGGATGAAGCGCCGCGCGCCATCGAACAGTCGCTGCAGGGGATCGGACAGGTGTCGCGCATCGTCTCGGCGGTGAAGGAATTCAGCCATCCGGGCGGAGCTGATCCGGCGGCGGTGGACATCAATCACCTGATCGAGAACACCATCGCGCTCTGCCGCAATCATTGGAAATATGCGGCGCAGATCGAACTCGATCTGACCCAGGGGCTTGAGCCGATCCAAGGCTACCCGGATCAACTCAGCCAGATCGTGCTGAATCTCGTTGTCAATGCCGCTGATGCCATCGAGGAGCGCTATCGTGGAACCGCGATGGGCCGGATCCTAATCGCGACGGCAGAGGCAGACGGGGCTGTTGAACTGTCGATCTCGGATAATGGTACAGGGATCCCCGAGGAGATCCAGGGCAAGATCTTCGATCTCTTCTTCACGACCAAGCCGCCCGGCAAGGGCACCGGCCAGGGACTGTCCATCGTCCATTCCATCGTGACCCAACGCCACCAGGGATCGATCCGGCTGGAAAGCAATCCCGGTGAAGGGACGCGCTTTGTCATCCGGTTGCCCAAGCAGCACGCGCCGCGTCCGGAGGGCCTGCAATGACCAAACCCCGCATTCTCTTTGTCGATGACGAGGCGAATGTCCTGAATGGCCTGCGCCGGCTGCTTTTTGCCAAGCGCAACGATTGGGACATGCAGTTTGCGCCCTCGGGTGCCGCGGCCCTCGCAATAATGGCGGAAACCCCTTTCGACATGATCGTCAGCGACATGCGGATGCCTAGTATGGACGGGGCCGAACTGCTGGGCGAGGTCATGCGGCTCTATCCCCAGACCCTGCGCTTCATCCTCTCCGGTTTCAGCGACGACGTTTCCACCACTAAGGCTCTGGTCCGCAGCCACCAATTGCTGTCGAAACCTTGCGATGGCAAGACGCTGGAAAATCGTCTGGAGCGCGCCCTGGCAGTCCGTGCCCACCTCAAGAACGAAAGCCTGCGGTCGGTGGTGGGTGGGCTGACGACAGTGCCGGTGCTACCTAAGATCTATCAGCAACTGACCGAGGCCCTGAACCGCGGCGAGACAAACGACCGCGAGATCGAGGCCATCGTGGAACGCCAGCCGATCCTGGTCGCCCGGCTGCTGGCGGTGGCGAATTCAGCCTTTTCGGGATCCATGCAGAGCTTCACCTCGGCGGGTCAGGCCATTGCCTATCTCGGGACCAATGCGGTGCGCTACATGGCCCTGAAGTGCGGGATGATCGGCGCGATGCGGCACCCGACAGTGGGCGAGTTCAAGGCCGAGGCAATCGTCGCCCATTCGGGTCGGGTTGCGAATATCGCCCGCCTGCTGGCCGTTCGTCTGGGCTTCGATACGCTGATGGTCGAGGAAACCACCGTCGCTGGCCTGCTACATGACGTCGGTCAGTTGATCCTGATGGAGAATTTTCCCGACCTCTATCGCGATCTGCCTTTGCCGGTCGTCCGGAATGATCGCTGGCTCAGCAGCTACGAGCGTGAACGCCTGGGGGCTTCCCACGCCGAGGTTGGAGCCTATGTCCTCGCCTCGTGGGGACTGTCGCAATGGGTCATTGAGGCCGTTCTGCATCATCACGAGCCGGCGATCGCGGCTGATATCGAGGTCAGTCCCGTTTCGGTCGTCGCAATGGCCGAGCGGATGGCCTCCGAACCCGAAAGCAAGCTGACCGAGATCTTCGGCGATGCCCTCTCTCCCTTTGGCAACACGCTTCATTCCCTCGAACGGGACACCCGCCTGCAGGCCGCCATCGAACAGGCGCGGTCTCCTCAGCCGGTTTGACGAAAGGAATATCTCAATGGCGCAGCGCATCCTCTTCGTCGATGACGAGCCCGCCCTTCTTGCCGGTATTGGCCGCCATCTGCGCGGCCAATTCGAATTCGATACCGCTAATGGTGGTGATGAAGCATTGGCCCTGATCGAAGCGAAGGGACCCTATGCAGTGCTGGTAACCGACATGCGAATGCCCAATATGGATGGGCTTGCTCTGCTGGATCGCGTGAAGGGCAAGGCCCCGGATACGGTGCGCATGATGCTGACGGGCAATACCGACCAGGGAACCGCCGTCAATGCAATCAATCACGGGCATATCTTTAGCTTTCTGAACAAGCCCTGCCAGCCGGATCACCTGAAGGAAGCCCTGCATCGCGCTCTTCGGCAGCATCAGCTTCAGACGGCCGAGCGCCAACTGCTGGAACAGACGCTGACCGGGGCTGTGGGGACCATGGTGGACGTTCTCTCCACGATCCATCCGCTGATCTTCAGCCGGGCGATGGTGGTGCGGGAACTGGCAATGGAAGCGGCCGAGCAGCTTGGCATCTGCAGCTGGGTCATGGATCTCGCTGCCATGCTTGCACCCATCGGCTGGGTGACAGTCCCGACAGAAGTTGCAGCCCGTGTCGTTGCTTTGGGTGACAGGGCGAACCGGGACGACCGCGCGTTGGCTGAGCACGTACCCGAGGTTGGAGCGAAATTGCTCGAACGCATTCCCCGCCTGGAGCAGGTATCCAAGATCGTGCGTTATCAGGCCAAGCAGTATGATGGCGGCGGCTGGCCCCATGACGATATTGGTGGCGGCGATCGTATTCCTATCGAATCGCGTCTTCTGAAGATCTGTAACGATCTCATGGATCGCGCCGGTCACCGCGCGCTGCTCGCCTCCCATCTGTCCGATCTCTATGCCAGGAAGGCGCATTACGACAGCGATCTGATGATGGTTGTCGATCTCGTGCTGCGTGAACGAATGGTCGCGGCAGCGGGGGAGGTCGATCCCCAGGCCCTGATCATGGTCGAACGCCCGAGCCAGCTACAGCGGGGTGACCGGCTGGAGGACGGCCTGCTGTTCCTTGATGGGGGGCTCGCCCTGGCCGCGGGGGAAAATGTGACCGAGGTCAATATCGCCCGCTTCACGGCCCTCAACGCCATTCGGCCGCTGGGTTTCCCCATCCGGGTTTACCGCCAGCATCCCACGCATCTTGCCTCGTAACGTTTCAATCAGGATCTCATCATGAAGAAGCCCCCCCACGAGGCCGCCGACGTCCTCATCCTCGACCATGACCTGCAGCAGGCAGATCTCCTGCGCGGTGCGATGAAACGCCGGGGAGCGGACGCCAGAATCCTCGGTGATATCGATGCCGTTCAATCGGCCTTGAAGCAGTCTCCCCAGCCCTCGGTCATCGTGATGGATCTCTATCTCGGAACAGCCGATGCGGTTGATATCCTCAACGTTCTGCATCGCGGCAAATTCGAGGGCGAGGTGATCCTGGCAAGTGAGGCTCCCGCCCGCACGCTCCAGGCCGTTCGGAGACTGGCCGCCGACATGAAGGTCCATATCGTCGCCGTATTCCAGAAGCCGTTTGATATCAGTGAAGTGAGCCGCATCGTCGCCCAGAAGCTTGACGCCAAGCGTCCGCCCTCGGTCGAACAGATCGCCGATGGTGCCTTGCGCGGCGAGATGGTGGCGCTGTTCCAGCCTCAGATCGAGATCGCGACCGGCCGGGTGCAGGGAGCGGAGGCTCTGGTGCGCTGGCGGCAGGAGGATGGTTCGCTCTGGTCGCCCGCCCGCTTCATCGATATCGCGGAGGAAGGTGGGTTGATGCCGATCATCACCCAGACGATGCTGGAACAGTCCATCGCGGCGGCCCAGTTGCTGCGCCAGCGCGGAGCGGACATCTCCATCGCTGTGAATGCCTCCTCCTCGGTCCTGACCGACAACACCTTCGTCCAGCAGCTTTTCCAACGCCTCACGGCCGCCGACCTGCCCAGCCAGACGATCAAGATCGAGGTGACCGAAAGCCTTGCCTGCACCAATAATCTCGCCATCGCCGAGACGCTGACGCGTTTACGCATCAGAGGGGTCGCCCTGTCGCTCGATGATTTCGGGACCGGATATTCATCGTTGGTCGCGCTGCACCGCATGCCCTTCAGCGAATTGAAGATCGATCAGTCCTTTGTGCGTGATCTCGGCCACGACCACGACGCCTCCACCATTGCCAGCGCGGTCATCGACATGGCTCAGACTCTGGGACTGTCAGTCTGCGCCGAAGGCATCGAGCATGAGCATGCTCTATCCTTCCTGAAGGAAAAGAATTGCGCCAAGGGGCAGGGCTGGTACTTCGGCAAGCCGATGACCCTCGAAAACCTGCTGCAGCACATCAATCGGAACGGGTAAGGATCGTCGGATTGTTAGGCGGTGCGGTGAATTTGGCGCAGCATTAATATCGCGACGCCTGTTCGGCCTTCTCGGCGCCATTACAGGAAGCGCACTAACGAAGCCATCGCCCGTGTTCATAAAACCTTGGTTTCCGGATCTCTCAGGGCAATCAATTGCCTATATGGCGGCTGGCGTCCCCAAGGGGATTCGAACCCCTGTTACCGCCGTGAGAGGGCGGTGTCCTAGGCCTCTAGACGATGGGGACATCGCAAGGCGTGTGGCGGGCTTATAGGTCGTCGTCGGTGTGGCCGTCAAGCCTCGATTGCGTGCTGTTCATCCGCCTGCCAATTCCTGCGATAGTCCTGCGGCGAGGTCGCCAGAAGCCGGGTGAAGCTGCGGCGCAGCGTCTCTTCATTCTGGAAGCCGCACTGTTTCGCCACGGTTTTGACAGGCAGGGGGGTGTCGGCCAGCAGGGTTCGTGCCGCTTCGATCCGCAGGCGTTCCACAGCGCGGGCGGGGGTGATGCCGGTCTCCTCAAGATATCGGCGGCTAAAGCTGCGCTCGCTCATCCCCGCTTTCTGCGCAAGGGCACCGAGGCTCAGATCTCCCGCCAGAGTCTTCAGCATCCAATCGTGCAGATCGACAAAGCGAGAGGACCGCTGCAGGGACAGCATCGCGCTATATTGGGATTGCCCGCCAGGGCGCTTCAGGTAAACGACGAGATCGCGGGCAATCGCCAGCGCCAGATCGCGGCCGAGGTCGCGTTCTACCAGGGCGAGGCACAGGTCGATCCCGGCGGTCACCCCCGCTGAACTCCAGCAAGAACCATCTTCGATAAAGATCGGGTGCGGCTCCACCGTCAGGGCAGGGAAGCGACGGGCCAGATCGTCGCAGCGCTCCCAATGGGTGGCCACACGCCGACCGTCGAAGCGGCCGGAGGCTGCCACGATGAAAGCGCCCGTACAGATGGAGACGACCCGTTGCGCCGAGGCGGATCGTGCCGCGATCCATTCGATCAGTAAGGCATCCGCCATCGCAGCCTCGATCCCTTGCCCGCCCGGTACGATCAGCGTGTGCAATGGCGAGGCAGGGTCGGATAGGGGAGAGGTCATCACCGTGAGGCCCGAAGAGCTGACAACCGGGCCGCCAGAGCGTGAGACAGTTCCAATCCGATAGGGATCCGACGTCTCTTGTTTTGCAAGCTCATTGGCCGACGCAAAGACCTGCAGCGGCCCCGTCAGGTCGAGCAGCTGAAAACCCGGAATAGCTAGAATCTCGATGAGTCGGGTCATGTTTGGCGTAATTCGTGGGGTATGAGGCAATCTCGCCAAGCTAGAAGCTGTTATCCCTTGTGTCCAGCCGGAAGGAGACAGGTGATGGCCTTACAACTCAGACCCAACTGCGAATATTGCGACGTTGATCTTCCCCCCGATTCCGATCAGGCGCGGATCTGTACCTACGAGTGCACTTTCTGTTCGGACTGCGTCGAGACCAAGCTGTTCAATGTCTGTCCGAATTGCGGAGGTGGCTTCGCGCCGCGCCCCATCCGACCTGCGCAGGAATGGCGCAACGGATTGTCGCTCGCCAAGCGGCCAGCATCGACAGAGCGGGTGAAGGCAAGCTTCACGGCCACCGAGATTGCCGACTTCTCGGCAAAGCTCAGGCATATCCCGCCGAATAAGAGATAGGGGCCGCGCGCACAAACCTAGAAGCGATGGGAGCCAAAACCTTCTGCCATGCGGTCGATCAGACCGATCTGATAGGCGAGAAAATCGGGATTGGGCTGCTGGAAATCGAGGCGGACTTCCAGCGGATCAGCGGCCTTGATGGCAGAGTTGGCAAGTGTCGCAATCACCGCATGGCCGCAGAAGGGGACGTGGGCCTCCGAATATCCGCCTTCATGGACCAGCACGAGCCTGCCGTCGCATAGTTCATCGGCGGCCTGCATCGTCATGCGGGTCATCTCGGTAAAAGTCTTTGTGGAGGCCAGGGTGCGGGACAGAGGATCGACGCCGGATGCATCGAAGCCGCAGGCAACCATAATGACATCCGGTTTATAAGCCCGCAGCGCGGGCAGGACGATCCGCTCGAAGGCATGCAGATATCCGAAATGGCCCGTTCCCGGTACCAGGGGGATATTGATATTGTAGCCCTCGCCCTTACCGGAACCGCGATGATCGAGTTTTCCTGAATCCCGCGGATAGTTGTTTTCCTGGTGCAGGGAGATGGTCAGTACGTCTGATCGTTCATAGAAGATCGCTTCAGTCCCATTGCCGTGATGGACATCCCAGTCGATGACGGCGACACGGCCGACCCGCTTTTCCGCAAAAGCAGCCTCGACCGCGATGGCGATATTGGCGAGCAGGCAATAGCCCATCGGTTTGTCGGCCAGGCAATGATGGCCGGGTGGGCGCGACAGGGCGTAGGCGTTTTTCTGCTGACCCGTCAGAACGCTGCGCAATGCGCCGACGGCAAGACCGGCGGAGAGAGAGGCGATGTCGAAGCCACCCGGTCCGAAGGGGGTTCTTTCGCCGATTTCACCGCCCTTGCCGTCGGACAGCCGTTTGAATTCCTCGAGATAAGAGGCCGGGTGGACGCGCCTCAATTCCTCCCAGGAGGCGGCCGGGGCCGATGAAGCGGCAAGTTCGTCCATCAGGCCCGTGACATGCAGCAGGTTCTTCAGACGCCGTTTGGTTTCGGGATTTTCCGGCAGGCCCCCGGCTGCCAGCGGTTGGACAAGGTCACCGACCGGCATGATGAAGGCGTAATTGCCCCCCGAATGCCAGAAGCATTTCTCGTCCCACCAGAAGCCGGTCTGGAGCTGATTTGCGGTCATTCTGCCGATCCTTTGCTGAGACTGAGGATCTAAGCAGTATCAAAGCGAAATCACTCGTTAAATAAGAAAGCCGCCTCTTGGCGGGAGGTGGCTTCACGACATCGCTCACATCGCCGGGGCAGCTCTCGCCCGCTGACGCAGATAGGCTTCCGCCACCAGAAGATTGGGCATCCAGCAGAGGAAGGCGATCGCCTGATAGCTCTCGACGAAGGGCAGGAACAGCAGTTCGACGATCGGCAGATAGACCCGCAAGGTGATGGCGGCGCAGGTGAGGGCGAAGGAGCGGATCATCCAGGCCCGATGGCTGACGATATCGCGGCGGACGGCAGACATCCAACCTTGGGTGGTCGTATAAATCCAGGCGATGGCCAGCAGGCCGAAGCCCAGGGTGGATGGCAGGCCGGTGGAGGCGCCCAGCGCCAGGATGAAGCCGGTAGCCCCGCCGATAAGGCAGCCGGCGACATAGACGCGACCCGTTATCCGATGCCAGGTCGGGTGCTGCTGCCGCATCCGGGATAGCAGCTGGAAGGGCGCGACGAGCAACGCGACCGCTGCCGCTCCGGCATGGATGGCCAGAAACGGCTGCCGGAAAGCATTGTCAAAGATGGCATCCGGTATCGGGCCGATCCATAGCACGTAGCGCATGGAAAAGATCGCGATCCCGACTGAGAGCACCAGGGATATCCACCAGAGCACCCGGCTGGCGGCACTATTGACTGACGACATGGGACACCTCGTGGGTTGAAGCCATGGGCTCAGAAACGATAGCCGAGCAACAATGACACAGATGGCTGCAGATTACGTTCGACGATGGGGCTGTCGGCCGCATCGAGCAGGAGAATGCCGAGCTCAGCCTCGCCGCGCAGGAACCAATGCTGATTGAAGAGATAGGTTGCCGATGCGCTGATCTGCGCGCTCTTCAGACCGGCGTCGGCCTCGTAGCGCTGCAGCCCCGAGCGCGCCGATTGCCGGGGCGTGACGCTGAAATAGGCGTCCATATGCTTATTGTCGGCAAAGGTGGTCGAGGCAGAGGCGCCCAGGATCCACTTATTGCCGAACATCTGTTCGTAGGTGATGCCCATCTTGCCGGTCAGGCCATCGCTGCCGCCGATGGACTTATCGAGTTGGGCGAAAACGGCCATCTTGCCGAATTCATAACTGAGACGACCGCCGAGCTTGCCGCCGAAATCCACATCTCCCAGCCCGTCGAGGTGATCGGCATCGTCTTCTGACCTGCCGAGTTCATATCCGCCGAGCAGTTCAAAGCGGAAGCCGTTCTGATTGAGAACCCGCACGGACAATTCCTGGGAGTTGACCGAAAACCAGTCTTTGTAAGTGACAGCGAGATAGGGCAGGGGCGTCGGGCCGAATTCCTTGCCACCTTCATATTCGGGGGAAATCATCACGCCGCCGCCCAGCGTGACTGTCCAGTTGCTTGCCGTGGGATCGGCGGCCAGAGCGGGCAGGGAGACAGACAGCGAGAGCAGGAAGATATAGGCGACCGGCAGGCGGTTACGGTTCAGGACGGGCATGGTAACTCCACACCAGCGTCGGTCGTGTGACCCCACACGAGCTTTAACGACGAGGCGGGCTTATCTTCTGCTGTCGAGCAGGCCGCCAAGATGTCGAAATGTTACATTATATTTCAGCCGAAATGGCTGTTTCGCCCTGCGATATCGGCAGATTGACCCGGACGGTCAGCCCGTGGGGTTCCGTATCGTGCAATGTCAGCACGCCTGCGTGATGGCGGACGATTTCATGGACAATCGACAGGCCGAGGCCATAGCCGGAGCGGTCGGCATCGAGCGTCCTGGCATGGTCGATCTTGAAAAAGGGCTCCAGCACATGGTGCCGCAGATGTGCGGGTATGCCGGGGCCGGTATCGATGACCTCGACCACCGCCTCGCGACCGTGTTGCGTCAATCGGAGTAATCCGGAATCGGCAAATCTGACGGCATTGTCGCAGAGATTCGTGAGGGCGCGGAACATGCTGTTGGGCTGGCAGGTGATGACCAATCGCCCTGGCCCGTCGTAGGTGACGTCATGCCCGGCATCGCAGAAATCGGCAGATAGCGTCTGCAGCATGCTGGCGATATCCACCTGCTCCATCGCTTCGGATTGGCCGTTGGTGCGGAAATAATCCAGCGTGGCTGAAATCATCGTATCGACATGACCGAGATCCAGCAGGATCTGCTGCCTCAGTTGATCCTCCGCGATACGCTCCACCCTCAGCCGCATCCGAGTCAGCGGGGTGCGCAGGTCGTGGCTGATGCTTTGCAGCAGGCGCGTCCGGGTTTGCAGCAGATGGTTGATCCGGTCGCGCAACTCGTTCAGGGCGCGGGCGAGCTCGACGATTTCCCGGCTGCCGCATTCTTCGAGCGGCCGGGCGCGGGCGAGATACTCATCGGTATTCCCGACTGCATCGGCGATACGTCTGAGCGGCGCGGTGATCACGAAATAGGAGAAGGTCGAGAACAGCGTCAGCAGGGTCAAAACCGCCAGAACCTGATAGGTGAGGGCGCTGGTCATATCGGTGGTCAGGATTGAGTTCGGGATCGACAGAAACAGAAGATCGCGTGAGGGATCGAGCTCGGATAGGACTGCCAACCTACCGTTAAACCGGACGTAACGGCGGCTTACGGGCAGTTCGTAGTCGGGGGGGAAGGCGTGGTAGATCAGAGTGCCAAGCCAGCTGCGTAGATCGTCGGGCAGGGTCAGCCGATCCGCTTCTGCCTTGGGGAGGATGACAAACTCCAGTCCAGCTGCGGCTGCATTCTTCAGGATGCCTTCTTCTCCGGCAGGCCCAGCGGCCAGCAGCAGACGCGCGACGGTCTCCGTCCGCATCAGGACGAGGTCGGGGTTGACGGGGGCGGGCAACTGGGTGCGGACGAGATTCTCGATCCCTTTACCGACCGTGATCACGAACAGGACCGCAATTATGGTCAGCAGAAAGATCTGTCCGCGGATCGAGCGTGGCATCACGCGAGCCCAAAACCAGCTCATGCCTCCTCCACGCTGGCGGCGAAGGTATAACCGCCCAGCCGCACGGTTCTGATGATCTCCGGTGTCTTGGGGTCTTTCTCGATCTTCTGGCGCAGACGGCTGATCTGAACGTCGATGCTGCGCTCGACCGGACCGGCAAGGCCGGAATGGGTCATGGCCAGCAACTCATCCCGACTGATGATGCGGCCGGGATTTAAGCAGAAGGCATAGAGCAGATCGAATTCGGTCGATGTCAGCGAGATCCGGGCATTGTTCGGGTCGTGGACCTGGCGACGTTTGGAATCGACCCGCCAGCCATCGAATTTCAAAATCCGCTGGCGATCGCTTGGAGTGAAGCTATAGCCCGCGCGCCGCAGCAGGCTGCGGATGCGGGCGACGATTTCGCGGGAACCGAACGGCTTGGTGACATAATCATCCGCGCCTATCTCCAGGCCGATCACCCTGTCCACTTCCTCGCCCAGTGCCGTCAGCATCAAGATAGGGATCGCCTGTTCGGAGCGTATCCGGCGGCAGATAGAGATGCCGGATTCGCCCGGTAGCATAACGTCCAACACGATGACGTCGTAGGTGCCTCGCCGCAGCAGAAAGTCCATCTCGACACCGTCGCCGGCATGGTCGGTCTGGAAGCCGTTTTCTCCGAGGGTTTCCGCTAGAAGTCGGGCGACTTCGGCATCGTCTTCGACAATCAATATCCGCCCGCTGGTGGGAAGCTGGCCTCTGATGGTGGTCATGCTGATTTTCTCGGTTCGTTGGCCGGCGAACCGGACTGTAGCATGCCCGAAAAAGACGCAAGTGTTACGAAATGTTGCGGTGGCGAGAGGATTGAATCTCATCTCTGCCGAGGCTTGAGGCTTTTCGTGGAACTGGCTGCTGTTCACGACGTTCTTTTCGAGATGCAACATTCGCCTGCAAAGGAGGAAAAAATGCGCTCACAGAACGAAAACGGCAGTCAATTACTTGCTTTTTGCGCGGGTGCTGTGGTGGGAATCGCAGGGTTATGTCTTTATCGTTCGGCAAAGGGAACGATTGATGCCTTGCCTGCTGGCGCAAGCACCGCCGATGCTTTGAAGGCGATCAATCCGGCGCCAGAAGCCGTGAGATATGCCAAAACTGCCGTTGCGGCCGTTCAGAAAGCCGCAACGGATGCGAAGGATCGATTTAATAAGGGTCATTAATACAAATAGGGCTGGGGGAAATCCTCCAGCCCTATTTGTGTTCGCGGCAATGTGGTCACGAATATGATGATATGACGTAAAGCGCTTTGGGTGTCCTCCGGAGAAGAAGATAAAGAAATTCTCGTGTAAGACTTCGATGGTATCCAGATTTCTACCGCAGGTATTCAGTTGATGAGTGCGGCCGAATTAAGATTGGTTGTGTTCGGATAAGTTCCCGTAATGTCATGGTTTCCCTTGAAAGCCCTTAGTTGGCATTTGACATAAACCTCCGTTTCTTTTTGGCTCGACAGATTGACGCTTAGGTAGGATTGTCCCAGATCAAGGGTCACTAGGTTGAGGGAGCTTCCAGATGGACGGTGGAAATGGGTTGAGTTTGCTTGCGCAGGCTTCCAGCGCGCAGGCAATTGGCCGTATCGATACGCTGTCCGGTTCTGGGACCATCACCCGTGTCGACGGTTCGGTCGTGCCCGCCGATAAGGGGGCGGCCGTCTATCAGGGCGATGTTGTCGAAACCGCTAAAGGCGGCAGGGTAGGCATTGTCTTTGTCGACAGCACCACGTTTGCGCTGGGCGAAAGTGGCCAGATGCGCATGGACGAGCTGGTCTACAATCCGCAGACCAAAGCCGGTAATCTTGGGCTATCCATGCTGAAGGGCGCCTTCGTCCTGGTGACGGGTGAAATTGCGCCGTCCTCGACCGACGCCATGACTATCCGTACGCCGGTCGGCACCATCGGCATCCGCGGCACCAAGGTCGGCGGCGCTGTCGACGCCGAAAATGGCCTTATTCTTTCGCTGCTGCCCGATCCTGTCGGACGTCCGGCTGCCGTCGTGGTTTCAAACGCTGCTGGCACTCAATTCATCACCGAGACGAACACTGGCCTCCAGATATCGTCCTATGATACGGCGCCGACCTCGCCCCAGCCGCTCAATAGTCTGCCGCCAGCGCTGAACGACGTGTTGGCTCAGGTTCTGGCCTTCATTGACGGGATTGTGGGCGATCAGATTATCCAAGCTATTCAGCAGGTCGCCGAAGCTCAGTCTCTGGATCGTGAAGCCGCCGTTCGAGATGTCACCGTCCGGGCAGACGATGCTCAAACCCAGGCCCAGCAAGGAACTGCGGTCGACGGTTCTACTAAGATCGTTCTGACGGATTTTGAAACCAAGCTGTCCGAACTTCTGGATCAGCAGGGTGGTCTGCCCAGCGTTACCCCTTTTTATGTTGCTCCGATTCCGACCTCGCATCTGGCGCCGGTCGAGAATAAGACACCTCAATTTTCGCCCACTATTACGCCGGTCGTCGTCAAGCCCGAGCCTGAACCTCAGCCTGAGCCTGAGCCTGAACCGCCTAATGAAACCGTACCACCGGCGACGCCGACCCTAACCGGATCCCATCTTGTGGGCTCGGATCTTGCTGAATTGCTGATCGGTACATCGGGTGACGACCTGATCTATGGCAATGGTGGCAATGACACCATTCTGGCTATCAGCGGCTACGACAGCCTTTACGGCGGTGCGGGTGATGACATCATCCAGGCCGTTCAGCCCGCCTATGTCTATGACAGTAAAGCCTCGGCTATCCCGACGCCGAGCAAGTCGCTGAGCATTGATGGCGGCGCTGGTTACGATATTGCGACGATTAAGCTTCTGGCCGATGTCGATCTGAGCGGGGGGAATGAAGCTGGGCCTACTGGTAGGCTTGATGCTCATATTTCCAATATCGAGAAGCTCTACGTCGATATCTCGGCGCTCGATACCGGGACGCTGTATCTGTCGGATAGCATCGCCGGCGCGAGCAAACTGGGTCAGATCAATCTGATCGGAAGCAAGGTCGCCCATGTGGAGATCAATGCCTGGGGCGACCATGAGGGCATCAATATCAATGCCGCCGCCCTTGGCGGCAGCAATGAGATCGTAGGCTCCTATTTCTCCGACACGATCATCGCTGGCGCTGGCAACGATACCATCCGGGCTGATGACGGCTGGAACGAAGGCGAGAGTGAGGGCGACAGCTTGAATGGCGGCGCCGGTAACGACGTCATCAGCGGCAGCACTGGTCATGACACCATTCAGGGCGGCACAGGTAATGACACCATCTATGGAAATGGTGGGTCGGACATCCTGAATGGCGGCGCCGGTGACGACGTCATTTATCTTAGCGAAGATAGCGGTAATGCCGTTGTGAGCGGCGGTGCCGGGAATGACCGCATCGAAGTGTCCTGGGAGAGCGGCGAGGGTTCGCCGCTGTCGAATAACGCCATCCACGGCGGCGCTGGCGTCGATACGCTGGCGCTTCAGAATGGCAATGGTTACGAGGGCTATATCGGCCCGGGCTTCGACGTCACCGGCATCGATGTTCTTGAAATCGGGCCCAAAGGCAGCGGTGCTGCCGATTTCGCCTTCGATTTCACCGGCACGAATTTCGCGTCCGCCGATCAGAATGGCGACGGCAAGACGGGTGATCTGCGGATCGCGGTCAAGGGTGACCTCGGCTATCTGCATGTCGATGGCACCACTGGCGGCGAGGGCAGCATCATCGATGCCCACAATTACGACGTCGAACAGCTGAAGCTCACCGCCGGATCGGGCAACGACACCTTGATCCTTAGCGGCGTGGGCACGGGTGGCGCAACGATCACCGGTGGCGCTGGTGACGATGTGCTGCTTTTGGGGGCCAATGCCGCCAATGCCGTCATCTCGGGCGGCAGCGGCAATGATACATTGATCGTCGATGGCGGCATGACCTTGACCGGCACGCACCTCGGCACTGAAGCGGGCAGCGCCGACGTGGTCCGGGTCGTCATGAACGATCAGGCGATCAGCAGCTTCGGTCTCGGTTCCAGTTCCACTGGCATCGACCGGCTGGAGGTTTATGTCAATGTCGATAACGTCGGCTCCGCCTCTGTCTTGATCCAGAATGGCGTGGTTGCCTCGGGCGCGACCCTGACCATCCAGGGTTATGGCCATGACGGTCTGGTTGATTTCTATCAGGAAGGCGCTTCGGCCGGGATGGGCGGCGTCAAATCGTCGATCAGCGACTTGACCGACATCTCGGCCGGTGTTTCGATCAATGCTTTGGGCAATGCGGGTAACATCAGCGTCGCCGGAGGCTTTGCCGGCAATGACATGATAATCGGTGGCATGGGCAACGACACGATCTACGCTGGGAATGGCAATGACATTGTCTCCGGCGGCGGCGGTATCGATTCGCTCTATGGCGGTCTTGGCGATGACTCTCTGGTTCTGGCGCTCGGCGGTGGACGTCTCGATGGCGGCGCTGGCAATGATACGCTGATCGCAGGGAGTTCCGGCATGGTCGGCAATGTCTCGATCTATGGCGGCGATGGTAATGACAGCATCACTGGCGGTAGCCATGCGGTTCTGATCGAAGGTGGGTCAGGCAACGACACCATCTCGCTCAGAAGCAGCGCCGTGGTCTATGCCGGGGATGGCAACGATACGGTGACCGCCAGCAGCGCGGGTGCTCCGAACATCGATCTCGGGGATGGCGACGACTATTTGGCCATTTCGTCGGGTGTGACCGCCTTCACTGTCACAGGCGGTACAGGGAACGACACGATCAATGTCTCGAGCCTGTCCAGTGCTCCGGGGTTGATTTACGCCGGTGAGGGCAATGATTCGGTCCGGGCAGGTCTTGGCAACGACACGATCTATACCGGCAGCGGCAACGATCTGGTCTCGGGCAACGACGGCAACGACAAGATCTACGTCCAAGGCACCGGCACGATCTTTGGCGGCGAGGGGAATGACACGATCAACTTCTCCGACGCTACCAGCGGCGGTAGCATCATGATCAGCGGCGGCAACGGCGCCGACAGCTTTGAAGGCTCGACCACGGCCAACGTAACCTTCCGCTACTTCGAGCCGATGGAAGGGACGGACGTCTTCGCCCCTGGTGCCTTCAATGCCGCAACCATGCAGATCGAAGTTAGCGAACTGGATTTCCCTGGTTATGGCACGGTGATCGAACTATCGGGGACAGCGTGGAACGATGCGCTGATGGCCGATGGTAGCGGAGCACTTGTGTTGTTCACCAATACGACGACAAACACCAAGCAGCTCTATGCCGACTATAACGGCAATGGCGGCGGCTACAGCTATCTGGTGGTCGACTTCGGCACCAACGCGGTGACCAAGGACGATATCCAGTTCACCGATTATTCCTAAGGCGTCGGACGCCGACGTCAGAACATCTCAAAAATGAGGATGCGGGCCCAACCTTCAGTAGAAGTTGGGCCCGCACTCTGTAGGCGGGGCTTCCGGCTTACCGCACCAGGCAAGGACGCTTGTTATCAAAGCGCCAATCCTTCACGAGATACTGCATCGCGACCGCATCGTCGCGGGCGCCCAGTCCGTGCTTCAGATAGAGCTGATGGGCTTCTTCGACCCGATCCATGTCTAACTCGACACCAAGGCCGGGCTTTTCTGGAACATTGATATAGCCGTCAACGATCTTGAAAGGCTCGTGCGTCAGCCGCTGGCCGTCCTGCCAGATCCAATGGGTGTCGAGGGCGGTGACACGGCCGGGGGCGGCTGCTCCAACATGGGTGAACATGGCAAGCGACACATCGAAATGATTGTTCGAATGCGAGCCCCACGTCATGCCGAAAGCCTCGCACAGCTGCGCCACTCTTACCGATCCCTGCATCGTCCAGAAATGAGGGTCCGCAAGCGGTATATCGACTGACTGCAGTTGGATCGCATGGGCCATCTGGCGCCAGTCGGTCGCAATCATGTTCGTTGCCGTCGGCAGACCCGTCGCACGTCGGAATTCGGCCATGACTTCGCGTCCGGAAAAGCCCTTCTCTGCGCCACAGGGATCCTCGGCATAGGCAAGGATGTTTTTGAGGCCTTTGCAAAGGCGAACGGCCTCATCAAGTGACCAGGCGCCATTCGGATCAACGGTGATGCGGGCATCAGGGAAACGCTGAGCCAGGGCGGTGATCGCGTCGATTTCCTCTTCGCCGGCAAGCACGCCGCCTTTCAGTTTGAAGTCCTGGAAGCCATAGCGTTCCTGGGCTGCCTCTGCGAGGCGCACGATTGTTTCAGGGGTGAGCGCTTCCCTGTCTCGCAACCGAGTCCAATCATCGTTGGCGCCTTCCTCCTTGCGATAGGGAAGGTCGGTCTTTGCGCTGTTGCCGACGTAGAAGAGGTAGCCTAGCATCTGGACGCGGTCACGCTTCTGGCCGTCGCCCAGAAGCGCTGCCACCGGAACGCCGAGATGCTGACCCAGGAGGTCGAGCAGCGCCGACTCAAGGGCAGTGACAACATGTATGGTCGTGCGAAGATCAAAGGTCTGAAGGCCACGCCCACCTGCATCGCGATCCCTGAATGTATTGCGGACCGAGTCCAGCAACGCGTTGTAGCTGCCGATGGACTTGTCAACGAGTAGCGGAGCCGATTCTTCGAGCGTCTTCCGAATGGCTTCGCCGCCGGGAACTTCACCGACACCGATGTTGCCCGCCGTATCGGTGATCACCACAAGGTTGCGGGTGAAAAACGGCGAATGTGCTCCGCTCAGATTGAGAAGCATGCTGTCGCGTCCAGCGACTGGGATGGCCCGGACAGATTTGATGGTCGGGGCACCGTGAAAGCGGCTGGCATCTGCATTTCGGGTTTCGATCGACCTATCGAGCATTTCTTCCCCAACATCATTTGATTGATCTGTTTCTACGAGTGCCTTCGCGCCCGCATCCGTCGTGTCGATGCGCTGAGATCGACAAGCGGATCAAAATCCTATCGACCGGATTATATTTGTCAATATTAGTTATAATTAGTAAATTTACGCGGATATGGAGCTTGTATCGAAGGGGAGGTAAGGTGCGTCCATGATCGATAGCATTCAGCCGTTACGCCCATTGAAGGACCTGTCCTCTCATGCGCTCGCTCAACTTGAAGCGATGCTGGAGCAACCATCATGGAAAAATGGTGGACGTCTCCCGCCCGAAGCCGAATTAGCCCGGCAGTTTGGCGTTTCCCGGCCGGTTCTGCGCAAGGCCCTCACACAGATGCGTGAGGTTGGGCGAATTATATCCCGGCGGGGATCGGCGAATTTTGTGCAGCCAAAAGCCGATCTCCTGGCTGGGGCATCCGATCCTCAAAGCCTGTCGATCCAGACGGTTTATGATATGAAGCGACTGGTGCGCTTCAGGCAGGTCATTGAGTGCGCCGCTGCAGAGGATGCCGCCAGGCGATGCGATCCTGAAGCTATTGCCGACATCGAAGCCGCCTATGATCTGATGCAGACGTTATCGCCCGGCGGAACGGTATTCGAAGCTGATTTTGCGTTTCATCTCTCGATCGCGCAGGCGGCTGGAAACTCTTACTTCGTGTTCGCCTTAAAGACGATCAGGGACCAGATCAGGCTTACAATCGACTTCACTCGAAAACTACAGGATAGACCCTCCGATCAGGTTGTTCCTCGTGTTGTAAGTGAGCATCTGGAAGTGCTGGAGGCCATCAAAACGGGTGATCCGGAGCGAGCCCGTTCTGCCATGGATTTTCACATGAAGCAGACCATCATCCGACTGCTTGAAGAAGGCTGAGCTCGGGGTTTTTGGGTAAAGCGAGCTCTTGGGTCGCTGTGCGGTCACGCAAGTGCTGGCCGTCGCCGACTTAATTGAATGAACCCCACTGGTCTTCTTTGCAGCTTCCCAGAAGGGCTGGTTTTTTAATATATGGTCTGTATTTGTCGGTGATTTTAAATATATACAGAATGATTTTTCGAGAACGTCCGAAATGGATTCTAATTTTCATTGTAGGGGATGGTGTTGATGTAATGGGTGTTCAGAAAAATAGACTTTCGTTCATTTTTCTTTGTTTTATTTTTTTGTGTTTACGAATTTGATGTTAGTTAAGATGTGTTACTATTTTGTATTATTAAGTATTTATATATGTTCTGACGCCCATTCTGTGATGAAAGTGTGTGGGGTTTGTCAGTGAAAGTGTGGTGGTGAGGCAGATTTGCTGTAAAAATAACCCGTTCGAATCGATGGATTTGGCTTCTGCAGATTATATGTAGATTCTGTGTCTGTAGATAATTTCCATAACATGAAGTTATGGTTTTTGCGAACCGATAATGATTATTATATTTGAGTAAATTTCATTTATTGAATGGTAATACGTGAAATCATTACATTAATGAAAATTAAATCGATATAATTAACTGTCCACGGAAATAACGTTGGGAATCTTATCTGAGGATAGGGTCCCGTTTTTCTGGCGGGTGCAGTCGTGGTTTCAGGTGGGGCAGAACAGCGGTTATCGGTGGCTCATGAGGGGGCGGCGGGAAAAGTCGTGCTCGCCCAGGGCGACCTGATGCTCCTGCGCAGCGACATTTCGCTCCCTCTTCCGGCGGGGCAGGACCTGCAGACGGGCGACCGTATTGAAACCCTCAAGGGCATGATCGGGATTGTTCTGGCTGATCGGTCGGTCCTGGTGCTTGGGCCAGACAGCGTCTTGCAGATCGACGAGGTTTCCTACACGCCAGAGGTTAAAGCCGGTGTGATCGCTCTGTCGGTTTTATCCGGTCGTTTCACACTCCTTACCGGCGATCTGGCGCCAACGGCGTCGGATGTTTTCCTGGTCCATACGCCTGCCGCGCACCTGGGCCTGCGCGGCACCAAGCTGACAGGGGAAATGACGGAAAGCGGCGGTTTGACGGTTGCCTTGCTCGCCGATCCCGCCGACCGGCCATCGGCGGCCGTAGTCACGAATGGTGCCGGATCTCATTTTTTAACCCAGGTCGGATCTACGCTGCAGATCGAGGATTATACCAGCCGTCCGGCGCTTCAGGGCGTTGATAAAGCCGGGCCTGACTGGCACGAAATCGATGCGTCCCTCGCCGCGATGGCCGATTACATCGAAAGCCTGCTTGGCTATCGCCCGCCGATGGATGCTGAGGAAATTGCACTTTTTTCCAGCGTCACCGGGATTGATGCCGCGGCCTCGCTGATGCCGACGGTCGAGGAATTGCTCGGCTATCGAATTGTCGTCACCGGCCCCTATGTTGACCTGCATAGCGACAATCCACTGCATTTTGCAGGCGACGAGTATATCGGCCGCCGTGGGGCGTTCGGAGAGGAGATCTCCCGTAGCACGGCCCTTCCCCTGACGCAGGTCGGGCTGCCTGACCCCATCGATGCAACTCCTGGCAAAGGCGGCGGTGGCGGTGAGCCGGTCGGGCCGTATCCACCAGGCGCTATCGTCGGTACAGCCTATGATGACACCCTGGAGGGGACGGCGGGGCGTGACAGCATCTATGGGCTTGAGTCTAACGATAAACTGTATGGGAACGGGGGGGCCGATCTCTTCTGGGCCGGGTCTGGCAATGATGTGATCATCGTTCCGGAAATCGGCAGCAACGACGCCAGCAGCAGCGCCGGTAAGGCTGTTGCCTACGAGTTCGGTAGCATCGCCCGTCAAGCCGTTGCATACGAGGCCAATGGTGAGGATGGTCATGACACCTTGGCGGGCCGGATCGTCGAGGCGACGCATACCGGCGGCACGACGCTGATCAATGCCAAGACGTCCAGCATCGAGGTGTTGGACCTCAATGTGTCCACCGTCAAATACGATCAGCATGTGGTGATGGGAAAGACGGTGACCGATATCGGCATCGGCGAAACCATCATGAGTGGCTACACCAACCATAATCTTACGGTGACGGCCTCGGAGACCAACTCGTTGACCTTCCATCTCAACGGTATCGGGATGGGCGGCGACGACAGCGTTTTTGCCAATAAGTCGGTGCAGGCTGCCTTCGTCTATTCAGGCGCCGGGTGGGATATGATCACCACCGGCGACGGCCAGGATACCCTGATTGGCGGTACCGGCGCCGATACAATGATCGGTGGTCTTGGGAACGACCTCTATGAGGTTGATGACATCGGCGACGATGTGATCGAGCGGGGCGCCGCGGGCAAGGACACGGTCCGCTCCTACATCGATTATACGCTGGTTGCCAATACCGAGGTTCTGAGCCTGGCGGGGACCGCTAACCTGACCGGCACGGGCAATGGCCTTGATAATCTCGTGATCGGGAATGCGGGCCGTAATCTGCTGCTGGGGGATATCGGCGACGATACTCTGAGTGGTGGTGCCGGAAACGATACCCTGATCGGCGGCGCGGGCGACGATCTTCTGTCGGGCGGCACCGGGAATGATCTCTACCGTCTTGAAACCGTGAGCGACGCGGTCTCGGAACTGGCGGGCGAGGGGCAGGACACGGTCCAGATCGCGCATTCCTATACGCTGGGGGCCAATGTCGAGGTGCTGAGCCTGCTCGGCTCGGCCAATCTCAACGGCACCGGCGATGGGGATGCCGATACGATCATCGGCAATTCGGGCGACAACAAGCTCTTCGGCATGGCGGGCAACGATGCTCTCACCGGCGGCGCGGGGCATGACACGCTCGATGGCGGCGCGGGTGCGGATGCGATGTCGGGCGGAAGCGGCGACGATCTTTACGTGGTCGATGATCTCGCCGACCGGGTCGTGGAAGCGGCTGGCATGGGGACCGACACCGTCCGGGCATCGGTCGATGTGACGCTGAGTGCCAATGTCGAGGTCCTGAGCCTCACAGGCTCGTCCAACCTCAACGGCACGGGTGATGGGGATGCCGATACGATCATCGGCAATTCCGGGAACAACAAGCTTTCCGGCATGGCGGGTAACGATGTTCTGTCCGGTGGCGCGGGGGATGACACCCTCGACGGCGGTGCGGGTGTCGACACAATGTCCGGCGGCATCGGTAACGACCTTTATATCGTCAATGTCAGTACCGATACGATTGTCGAAGCGGCGGGCGAGGGGACGGACACCGTCCGGGCTGGAACCTCCTATTCGCTCGGCGCAAACGTTGAAGTCCTGAGTCTCACCGGCAGCGGTAACATCAGCGGCACGGGCGACGGGGATGCCGATACGATTATCGGTAACTCCGGCAACAACGCGCTCTCTGGTATGGCGGGGAATGACGTGCTGTCCGGTGGTGTGGGCAATGACACACTGGATGGTGGCGCGGGCGTCGACACGATGTCAGGCGGCACCGGCAACGATCTCTATATCGTGGACGACGGCAATGACCTAGTTATCGAAGGGGTAGGCCAGGGAAGCGATACGATCCAATCGTCCACCGACTTCACCCTGGTCGCAAACGTCGAAGTCCTGAGCTTGACTGGCGCCGGTAACCTCAACGGTACGGGCGATAGCGACGCCGATACGATTATCGGCAACTTAGGCGACAACAAACTCTCCGGCATGGCGGGGAACGATGTGCTATCCGGTGGCGCCGGGAGCGATACCCTCGATGGCGGCGCGGGCATCGATACGCTGGTCGGTGGCATCGGCAATGATTTCTACATCGTCGATAATGCGGGCGATGTGCTGGTGGAGAACGCAGGCGAGGGCACCGACACGGTTGCCGCTGGTATCTCCTATACCTTGTCGGGGAATATTGAGGTCCTGAGCCTCACGGGAACCGGCAATATCTCCGGCACCGGCAGCGCGACCAACGACACGATCATCGGCAATGCGGGGGACAACAAGCTCTCCGGCATGGCGGGCAACGACGTGCTGTCCGGCGGGGATGGTAACGACACGCTGGATGGCGGGACGGGTGTCGATCGGTTGTCGGGCGGGCTTGGCAATGATCTCTATGTCGTCGACGATAGCGGCGATCTTGTGGTCGAGCTGGCGGGCGAGGGGACGGATACCGTTCTTGCCTCGGACGACTTCACCCTGGTTACCAATGTCGAAGTTCTGAGCCTGACCGGATCGGCCAATATCAATGGCACGGGCGATGGTGACGCCGATACGATCATAGGCAACTCCGGTGATAACAAGCTCTCCGGTATGGCGGGCAACGACGTGCTGTCGGGTGGCGCGGGCGATGATACCCTCGATGGCGGCGTGGGTGCCGACACAATGTCGGGCGGCGTCGGCGATGATTTCTATGTCGTCGATGATGCTGGCGATATGTTGAGCGAAGCCGCAGGCGAAGGCACCGATACGGTCGCGGCCGGGATCTCCTATACCCTTGGCGCGAACGTCGAGGTTCTGAGCCTCACGGGCAGCGGCAATATCGACGGCACCGGCGATGGCGATGGCGATACGATCATCGGCAACTCGGGCGACAACAAGCTCTCCGGCATGGCGGGAAATGATGTCCTGTCGGGTGGCACGGGGGACGACACCATCGATGGCGGAGCCGGTGTCGACACGATGTCCGGCGGCATCGGTGATGATCTCTATGTCGTTGATGATGCGGGCGATCTGCTGGTTGAACTGGCGGGCGAAGGCACGGATACCGTCCAGTCGTCAATCAGCTACACGCTGTCGGCCAATGTCGAGGTGCTGAGCCTCACAGGTTCGGCCAATATCAACGGTACGGGCGATGGCGACGCCGATACGATCATAGGCAACTCCGGTGATAACAAGCTCTCCGGCATGGCGGGCAACGACGTGCTGTCGGGTGGCGCTGGCAACGACACGCTGGATGGTGGCGCGGGTGTTGATAGCCTGTCGGGCGGCACCGGCGACGATCTCTATATTGTCGACGACAGTACTGATGTGACGGTTGAGCTGGCGGGCGAGGGGATCGATACGATCCAGTCGACGGCCGACTATACGCTGACGGCGAATATCGAGGTTCTGAGTCTGCTGGGCAGCGGCAATCTCAATGGGACCGGCGATGGGGACGCCGATACGATCATCGGCAACTCCGGAGACAACAAGCTCTCCGGCATGGCGGGAGACGATGTTCTTTCGGGCGGTGCGGGCGATGATACGCTGGACGGTGGCGTAGGTGTCGACACGATGGTTGGTGGCACCGGCGATGACTTCTACGTCGTCGACGATGCGGGCGATGTGCTGGTGGAGAACGCTGGAGAAGGCATTGATACGGTCGCTGCAGGCGTCAGCTACACCCTTTCCGGGAACATCGAAGTCCTGAGCCTCACGGGCTCGGGAAATATAGACGGTACCGGCTCCAACGATAACGACACGATCGTTGGTAATTCGGGGGACAATAAACTCTCCGGCATGGCGGGCGATGATGTGCTGTCGGGTGGGGCGGGTAGCGACACTCTGGATGGTGGTGCGGGCATCGATACGCTGGTCGGCGGGACCGGCGATGATTTCTATGTCGTCGATGATGCTGGCGATGTGCTGGTGGAGAACGCCGGTGAAGGCACCGACACCGTGGCCGCCGGGGTCTCCTATACGCTCTCGGGTAATGTCGAGGTTTTGAGCCTGACTGGTTCGGGGAATATCGACGGCACCGGTTCCAACGACAACAACACCATCATCGGCAATGCCGGCGACAACAAGCTCTCCGGCATGGCGGGGGACGATCTGCTGTCCGGTGGCGCTGGCAATGACACGCTTGATGGTGGTCTAGGTGTCGATACGATGTCGGGCGGTATCGGCGATGACCTCTACATCGTGGATGGCGGCACCGATCTGGTCGTGGAAGCAGCAGGTGAAGGTAGCGATACGATCCTGTCTTCTGCGGACTATACCCTGGTTGCGAATGTCGAAGTGCTGAGCCTGACCGGCAGCGGCAACCTGAATGGCACGGGCGATGGTGACGCCGATACGATCATCGGCAATTCGGGGGACAATAAACTCTCCGGCATGGCGGGCAACGACGTGCTGTCGGGCGGCGCGGGCGACGATACTCTCGATGGCGGCGTGGGTGCCGACACAATGTCGGGCGGCATCGGAGACGATTTCTATGTCGTCGACGATGCGGGCGATGTGCTGGTGGAGAACGCGGGCGAGGGGATCGACACCGTTGCGGCAGGTGTCAGCTATACCCTTTCCGGCAATCTCGAGGTTCTGAGCCTCACCGGATCCGGGAATGTCGACGGTACCGGCAGCGCCAATAACGACACGATCATCGGTAATTCGGGCGACAACAAACTCTCCGGCATGGCAGGCGACGACATGCTGTCCGGTGGTGCGGGCAATGACACGTTGGACGGCGGAGCGGGCATCGACACGATGTCGGGTGGCATCGGCGATGATCTCTATGTGGTCGATGATAGTGGGGATCTGCTGGTCGAGTTGGCGGGTGAAGGCACGGATACCGTCCAGTCTTCAATCAGCTATACGCTGACGGCCAATGTCGAGGTTCTGAGTCTTACCGGCTCGGCCAATATCGACGGCACCGGCGACGGGGATGCCGATACGATCATCGGCAATTCGGGCGACAACAAACTCTCCGGCATGGCGGGCGACGATGTGCTGTCGGGTGGCGCTGGCAATGACACGCTGGATGGCGGTGCAGGCGTCGATAGCCTGTCGGGCGGGACCGGCGATGATCTCTATCTCGTCGACGACAGTACTGATGTGACGGTTGAGCTGGCGGGTGAGGGGATCGATACGATCCAGTCGACGGCCGACTATACGCTGACGGCGAATATCGAGGTTCTGAGTCTGCTGGGCAGCGGCAACCTGAATGGCACCGGCGATGGTGACGCCGATACGATCATCGGCAACTCCGGAGACAACAAGCTCTCCGGTATGGCGGGCAACGACGTGCTGTCGGGCGGCGCGGGCGACGATACCCTCGATGGCGGCGTGGGTGCCGACACAATGTCGGGCGGCACCGGCGATGATTTCTATGTCGTCGACGATGCGGGCGATGTGCTGGTTGAGACTGCCGGTGAAGGCATCGATACGGTCGCTGCCGGGATCTCCTTTACGCTTGGCGCCAATGTCGAGGTCCTGAGCCTGACCGGCAGCGGCAATATCGACGGCACCGGCGATGGTGATGCCGATACGATCATCGGTAATTCGGGCGACAACAAGCTCTCCGGCATGGCAGGTGATGATGTCCTGTCCGGTGGTGCGGGTAATGACACGCTCGATGGTGGGGCCGGCCTCGACACGATGTCGGGCGGTATCGGTGATGATCTCTATAGCGTCGATGATCTCGCCGATGTGGTGGTGGAGGCCGCAGGCGAGGGGCAGGATACCCTGCAGGTCGGCTTCGACTATACGCTGATGGCGAATGTCGAAGTGCTAAGCCTGACCGGCAGCGGCAATATCAACGGCACGGGCGATGGCGACGCCGATACGATTATCGGCAATACCGGCGATAACAAACTCTCCGGAATGGCTGGTGATGACGTTCTGTCCGGTGGTGCGGGCAATGACACGCTGGATGGTGGACTGGGCATCGATACGATGTCGGGCGGTATCGGCAACGATCTCTATCTCGTCGACGATAGCGGTGATGTGATCGTCGAACTGGGCGGCGAAGGCACGGACACTGTTCATTCTTCAGCCAGCTACACCCTGTCGGCCAATGTCGAAGTTCTGAGCCTGCTGGGGTCGGGCAACATCGACGGCACGGGCGACGGCGACGCCGATACGATCATCGGCAATATCGGCGACAATATCCTGTCGGGTGCAGCGGGGAACGACGTTCTGACCGGGGCAGCGGGCAATGATACGCTGGATGGCGGCCTGGGTGCGGACACGATGTCGGGCGGTGTCGGCGACGATGTCTATGTCGTCGATGATGCCGGCGACGTCGTGGTGGAACTGCCGGGCGAGGGCAACGATACCGTCCAGACCAGCCTTTCCTACACGCTGGCGGCTGATTTTGAAGGCTTGAGCCTGACCGGATCGACCAACGCCAGCGGCATCGGCAATAGCCTCGACAACATCATTATCGGTAATAGCGGCAACAACCTGCTGTCGGGCGGTGTCGGCGATGATACGCTGGACGGTGGCGCGGGCAATGACACCTTAAGCGGTGGCGCGGGAACCGACAGTCTGCATGGCGGGGCGGGGAATGACGCCTTCTATGTCGACGATCCGAGCGATATTGCGACGGAAGCGGCGGGTGAAGGGATCGATACCGTCTATGCCGGGTTCGACTATACCATCGGCGCCAATATCGAAGGTCTGAGCCTGACCGGCACCGGCGACTTCAAGGGCACCGGCAACGCCGAGAATAATACGATCTGGGGCAATAGCGGCGATAACCTGCTGTCGGGCGATGCGGGCAGCGACATTCTGGTCGGTGGCGCGGGGGCGGATACGCTCGACGGCGGCACCGGGGCCGATACCCTGAGCGCTGGCACTGGCAGCGACATCTATATCGTCGACGATAATGGCGATGTGATCGTGGAGCTTTCGGGCGAGGGGACGGATACGATCTATTCCTCTGCGACCAGCTACACCATGGGTGCCAATACCGAGATCATCACCCTGGTCGGCACGGGAAATATCGGCGCGACGGGCAATACGCTGGATAATCTGATGCTCGGTAACACGGGCAACAACGCGATCTCGGGCGGCGGCGGCAAGGATACGATCAGCGGTGGCGACGGCAATGATACGCTCGACGGCGGTACGGGCGACGACACACTGATCGGCGGTACAGGCAACGATTATTATGTCGTCGACAGCTCGACCGACGTGGTGATCGAACTATCGGGTGAAGGCGACGACACCATCGAGGCCAATTACTCCTACACCTTGAGCGGACCGATAGAGAACCTGGTGCTCTCAGGCGGCTCGAACATCAATGGCACGGGTAGCGCCATTGATAATAAGATAACCGGCAACACCGGCTCCAACGTGCTCTCGGGTGGCGATGGCGACGATACGCTGGACGGCGGCGCGGGCGATGATTCGCTTTATGGCGGTAATGGCACGGACGTGCTGTCGGGCGGCTTTGGGGGCGACCGCTTCTATGTCGATGATCCAACCGATCTCGTCATCGAATATGATGGCCAGGTCCAGGGTATCGATACGGTCTATGCCGATTTCAACTATACGCTGCCAGCCAATGTGGAAGTCCTGAGCCTGATCGGGACGGCCGACTGGATCGGCGTCGGCACCGATGCGGCCGATACCATCTGGGGCAACAGCGGCAACAACGATCTCTCTGGCAAGGCCGGGGACGATTATCTCGACGGCGGGGCTGGCAAGGACTCGATGTCCGGCGGGCTTGGCAACGACACCTACTTCCTCGACGATCTGGGCGACGTGGTGGTGGAGAATGCTGGAGAGGGCAAGGATCTCATCAACGTCAATTACGACTATACGCTGGGCGCCAACTTCGAGGATCTGAACATCTGGGGTCCGGCGATCCGCGGTATCGGCAACGAGCTCGACAACAACATCAACGGCAACGTCAACGACAACTACCTCTGGGGTGGCGATGGTAACGACAGCTTGGATGGGCTGGCGGGTATCGACACCATGGAGGGCGGGCTTGGCGACGACGTCTATAACGTCGACGATCCCCTGGATGTGATCATTGAAAATGTCGGCGAGGGGACGGACAGCGTCAATGCCGCCTTCTCCTACACTCTATCTGCCTCGCTGGAATATCTGGCGCTGACCGGCCTTGGTAATACCGAAGGGGTTGGGAATAATCTGGGTAATCTCATTTCCGGGAACCTCGGCGACAATACGCTCAAAGGCATGGACGGCAACGACACGCTGTTTGGCGGCGGTGGCAGCGATACGCTGATCGGTGGAACGGGCGACGATTATTATACCGTCGTCAAATCCACCAATGACACCATCATCGAGGTGGCGGGCGAGGGGAATGACACGGTGCTGGCCGATATCTCCTTCACCCTCGTGGGCGATATCGAGGTGCTGACCCTGATTGGCACCGCTGACCTGCATGGCACCGGCAGCACTATCGGCAATATCATCTGGGGCAATTCCGGCAATAACGTGCTGTCGGGCGAGGATGGCAACGACACGCTCAACGGCGGCGATGGCAACGACACGCTGGTTGGCGGTAACGATAACGACAGCCTGGACGGCAGCTTTGGCGATGACGCCATGTCAGGCGGCACGGGTGACGATATCTACATCGTTGATAGCGCAGGCGACGTTGTGGTCGAGCTGGCGGGCGAAGGGACGGATACGCTGGTCGCCTTCGTCAATTATACGGTCGGCGCGAATATCGAGGTCATCAGCTTCGGCGGTTCGATGGCGATATCGGTCACCGGCAATGCGCTCAACAACCTCATGGTCGGCAATGCCAATAACAATACGCTGAACGGTGGAGCGGGCGACGACACGATGGATGGCGGCGCGGGGGCCGATCTCTATTACGTCGACAGCCTGGGCGATGTGGTCGTCGATAGTTTCGCAGGCTGGATCGATAGTGTTGTCGCCAGTGTCGATTTCACCATGCAGGGGTCGGGGATCGAGGTCCTGAGCCTTTCCGGATCTGCTAACTTGAAGGGCATAGGATCGACGGGCTTTGACAATATCACCGGCAATTCCGGCGACAACCTGCTGGATGGCGATACAGGTAATGACACCCTGGTCGGTGGCGCGGGTAACGACACCTTGAGCGGTGGGACCGGTGTCGACAGGCTCGACGGCGGGAGTGGCGATGACCTCTTCTATTACGAAGGGTTCGATACACTGATCGAGGCGGCTGGCGGGGGCAACGATACCGTGGTTGCCTCGGAAAACTATACGCTGCTGGCCAATTTCGAAAACTTAAGCCTTGGTGGGGCTGGCAATTACAATGGCGGCGGCAATACAGCCGACAATGTGATCACCGGCAATGGCGGCAACAATCAGCTCTCCGGTGCAGCGGGCAACGATACGTTAAGCGGTGGGGCTGGCAACGATAGTCTGACCGGCGGTATCGGCGACGATGTGATGGACGGTGGCCTCGGTAATGATCTCTTCAGCGTCGATAGCGCTGCCGATGTGATCGTCGAGGCGGCAGGCGAGGGTAGCGATACCGTGGTCAGTGCCATTTCCTTCACCCTGACGGCTGGTCAGGAGATCGAAGTCCTGAGCCTCTCAGGCAGCGGCAATATCGATGGCGCGGGCAATGCAGCCGACAATACGCTGATCGGGAATGGGGGCAATAACAGCCTCAACGGCGGTGGCGGTGCCGATACTCTGAGCGGCGGTGCAGGCAACGACACACTGGATGGCGGGGCCGGAGCTGATGTCCTGAATGGCGGTACCGGAGCCGATACCTTTGTCTTCAAGGCCGCCGACCTTGGCAGCGATATCGATACTGTGGCCGGCTTCACCTCCGGTACCGATAAGCTGCAGATTGAGATCGCAGGCCTGGGCGCGGGGGCACTCAGCGCCAGCCAGTTCTTGAATGATCTCGCCAGCAACAGCTTCAATGGGTCCGGCGGCAACAACGGCGCACCGAACTTGATCGTCAGTCATTGGAACGGTTCCGCCTATGACGCCAATACTTATGTCTGGCTAGATGCAGATGGATCGGGCGCAGGAACGGGTTACATTGTCGCCAATCTGGGGACTGCCGCAGTAACTCATACAGATATAGTTGTGAGCTAGGAAATTCAGCAACCTAGAGGCGCTGAAAGGGGGCGGATTTGGCGGGTTTTATTTGTGTAACAATTTAGATGCTCGAGCTTGTCGTGGCGGGGCAAAAAGGCAGAACACCTCCAATCATGTAACGTCAAGGCGTGTCGGAGGTTCGGCGATAAATTGCAAAACCGGCAACCATCGCCAAGACAAACACCGCGACATCCCATCTGCCGGTGGTCAAAGCGGCAAGTGCTGGGCCAGGGCATAAGCCTATCAGACCCCAGCCGATGCCGAAGAGGATCGCCCCAAAGACTAACCGGCCGTTGATGTTCTTGCGAGTAGGTAGGTGGAAGCGTGGATCGAAGAGCGGGGTCGGCAAGCCGGCTTTAAGTTTGTAGGCAAGAAAGGAGGGGATCAGCGCCGCACCCATGACAACAAGCATGGCCGGATCCCAGTCTCCTGTCAGATCGAGAAATCCTAGAACCCGGGCTGGATTGATCATATCGGAGATGACGAGGCCGCTGCCGAACAGGGCACCGCAGACGAGTGCGCTCAGAAGAAGCTTCATAGCCGGCCCTCGATAAGTTTGATTAATAAGACAGTGATGATTGCTGTCGACATGAAGACACCGGTTGCGACGATAGAGCGGGTGGAAAAGCGCGCCAGTCCGCAAACCCCATGGCCAGAGGTGCAGCCCGAGCCGAGCCTTGTTCCATACCCGACCAGCAATCCCCCGATAATCAGGATAGGCCACGAAACATCCATTTCGATCGTGGGCCAGCCGAGTAAGTAACGGACGATGAAGGTTCCGCCAAGCATGCCTACGATGAATGCTACGGCGATCGGGAGCGAGCCTTCGCGTGAAAGCCCGGTAGCCTGGGCCGCCAATCCAGAGATGCCGACGATACGGCCATTGAGGAGCAGGAATAGCGCGGCCGAAAGACCGATCAGGAGCCCGCCGATGGCAGGCAACATGAGATTGGTAAACATGATCTAATGACGCCTTCGGAATATGAGTGCGGGACACATTGATGCCGTTAGCTATTACCGATATCGAAGGTTGCTACACCTTCGATATTTGTGGGCCGGTCGAGGGCCCCTTGTGTGCGTAAGGTTCGGATCGCATCGTTGTATCCAGCTTGCCAATGTTCCTGCATTGAGAGGCGCGAGAATTCATAGTCTTTGGATTCGCCCTCGTAACGTTTGGCCCGGCAGATCAGATGCACGATCCGGTAGACTTTGTCGTCGCCGAATTTCTTGAGGAAATGCGCCTCTTCATCGTTGCGAAGCTCCGGAGGAAGCTTGGTCAGGAGCTTGGAAACAGCATGCCGCAGTTGCTGGGTCTCGACGAACTGGTCGACGTTTTCACGGGTCCGGCTGGAGAACATGATTTCCTTCTGCCGGGTCGCGACATTCGCGAGCGATGGCGGAAACTCGCCACGTGCACTCCAGAGGTCGACCTGGAAGGCGAGGGTGTCCTGGCGTGGGCCATGTTGCAGCACCCATTGCAGCGGCGTGTTGGAGACGAGCCCGCCGTCCCAATAATACTGCCCGTCGATCTCGACCGCCGGAAAGCCGGGCGGAAGAGCGCAGCTGGCCAAGATATGCTCCGGTCCGATCCGCTGGGTTCTGTTGTCGAAATAGACGAAATTGCCCGATGCCACATTGACCGCGCCGACGCTGAAACGCATCGCGCCGGAATTCAGCCGCTCGAAATCTACGAGTCGCTCCAGCGTGGCCCGCAGATCCCGGGTGTCATAATAGCTAGTTGCCTCGATGGTGCCGGCGGGCTGGAGCCAGGCCGGAGGGATACGCGGTGAATAGAAGGCTGGTACACCGGACGTCATGGCGTCGAACGCATTTACCCGGTTGACGAAATCGCGGGCAACATCCCCTCGTATCATGGCCGGTGTCAGATAGTCGGCCCATTGCCAAGGAACCGGCATCGTCACCGCCTCCCAAAATTCCTTTAACCTTTCAATTCGCACCGCCGGGGCGTTACCCGCGATCAACGCCGCATTGATGGCGCCAATGGAGATGCCGGCCACCCAGTCGAGTTCGATGCCCTGCTCGGCGAGGGCTTGGTAAACCCCGGGTTGGTAGGCTCCAAGGGCTCCCCCGCCCTGTAGCAGCAAAGCGATGCAATCATAGGGCGGGCGATGGTGCCGCACCGTGCCATTTTTCGATTTCATCCTATCCCTCGAAAATAGGTCGATACGCAGAGAGCGGTCTGTCGGCAGTAACACCGACGTTCACCCTGCGTGGTTTTAGCCTTTAGTGGCCGAGGAGGCCAGGTTGGCTACTGATCCAGGGCGACGCCGGTACCTGAAGTTTTGAAAGGAAAGCCGCCAGGAAGTTCATACTTCCTGGCGGTCTGAGGTCAGTTTTGGGGCTTCGCTGGCAGGCCCTCGGTCGAGGCGAGGTCGCAGGCGCAGTTGGCGGTATCGAAGCAGCATTTCGCCATGTGGTCGTTGATAAGCCGCATCGAGCGGATCCAGCCAGTAAAGGCGTGCCGTTGCACGTTAAGCAAACGGTGGGCGAGATCGCGTGGGCTCTTTGCTGCAGAGAATTCAGCCAGTTCCTTATTGATCGCTTTCAGGCCTTCGTTGGCTTGGTCCGCCTGGGCCGTCCAGAGCTCATTGGTGGTGTCGGCCCAGCCCTGAAAGACTTTCTGCCAATTGTCGTATTGGCGTGGGCCTTCGCCCTTCCAGTCGATGGCGAACGGCATGGGGCGGGCGGGCTTAGTATGGTGCGCAGCTTCCGTCATCTGTATCTCCTGTGCAGCGACCGACCTATGCCGGTCTCGACCCTGACAGTGAAGCGCGTTTCTGACCTATCCACATTGATGCGGATCAACCAGTTTCATGACAAATAACCGCGGCTCCGATAAGACGCCTGTGGCGCAAATTGTCTAAAGCCGCATTTGCCCTGTTCAAACGCAAGGTCTGGATTGTGGACTCGATTCCACGATCTTGAAAAATTCGACCCCACTTGACGTGTCGGATTATCGAGCGAAAATATCTGCGGCCCTTATCAGGGCAGCTTACAGGCAAAGGCTGGAAAATCGCTCATTGGCGGCGTTGAGGTCCGTATGGCACACACCGCAAGCCACAACTCGGACGAGCACTTCGCCGGGACCGGGGCGGGGTATGGGAACTTCCTCGACAGCGAGGGGCTGGCCAAAGGCCCTGACGACGGCGGCGCGCATCTTGCGATCCATGGGAAGTCCCCATCTGTTGCGATGGGCACAGTAGGAGTTGCGGCGACGCGTTGCCGTGATCCGGATCAACGGCTCTTGTTAGGGTTCTTCGCCGCCTGCCACTCGCCGGAGCCTTTTCATATCCCGGATGTAGATCGTTTCAGCATTGTTCAGTTCGATCAGTCCGAGCTTACGGAAACGTGTAAAGGTCCGGCTTATAGTCTCGTTGGTCAGCCCCAGATAGTCCGAGATATCCGACCGTGCCATCGGGAGGACGATAGGAGAGATCGGCAGGTCGGCCTTTAGAAGCCTATCACTAAAAGCAATCAGAAAACTCGCTAGGCGCTCGGCCGCTGTTTTGCGCCCCAGCAGAAGCATCTGGTCCTGTGCCACAGCCAGTTCATTGGCGGCGATGCCCAGCAGCCGTTTTTCCATGGCGGGGAAGGCTTGGAGCAAATGCTCCAATTTCACTCGGGAGAAGCCGCAAAGCTTGGTGTTCGTGACGGCTTCGGCGCTATATGCATAGCCGTCACGAACGGCAAAGCCCAGAAAGTCACCTGTCGTGAGAAAACCGATCACCTGTCTGCGGCCGTCCGGCAGCAGCTTGTGAATTCTGATGCAACCGTGGCTGATGTTGTAAAGGTGATCAGCTTTGTCGCCTTCGATGAAAAGTGTGGAGCCTGCTGAAAGCTTCACGTCCACGGCACTGTCTCGCAGTCGCTGAATATCCTTATCAGGAACACCAGCGCAGACCGACCTGGGGCGCGCTATGCAATTCAGACAATGTTGGAAGCGGCCTTGGGGAAGAGCCTTATGGAATACCGACGACGTTATCTCGTGGAGTGAGCGCGGCGCCAGATTTCCCATGATCCCTGTCTCCCGCAACGCCCAGCAGTCCTGGGCGCACGGAGCTTAATCTCTTTGAGACCCAAGAGATACTAGTCCAGCAGATTAAGCTTAGAGTTTAAACCCGCCGCCGATGCTTGTTTATCCTCCGATCCTGACCGGCAGACCGTCGGGCGGGAAACAGGCCTCTGTGACGGTGGCGCAGTCGACCGTCACGTCATCTTGCGGGTCTGCGCGGAACTAGGCGCTATTAGGAAAACTCCGATCGACAGGTTGCTGGTATTCTCAGATGCACCGTAGTTCCAGCGTGCCGGCATTGACGTGCGTCAAGGCGGGTATGGGAAAGAACTGCTATATTTTTAGCATTCTATCCTGCGCCGAGGAGGTCTGAATGCCCACCACGACGAATATCTCCGCCCCGGAGGTTGGAGTATGCACCAGCGTTCTGGTACCGGTCGATCTTGGGAGCCTTGCCGCCGGCCGACTCGACTATGCAGCTAGCCTTGCAGAACATTACGGTAGCCGGCTCATCGGCGTGGCCGCTCAAGCTCCGACCGTTCCCTGGTATGGCGATCGGAATGCCCAGGTTGTCCACGAGCTTTTGCGGCAGGAGAAGGTCCGGATCAAAGAAGAGCTGGATGATGCCGAGAAACTTTTCCGCCGGCATGTCGGCGCTTATCCGAATATCGATTGGCGAACGGATACCTCCGAGACGATCGATTTTATCGATGAGATGACTTGCTCGGCGGATCTCACTGTGGCGTCCCGACTGCTGAAGGATAACCTGGCGCCTATGATGTTCGATCCCAAGGATCTCATCATGCGCGCGGGCCGTCCCGTCCTCCTGCTTCCTGACGTGGCCCCAAAATTCTCTGCGGAAAGAATATTAATCGCCTGGAAGAACACCCGCGAGGCGCGGCGCGCAGTCCATGACGCCCTGCCATTTCTGAAAAGGGCCGAGATGGTTCATCTTGCCGCATACGGTCGCGACCCGGACGACTATGGCGATGCGGTGGATTATCTGAAACGTCATGGTGTCGAAGCGGTGGTTCGGGCCGAGGGTGCCTCCGACTCGCAAGTACCTGCCAAGCTTTTATCGGCAGCAACGGCGGTCTCTGCCGACATGATCGTCTGCGGGGCTTATGGGCATAGTCGCACGCGAGAATGGATGTTCGGTGGGGTCACGCGCGATCTGATGGACATCTGCCCTATACCTTGCCTGTTTTCTCACTAATGGCCGAGGTACATGTTTCGCAGGATGGGGGCGGGCTAACGGAGCGAGAGGCGCAGGAGCGACTTCTCCGGGAGGGGCCAAATGAACTGGGCCAGGATAGAGGTCGAGCGGTCTGGTATCTTGTTTTGGGTACCCTTCGGGAGCCGATGTTCATCCTTCTGCTTGGGGCGGGAGCGGTCTACTTCCTGATCGGGGCGCCTTTCGAGGCTGCGGTTCTTTTCGGCTTTGCTTCGCTGTCGGTCGCTATCACTGTCGCCCAAGAGATTCGCACCGAGCGAACAATCAGGACGCTCCGAGACTTGTCTAGCCCCAGATCACTCGTGATCCGCGATGGCACGGCCCGCCGCATCCCTTCGCGCGATGTGGTGCGTGGTGACTGGCTTATAGTCGGCGAGGGGGACCGCGTAACGGCAGATGCCGACGTGATGACGGCTGTCGATCTGACGGTCGATGAGTCTCTGCTGACAGGTGAATCGGTGCCGGTTGGCAAACGCGCCTGGACAACTGCACCCTTCGAAACCTCTTTGGGATCGGCAGAGGATCGTTTCCGAATCTTCTCAGGTTCACTGGTGGTCCGAGGGCAGGGGCGTGCCGTTGTCCGGCAAACAGGCGAGCACACTCAACTTGGCAGGATTGGTGTCGGTATCGGTCAGATAGACCGTGAGCCGCCTCGACTTCAAAAACAGACCCGACGGCTGGTGCGGATCTTCGGCATCATGGCCGTCCTGCTAAGCCTTACGATGGCGCTGGGGTACGGACTCTCGGGCCTCTCTTGGAAGGAGGCTGCTCTGGCGGCCATAGCCCAGGCCATGGCTCTGCTCCCAGAAGAATTCCCGCTGATCCTGACGGTTTTCATCGTGATGGGCGCCATTCGTATCGCCAAGGCACGGGTATTGACCCGGCAGGCCGCGGCTATCGAGTCCCTAGGGTCCGCTAACGTGATTTGTACCGATAAGACGGGGACCCTCACGGAGAACCGTATGGAGGTGGTGGAATTACGTGACGAGCTGGGGTTACCCGTTGCTTTCGACCAGCCAGAGGGGGGAGATCGGCGTAAGTCGGGATGGCTATTGGGGTTGGCCGCTGCCGCAAGTCGGGAGGCAAGCTTCGATCCGATGGAACAGGCGATCTTTCGCCGGTCGGGTTCGGTTGAGGCTGCTTGGGGACAGCCAATCAGGGAGTTTCCCATAACCTCGGACCTTCCCGCCATGGGGCGATTGTGGTTCGAAGCAATGGCAGAAGTGTCGAGGTTGGCAGTCAAAGGCGCTCCTGAGACGGTTCTTGGATTCTGCGACCTGACGGTCGATGCACGAAATCATCTCCTGGAAATCGCGGCAAGCATGGCCGCGCGCGGCCTCAGGGTTCTGGCTCTGGCACAGGCAGAAGGTGTGGCCGACGAACTGACCGAGCTGCAAGCTATACCTTTGGATTTCCAAGGCCTGATCGGTCTCGTTGACCCGATCAGGCCGGGTGTTCGTGAGGCGATCGCAGCCTGCCGATCTGCCGGGATCCGCCTTATCATGATTACTGGCGATCATCCGGAAACGGCGACGGCGATCGCCCGGGATGCGGGACTTCCGTATGGTTCGGCGGTGACCGGTAAGCAGTTGCAGGGGGCTACAGGGGAGGAATTCAGGCGTCTTCTTCAAGAAGCGTCGATCTTCGCAAGGATACTGCCCGAGCAAAAACTCCGCATCGTCAATGCCCTGAAAGCCGAGGGTGCCGTAGTCGCGATGACGGGCGATGGTGTCAATGACGCCCAAGCATTGAAGTCTGCCCATATCGGCATTGCGATGGGTGGGCGCGGTACGGATGTGGCGAGGGAGGCGGCGGCTATCGTATTGCTGGATGACGATTTCAACTCGATCGTCCGTACGATCAAGCTCGGCCGTCGAATATTCGATAATCTGCGCAAAGCGATGGGTTACGTATTGGCGATGCATGTTCCCATCGCGGGCCTTGCTTTTCTGCCGTTGGCTTTCGGATTACCCCCGATGCTTGGTCCGATTCATATTGCCTTCATGGAAATGATCATCGATCCAGTCTGCTCTATCGTTTTCGAGGCGGAAAAGGCTGAGGACGACATCATGAAGCGTCCGCCTCGCCCGGCAGACGAGCCCTTGTTGCCAATGAAGCTTATCCTTAGTCACCTAGCCCAGGGAATGATCGCTCTGCTCGCGGTCTCTGCGGTTTATGTGACGTCGATCTACCGGGATCTGCCGGCCGATATCGCTCGCGGTCAGGCGTTTGTCAGCCTCGTCATGATCAACCTTGTGCTGATCATTGAGGACCGTACCTTCAGCCGCTCGCTGATCACTTCGATTGTCCGGCCGAACCTTCCCCTGCTGATCATTGCGATGGTGGCTGTGACGTTGGTCGGGCTCATGCTGACGGTCCCATTCCTGCGACAGTTGTTCGGTTTTGGCGCAATCACGCTCGCCGATGCGGGTATTTCCGCCGTTGCGGCATTGGGCGTGTTGTTGTTGCTGGTCATCGGTAAGAAGCTATTTGCCTGATGCACCAAAGCTTCGAGCGTTATTGGTCCAAGATTTCTGACGCTCATCGTCGGCCGCTTCCACCATTTCGAACAGGGTCGTGTGGACTGGTGAACAGCCGACAAACTCGATGGTGCTGGGTTTCAGTCCACGGATAGCCTGAGCGCCGTGCCACCAGCGATAGAGGAGCGAGGGCATCCCCATGGTCACAATGATCCGGGCCGATTTGCCAGTGAAAAAATGGACTGAAAAACTTTGCCGCTGTCGTAGCCGAAAGCCAACCCAGGCCGGATAGCCTGCTCCAGCAATACTTTTACCTGGGCGGGCTCAGCGAGATGGCGGTGGCGCGACATTGACGCAGGTCAACGACCGACCGCGTTACTTCAGGGCTTAGTGAGTGACAATACTCCTGATTGCCTGGACCCCCCATGCGCCTTAGATCCTTTGCACTGTTGATTGTTGGGGCCGCCATTGTGGTCGGTGGCGGTTTTGCCGGTTATCGGTATTGGCTCGACCCCCGTGACATCCCCGTGGGTTTCATCTCCGCGAATGGCCGCATCGAGGCGACGGAGATCGATGTTGCCGCCAAATACGGCGGTCGGGTCGCCGAAGTCCTTTATGACGAAGGGGCTTATGTTCAGGCTGGCCAGGTGGTCGCCCGGATGGATGTGACAGAGGCTGCCGCTGCTCTGCGTGCTGCGCAGGCTCAGGTGACCCGCGCACAAGAGACGAAGCGCCAGGCTAATTTCCTGATTGACCAGCGGCAGGGCGAGCTGACTTTCGCCGATAAGGAGCAGCAGCGGACCCAGGCTCTCTTCGCCAAGGGTTTCGCCACGGCTCAGAAGGTGGACCAGAGCCGGACGATCAGGAGCACGGCCTTTGCAGCTCTTGAAGCGGCGAGAAGCAGCCAAGCCGCAGCCGATGCCGCTATCCTGGCGGCCGAGGCGGAGGCAGATCGCCTGATGCGCCAGGTGGCCGATGGCACGCTAGCGGCCCCAAGGGCCGGACGCGTGCTGTACCGGCTTGCCGAGCCCGGAGAGGTGATTGGCACGGGTGGAAAGATCCTCACTCTGCTTGATCTTTCAGATGTCTACATGACGGTATTCCTGCCGTCGGCTCTGGCGGGCAAAATCGCGATCGGCCAGGAAGCCCGGGTGATCGTCGACCCGCTGCCGGACCGCGCAATCCCGGCCAGCGTGGCTTTCATCTCGACGCGCGCGCAATTCACTCCCAAACAGGTCGAAACTCAGAGCGAACGGGACCGGATGGTCTTCCGAGCCAAGCTCCGTGTGCCCAATCGGCTGGTGGAGGCTCATATCGATCAGGTTAAGACTGGCGTAACAGGCGTTGCTTATCTCAAGGAGCGCGTCGAGTTGGTCTGGCCGAACTGGCTCGATTCGGATCTCGTCAAGGAAGCGGCCCGGCAATGACCGCGGCGTTAGCCTTCAGTCTCGAAGCCATCGATGTCCGGCATTCCTACGGCAAATCGCTGGCGCTGGATGGTGTTTCCGTTGGCCTGCGAGCGGGGGAGGCGGCGGCTCTCGTCGGCCCCGATGGTGTCGGCAAATCAACCCTGCTGGCTCTGATCGCTGGTGCCAAACTGCTGCAGGACGGCAGGGTGCTCATGCTGGGGGCGGACATGGCGAATCGGCGCGCGCGTTCGGCTGTGCAACCGCGCGTCGCCTACATGCCCCAGGGGCTGGGCCGGAATCTCTATCCCAATCTTTCGGTGCGGGAGAACATCGAGTTTTTCGCCCGGTTGTTCGGCCTCACAAAGGCCGATGCTGAAGCCCGCATTGCAGAGCTCCTCTCCGCCACGGCACTTGTCCCTTTTGCCGACCGATTGATGCGGCGATTGTCGGGAGGGATGAAGCAGAAACTGGGGCTGTGCTGTGCATTGATCCACGACCCAGATTTTCTCCTCCTTGACGAACCGACAACCGGGGTCGATCCGCTTTCACGCAAGCAGTTCTGGGAGCTCGTGGACCGCATCCGGCAGGCACGACCGGGCCTTTCACTGTTGGTTGCAACTTCGGATATGGATGAGGCGCGCCGGTTCGGGCGGATCATCTTCATGGCCGAGGGCAAAATTCTGACCGACGGCTCGCCCATCGACCTGCTGCAGCGGACTGGTCGCGATAACCTGGAAGCGGCCTTCATCGAGTTGTTGCCTGCCGACCGGCGCGGCGATGGGGGAACGACAGGTATTCTTCCTTTGAACGAAGACCTTCCGATTGCTATCGAATCCCACAATCTCAGCCGCCGGTTTGGTGATTTTGTTGCAGTCGATCGGGTGAGCCTCTCGATCCGGCAGGGTGAGATCTTTGGTTTCCTCGGGTCGAACGGCTGCGGCAAGTCGACCACAATGAAGATGCTGACTGGCCTGCTGCCGCCCAGTGAAGGCAATGCCTGGCTTTTCGGAGAACCAGTCGATAGTGCCGATCTCAGGCAGCGCCGGCGTATCGGCTATATGTCGCAGAGCTTTTCGCTCTATGGCGAGATGACCGTGCAACAGAACCTCGATCTCCATGCCGGTCTCTATGGTCTCAGGGACAAGGAAAAGGAACAGCGCATTGAAGCTCTCGCGCAGGAATTCGATTTAGGGCGCTACCTTTCTTCCCGATCCGGCGACCTGCCGCTTGGCCTGCGTCAGCGCTTGTCGCTTGCGGTGGCGGTATTGCATGAACCGGATATCCTAATTCTCGACGAGCCGACATCGGGGGTCGACCCGGTGGCACGGAACGGGTTCTGGGCTCAGCTGCGCCGACTCTCGCGGGAAAAGGGAATCACAATCTTTATCTCGACCCATTTCATGGCCGAGGCAGAGCGTTGCGATCGTATTTCCTTCATGCATGCGGGGCGGGTGCTGGCGACTGGAACGCCGGACGAACTCAAGGCAGCCCGGCAGGCTACGTCCCTTGATGATGCCTTCATCAGCTATATGGAGCAGCAGGAAACTCCTGCTGTGATAGGGCTTTCCGGGTCGAAAATTAAGAGTGCTCCCAAAGCAAGTCTGTTTTCGCTGGCTCGTTGTTTAAGCTATTCGCGGCGCGAAGCGATCGAGTTGCTGCGTGATCGAATCCGGCTGGCCTTTGCTCTTGGCGGGACGGCCCTGCTGATGCTGATCTTCGGTTTCGGGATCACGCTCGACGTCGATCATCTTCGCTTCTCCGTTCTCGATCGCGACGGAACACCGGAGAGTCGCGCGTACATCGACGCTTTTGGCCATTCTTCCTATTTCGTCCGTCGTGGGGATGTGGATGGTCCCGAAGATCTGCAACGAAGGCTGCAGGCCAATGACATCACTCTTGGCCTGGAAATCCCGCCGCAGTTCGGTGCCAACAGCCGGGTAGGGCGGCCGACCGAAGTTTTAGTGGTTGTCGATGGCGCCATGCCGTTTCGAGCTCAGACAGTGCAAGGCTATGTCGCTGGCGTTCATCAGCAGGCGTTGGCCGAGGCAGGCCGGGGCGAGATGACTTCGGGTTTCGTTGAACCGCGTTATCGCTATAACCAATCCTTCCAGAGTGCCGAAGCGATGGTGCCCTCTACCATCGCCATGATGCTGGTTTTCATCCCGGCGATCCTGACGGCCCTAGGCGTGGTCAGCGAAAAAGAGCTCGGCTCGATCACTAACCTTTATGTGACGCCGGTAAGTAAGCTCGAATATCTCCTCGGCAAGCAGATCCCTTATATTGGCCTCGGTTTCCTCAACTTCGCGCTCATGACCCTGATGGCCGTCACGATTTTTGGCCTACGGTTCAAGGGGAGTTTCCTGGGACTGGGGTTGGCAGCCTTTGCCTATGTATTGGCGACGACCGCGCTGGGGCTGGTTGCCTCGACCATGACGCGGACACAGGTTGCGGCGATCTTCGCGACAGCCATGGCAACCATGATGCCGGCGACGCAGTTTTCCGGGCTTATGCAGCCGGTTTCTACTCTGGAGGGGGCCGGATACTGGATCGGGACATTTTTCCCGACGACCTACTTCATCAAGGCGAGCGTGGGAGCTTTCACCAAAGGGCTCGGTTTTTTTGACCTTTTGCCATTCGTGCTTCAGACATTGGCCTTCTGGCCGGTGCTGCTGCTCGTTGCAGCGCTGCTGCTTCCCAAACAGGAGGCGTGAGGCGATGTCGGTGATTTGGCTGCTGCTTGTGAAGGAACTGCACAGCCTGTGGCGTGACCGCTTCATGTTGGGGCTTGTCCTCTACTCCTTTACCGCAGCGGTCTATATCCAGGCCTACGGTATTTCCCACGATCTGCATAATGCGCCCATCGGCATTGTTGACGGTGATCGGTCGCCGCTGTCCCAGGCGATCACGGACAGTCTGCGCGCACCTTTTTTCCAGCCCCCCGTCGCGATCACTGCGGGGGAAATCGATCAGGCCATGGACCAGGCCCGATTGATCTTTGTTCTCGATATTCCAGAAGGTTTCCAAGCCGATCTGGCGGCAGGACGGGCACCGACCATCCAACTACTGATCGATGCGACCGCCCTGATGCAGGCGGGGTTGGGCGCTACCTATATCCAGTCGCTCGTGGCCGACGAGATCGCCCGCTTCAAGACGGGACGGCTCGAACAGGGCAGGGCCGCAGTCGGGCTGCAGGTGCGGGTGGCTTTCAACCAGTCCCTGGCGACTGCCTGGTTCACAGGCACCATGGCGTTGATCACCAACATTACCATGCTCTCGGTTCTACTGACCGGTGCGGCGCTGCAGAGGGAACGGGAACATGGCACCTTGGAACATGTGCTAACCATGCCGGTACAGCCGATCGAGATCATGCTCAGCAAGGTTCTTGGTACAGGTCTGGTGATTCTCGTCCTGACGGCAATCTCGCTGCTGGGCATCCTGCACTGGCTGATCGGGATGCCGCTTGCTGGTTCAATAGGGCTCTTTCTAGCGGGGTCGGTGTTTTACCTCTTCTTCACGACGTCGCTCGGAATCTTTCTCGGGACTCTTGCCCGTTCCATGGCGCAACTCGGACTGCTGTTCATCTTGGTCGTGCTGCCGATGAACCTGCTGTCTGGCGGCATGACGCCCCTCGAAAGCATGCCGGAATGGCTGCAGACGGCCACCCGCATATCCCCAACCACCCAGTATGTCGCCTTTGCCCAGGCGATTCTCTACCGCGGGGCTTCCCTCGATGTGGTCTGGGGCGAGATGGCGGCCACCTTCGGCATCGGGCTGCTGTTCTTCGTTTTTAGCCTGACGCGCTTCCGGGCTTTCCTGGCTGCGCAGCAATAAGGTCCCGAATCTTGAGTGAGATACGATCTCCGCCATCCTTGTCAGCGAACGGGGGCATCCCAACCGCTCGTCGATGCGACCGGAACCTAAGTCCTGCAGAATTGAGAACCCGCCATGAGTGACGACATCTTGCGGAACCATACATTCGCCGAGCTGGAAATAGGCGCCAAGGCCTCCCTGTCCAGGACCGTCGGGCGGGATGATATCGAACTTTTCGCAACGGTTTCAGGCGACCGAAATCCGGCTCATCTTGACAGCGTTTTTGCCGCGAATGACCGCTTCGGCCATGTGGTTGCCCACGGGATGTGGACCGCGGCTCTGGTGTCGGCGGTTCTCGGCACACGATTGCCTGGGCCGGGGACAATCTATCTCGGGCAAGATCTCAAGTTCCGCCAGCCCGTCTTGCCTGGGGATACAATCACGGCAGAGGTCACGGTTGTCGGCAAGCAGCGCGATAAAAGGATCATTACCCTCGATACCGTCTGTCGTAATCAGCGGGGGGAAGCGGTCCTGCTCGGCTCGGCAACGGTGATTGCACCTGAGAGCGTGATCGAATGGCCCGCGATGCCGTTGCCACAGGTCTATCTAAGGCGTCACGATCGATACGAAGCTTTGATTACGCAAGCTAAGTCTTTGCCGCCGCTGCGCACGGCAGTCGTGCATCCTTGCTCGGCCGAGGCGGTGCAGGCCGTTGCGGAGGGAAAGAGCGAAGGGCTGCTCGATCCGATCCTTATCGGTCCTGATGCCAAGATACGTGCGGCTTTTGAAGCGGCAGGCCTGTCGTCGTCTGGCTATGAGATTCAAGATGCACCCCATAGCCACGCGGCGGCGGCGCAGGCTGTCACATTGGCATCAGGGCAGCAGGTTGCGGCCCTCATGAAGGGCAGCCTCCATACCGATGAGCTTCTTGAAGCCGTGGTGGCCCCAACTTCGGGCCTGCGCACCGACCGGCGCCTCAGCCACGCCTATCTCATGGATATCCCGGCCTATGCCAAACCGCTGCTCATCACCGATGCAGCGATCAATATCAATCCCACCTTGGAACAGAAGCGGGACATCTGTCAGAACGCGATCGACCTGATGCGTGCCCTTGGCCGCGAAGAGCCGCTGGTCGCGGTCCTTGCTGCAGTGGAGACGATCAATCCGAAGATGCCAGCGACACTGGATGCTGCCGCTCTTACCCTAATGGCGCAACGCGGACAAATCACCGGGGCCAAGGTTGACGGTCCATTGGCGTTCGACAATGCCATCAATCTGGACGCAGCGAAGACCAAAGCTCTTGTCTCTCCAGTTGCGGGGCAGGCAGACATCCTGCTGGTACCGGATATCGAGGCGGGAAACATCCTCGCCAAACAGCTCACTTATTTCGCCGGGGCGGACGCGGCGGGCATCGTTCTAGGTGCTCGCGTTCCCATCATCCTTACCAGCCGAACCGACGCTGTACGGGTTCGCCTGGCGTCTATCGCGCTGGCGAATCTCGCCCTGTTCCGTGCCGGTGCAGGAGCAACAGCATGAAGCGCGACTTACTGCTGACCTTCAACGCTGGTTCCTCGACGGTCAAACTGGGGCTTTTCGAGATCGAGAATGGCCAGGCCGAACCCCTCGGCAGCGGCATACTTGATCTCAGAGAACAGCCGCTGGAACTGGTCCTGCGCACCGACGTCGAGCGCCGCTATCCCCTTACATCTAAGATTACCGAGGATATGCGCGCTGTTCTGGGAGAGGTTTTGCAGCATCTGGACGATTTGCTGGATACTGGCCGCCTTATCGCGATTGCCCATCGGGTGGTCCATGGCGGTGATCGTTTCGATGGGCCTGTCCTGCTGGCCGACGATAGCCGCAAGGCCCTGGAGGCACTTATACCGCTTGCCCCTCTCCATCAGCCGCAGAGCCTACGCTTGCTCGATGCCCTTCATCGGATGCGGCCGGAGGTCTTTCAGACTCTCTCCTTCGATACAGCCTTTCATCGTTCGCAGTCGGATATCGTTCGGCGATTTGCGTTGCCGCGACAGCTACATGACCAAGGCCTGAAGCGTTACGGCTTCCACGGCCTTTCCTACAAATATATTGCCAGCGTTCTTGACAAAATATCACCCCGGGCCGCGCGCGGGCGCACCATCGTCGCTCATCTGGGCAGTGGAGCAAGCCTATGCGCGATGCTGGATGGTGTCAGTCAGGATACCAGCATGGGTTTTTCGACCCTTGACGGCATCCCGATGGCCACCCGATGTGGTGCAATCGATCCGGGTGTCGTCTTGCATCTCTTGAAGAAACAGGGCCCAGATGCAGTGGAACATCTGCTTTATCGCGAGAGCGGCCTGCTTGGCCTTTCGGGGATAAGTGCGGATAGCCGCGATCTGCTGGCCAGCGATCGCCCGGAGGCCGAGGAGGCGATGGCTGTATTCACCTTCCGCATCGCCGGGGAAATCGCCAGGCTGGCTGTCAGTCTCGGCGGACTTGATGCAATCGTCTTTACCGCCGGAATCGGAGAACATCAGAGCGCGGTTCGCACATCGGTATGTGCCCAGATACGCTGGCTGGGTGTCGAACTCAATGATGAGCTAAACCTCAGACAGACCCTGCGGATCTCCAATTCCGAGAGCCGTGTCGAAGTTCTGGTCGTCCCGACAAACGAGGAGCAGGTGATCGCTAATGAAGCGCTTGAGGTGTTGCACCTTACCCTGCCGACTGCAGGCTTAGCTTCGCTTGACTGATCAATGTGCGTTATCTTCCTGGCGATAGAGCCAGGATTTGGTCAGCTCGGTGACTGCGACATAAAGAAACGAGCTTCCGATGACCCCAATCAGGATCGGAAGGGGGAGCGGTTCGAAGCCGAATATCCCATATCCTGGGAGATAGGGAATGAGCAGGCACAGTCCTGCCATGGCGACGCTCAACCCCAGCTACAGGCGGGACGGGCGTCCTTTCCAGAAGGGGGGGGCTGCTGCACATCATCAGCAGGATCACCACTTCCGTCAGCAGTGAATCGATGAACCAGGCTGTTTAGGAAAGCGCTTCAGCAGCACAATATCTGCGGTCTCGCGGGCGACGTTGACAGAGTTGTCGATAGATATACCGACGTCTGCCTCGTGTAAGGCCGGAGCGTCGCAAGGCTCGATGGGCCTTTCCTGGGCAGAAGGCTCACCTTCTGCGTCAACCGCTTTCAGGCGGATAGACCCCTCCGTCAGGTTACCTGTCTTGTCGGTACAGAAGATATTCATTCTGCCTAGGTTGGCGAGGGCGCCCCTGGAAAGGGTCACGCTGACCACGGCACGGACTGACATGAAAAAGGGGGGGCAATCCGACGCCCTCCTCATTGCCGGTGGCATCTAGGTAGCGGTTCATCGTGATGTTACCCAGTTGGAAAAGCCCGTGATGCCAGTGGTCCATCAGCAGGAAGGCGAGATCATAGGGCGCATGCTGAGGCTAACCTCCAGTTCGCAGCAGGATCTCCTTGTTTCGAGAAAAGAAAAATCGATGTAGGGCCGTTTGCTTTTGAAGACCCGGTCTCAGCCAATGAAGAGACGGGAGATATCAGTTTCGACGATTATGACCAGCTGGCCGATGCTAACGAGTGCCTCGATCAGCGGATCGCGAGCGTGGCTCTCATCCTGCACGGTCATTGTTTCCATTTTAGATGGCCGGTTCGCAGGTCGGAGCCTGAAGCGTGCTGTGACGAGGTTTCCGAATATTGCTGCCGGTAGAGCGCAATTATATCCTCGCTCATTCCGAGGTCTCGAAGCGCTGCTAGGCTGTGAGCAGAGATTTTTCTGCGGTCGGGTTGCTTAGATTTCAGAGAATAAATATCGAGCTTCATGGCTGTACTCCCGTTGGCTTGCTAAGCCAGTACGACAGAAATTTATGGTCACAGTGCTCGATTATCATTGATCTTCATCAATGTTGATTTTTTATTTTGGATATTAAATCACCTTCATCGAATACGCCGCCCCCGTTCGGAGCCGAAGATCTCTCCTAATAATGCCGAACAAGTTGAATGGCTTGTTCGGCATTATTCGTCGGTCAGTGGCCGACATAAGATCGCGGTTGTGTGTCGCCCGATCCTGCTGTTTTACCTCTGGAAGTCAGAAAACGAAGAAGAACCGGAGTTTCCTGCGACTCTTCAGCGTAATTGGCGGAAGGGATGGAATTCGAACTCACAGTACGGTTTAACCCGTACAAGGGTTTATCCAGCCACCGGAGCGCCCTGTATGGTGCGAACTTCTTCAAGGAATCGGGATAGCTCGTTGTTAAGCACCCCGGCCTCGCGGTTCAGTTTCTGTGCCGAACTTAAGACCGACCCCGCGTTGTTGGAGGTGACGTCATTGCCTTGGCGCAGGCGGGCCAGCGACTGGTTGACGCTTTCGGCGCCGGCAGCCGCTGTGCTGGCCTGCTGGCCGATTTCGCGGGTGGCGACCGATTGCTCCTCGACCGCGCCGGCAATGCTGGTGGCGATCCCGGCCATGCGGGCGACGACGCTGGAAATGGAGCGGATCGCCTCGGCGGTTTCTTCGGCCACCCGCTGCACATCGGCCACTTGGGTCGCGATCTCGTCGGTCGCCTTGCTGCTTTGGCTCGCCAGGGTTTTGACCTCCGATGCGACGACCGCAAAGCCCTTACCGGCTTCGCCCGCCCGCGCCGCCTCAATCGTGGCATTGAGAGCGAGCAGGTTCGTCTGATTGGCGATCTGATTGATGAGCTGCACGACGTCACCGATCTTGCGGCTGGTTGCCTCCAGTCTGCCGACCGACTGCATACCATGTTCTGCCCGATCCTTGGCTTCATCGGCGATAGCCTGGCTGAGCGAGGCCTGACGGGCGATTTCCGCAATCGACCCATCAAGCTGATCGCTGGCGGTGGCAACCGATTGGATGCTTTGGGAGGCGATTGACGATGCCGTTGCGATGGTATCGCTCTGCGTGGTGGCTTCTACCGAGACTTCCGTCAGCGACTGGGCGGTGCCTTCCAGACGGTCGGCCGCCCCGCTGAGCTCGGCCAGCAGCCCATGGGCGGTGGCGTCGAGCGTGCGGGTCAACTCGTCCATGCGGGCTAACCGGGCTTCGCGAGCAAGCTGTTCTTGTGCCTGGGCCGCTTCAAGGTCGCGGCGGGTCAAGGCATTGGCCCGGAAGGCGCCGAGCGCAACGGCAAGATCGCCGATCTCCCCTTTGGCGGCCGGCATGTCAGCACGGGCATCGAGGTCGCCGGCTGCAAGGTCCCGCATCGCCTGGGTGATGGATTTCAAGGGACCGGTGATGGAAAGCGCGATGACGAGCGCCGAAGCGATGCCGATGGCAAGGGCCGCCGATGGCAGGATGATCGAGCGCAGGATTGCCGCGCCCACAGTTTCCGTCGTCTCGCCGATCAGGCTGGCCTGCTCGTCCTGCGCCTTTTCGGATGTGGCGCGAAGAATATCGGCCAGCCGCTGCTGGATCGGAGCCAGCTTGTCGAGGCGCAGGTCGGCGCGTTCGATCAGCAGGGCGCTGCTATCCTTCAACAGGACGGCATAATCCTCCATTGCAGGTATTAGCGTGGCGAAGGCCTCGGTCTCCTCGGACCCATTGGCGCCGACGGCAATCGTCTTGGCAGCGGTCAGCGCGTCCTGCCAGCCGGTCACCAGCCGCTCGGCCCGTTGAGGCAACTGCTGGGCGCTGGCCCGGGTGAGGCCCGCACCGGCCAACTCGCCCAAGGCCAGGATCTGCTTGATGCCATCGTCCAGGCGGGTACCGAGTTCGCCGATGGCGGCGACCCCCTCGGCATCGAAGATCAGCTTGCGGTGATCGGCGACGGCCTTCACGGCGGGGGCAAAGACGGCTTCCACGGCGGGCATCTTCTGACGCACGGTGGTCAGCTTATCGGTCACCGCCAGGGTCTGGCGCACACTGTCGGCATAATCCCGGTAGGGCGGCACCAGGCCGGGGTCGACGGTGGCGATGCGGGAGGCGCCATCCTCGATGAGGCTGTTTGCCCCATCACCGCCGGTCAGGATTGCCGCATCGATCCGGGGCCAGAGGCTGGTCAAAGCCAGATCGAGCTGGGCTGCGGCGGTGCTCGTGGCGGCGATCTTCTCTACCCGATGCAGGTTGCCGGATATCTTCTCCAGCGCGGCCCAGGACGTGAGTCCTAAAGCGGCTATGAGAAGGATCAGCAGGCCATAGCCGACAGCGATGCGGCGAGTGATGGTGATGCCATTCAGGGCTAGGAACATTCGTGCCATGGAAGCCGTCCTTTAGGGGTCAGGGGGTGCCGTAACCACCGCCTCCCGGGGTCTCGATGACGAAGACGTCGCCGGACGTCATCGCGACCTCGTGGGTTGCGCCGAACTCCTCCCGCTTGCCGTTTTTTCTATCGACGTAATTGCGCCCGGTTGCCCCGCTCTTGCCGCCAGCAAGACCGAAGGGGGCGACGCGGCGACGGTTGGCGAGGATTGCCGCCGTCATCGCTTCCAGGAACTTGACCCGGCGGATGACACCATCGCCGCCGCGGTGCTGACCCGCACCGCCGGAATTGGGGCGGATGGAGAAGCTTTCCAGCAGGACCGGAAAACGGAACTCCAGGATCTCCGGATCTGTCAGGCGGCTGTTGGTCATGTGGGTATGAACCGCCGAGGTGCCGTCAAAGCCCGGCCCGGCCCCCGCGCCGCCGCAGATCGTCTCGTAATACTGATAGGTCTCGTTGCCGAAGGTGAAATTATTCATCGTACCCTGGGCGCTCGCCATGATGCCCAGTGCCCCATAGAGCGTGTCGGTGATCGCCTGGCTGGTTTCGACGTTCCCGGCGACAACGGCGGCCGGATAGCGAGGGTTCAACATGGATCCTTCGGGGATGACGATCTCCAGCGGGCGCATGCAGCCAGCATTCATCGGGATATCGTCCGGCACCAGGGTGCGGAAGACATAGAGCACGGCGGCCCGGCAGATGCTGGAAGGGGCGTTGAAGTTGTTGGGCCGCTGGGCGCTGGTGCCGGTGAAATCGATCTTCGCCGACCGGCTGGCCTTGTCGATGGTGACGGTGAGGGCGATCAGCGCGCCATCGTCGAGCTCGTAGCGGAAGGAGCCATCTTTCAGGCCATCGATGACCCGGCGGACCTGTTCTTCGGCGTTATCCTGCACATGACCCATATAGGCCTGCACGACGGGCAGCGAGAATTGCCCGACCATGCGTTTCAACTCGATCGCGCCGCGTTCGTTGGCCGCGATCTGAGCACCGAGATCGGCGATATTCTGGTCGGCATTGCGGACCGGGAACTGCCCGCTGGCCAGCAGCTCGCGCATCTCGGTTTCCCGGAAGCGGCCGCGCTCGACCAGCAGGAAATTGTCGATCAGCACGCCTTCTTCTTCGACCGTCTTTGAGGTCGGGGGCATGGAGCCCGGCGTGATGCCGCCGATATCGGCGTGATGGCCGCGGCTGGCGGTATAGAAGACCGGGCCGGCCTGCCCATCGAGGAAGATTGGCGTCACGACGGTGATGTCGGGCAGATGTGTGCCGCCGTTATAGGGCGCGTTCAGCACATAGACATTGCCGGGCGCCATGGTCGCTTCATGCTGGCGAATGACCGCCCTCACCGAATCGCCCATTGATCCCAGATGCACCGGCATATGGGGCGCATTGGCGATCAGATTGCCGTCGCCATCGAAGATCGCGCAGGAGAAGTCCAGGCGTTCCTTGATATTGACCGAATGGGAGGTGTTCTCCAGCGTCGAACCCATCTGTTCGGCAATCGACATAAAGAGATTGTTGAAGACCTCCAGCATGACCGGATCGACACGGGTGCCGACAGCGTGGCTGCGTTCCAGCGGCACCACGCGGGTCAGGACCAGATGACCCTTGGCGGTCAGTTCGGCTTCCCAGCCGGGTTCGATGACATTGGTGCCGGTCGCCTCGATGATGACGGCAGGCCCCTGGACCTTGTCGCCGGCCAGCAGCCTGTCGCGATCATAGACCCCCGCTGCCTGGGTCTTGCCGGCGGTGAAGATCGACAGCTCGGCCAGTTTCTCCGGCGTGCCGGTGGTGCGGGCGGGAATGCCAGCATCCTCATGACGCTCCATAGCGCCGACCAGTTCGACCGCCACGGCCTCGACGATGTGTTGCTTGCCAGGGACGATGAAGCCATAGCGGCGGCGATGGGCATCTTCGAAGCGGGCGATGGTTTCGGCCAGGGCATCCGGCCCTTCGGGCAGTTCCACCACCAGGAAGGCATCGGTGCCCTCATAGCGCAGACGGGCAGTGGCGATGGCCGTCATCTGGCTTTCGGGGATCTGCTGGCTCGCCATTTCCTGTTTTGCGGCGGCGGTCAGGGCTGCGATCTGGCTTTTGAGGGTGATGAAGATCCCTTCTTCGAGCGTTGCCTCCACCGCCGCTTCGCGCATCACCCGGAAGTCGGCGAGCCCCATGCCATAGGCGGACAGCACTCCGGCGAGCGGATGCAGGAAAACCTTGGTCATTCCAAGGCTGTCGGCAACTAGGCAAGCATGCTGCCCACCGGCACCGCCGAAGCTGCAGAGCGTATAGTCGGTGACGTCATAGCCGCGCTGGATCGAGATTTCCTTGATCGCATTGGCCATGTTTTCGACCGCGATCTTGAGGAACCCATCGGCGATTTCGGCCGGGCTACGCGCGACGCCGGTCTTGGCGGCAATCTCGTCGGCCATCGCCTGGAACTTGGCAGTGACGGCGGCGCGGTCGAGCGGCAGATTGCCGTCGAGGCCGAAGACCTTGGGGAAGAAATCGGGATCGAGCTTGCCGACCATCACATTGGCATCGGTCACGGTCAGCGGGCCGCCGCGACCATAGGCCGCCGGGCCGGGATTGGCGCCAGCCGAATGAGGGCCGACGCGGAAACGGGTGCCGTCGAAGGAGAGGATCGACCCGCCACCGGCCGCCACCGTATGGATCTGCATCATCGGCGCGCGCATCCGCACACCGGCCACTTGGGTGTCGAAAGCGCGTTCATATTCGCCCGCGAAATGGGAGACGTCGGTCGAGGTGCCCCCCATATCGAAGCCGATCATTTTTCCAAAACCGGCCGACAGCGTCGATTGCACCGCGCCGACGATGCCACCGGCCGGACCTGACAGGATCGAATCCTTGCCCTGGAACAGCCTGGCGTCGGTCAGGCCGCCGTTCGACTGCATGAACAGCAGGCGGGTGCCGCCCAGTTCGCCTGCCACCTGATCGACATAACGGCGTAGGATCGGCGACAGATAAGCATCGACGACGGTGGTATCCCCGCGCCCGACCAGCTTCATCAGCGGGCTGACCTCATGGCCGACCGACACTTGAGTGAAGCCGATGGAGCGGGCGATCTCGGCGATCAGTTGCTCATGACGGGGAAAGCGATAACCATGCATGAAGACGATGGCGCAGGCGCGGATTCCGGCGTCATAGGCGGCCTGCAGATCGCGGCGGGTGTCATCGATATTCGGTGCGCGCAGGACTGTGCCGTCGGCCTTCAGGCGCTCATCGACCTCGATCACCCGTTCATAGAGCAGTTCGGGCAGCTTGATCTCGCGGGCGAAAATCTCCGGCCGGTCCTGATAGGCAATGCGCAGGGCATCACCGAACCCCTTGGTGATCACGAGGGCGGTGCGGTCGCCCTTGCGCTCCAGCAGGGCGTTGGTTGCGACCGTCGTGCCCATCTTCACTGCGCCGATACGCTCCGCCGGGATCGGGGCGTTACCGGCGATATCCAGGAATTCCCGGATTGCCTGCAGGGCGGCATCGCGATAGCGCTCCGGGTTTTCCGACAACAGCTTCTTGGTCGCAAGGCTGCCGTCCGGGCGCCGGGCGACGACATCGGTGAAGGTGCCGCCGCGGTCGATCCAGAATTGCCACTGGCCGGGGTTGATGCCGTCGGGCATGGGAGTTTCCTCTGATTAGATGCCGAGATAGGCGCGACGAACGCCATCGTCGGCCGCGATTTCGGTTGATGTTCCAGAAAGGGCGACGCGCCCGGTTTGCAGCACATAGGCGCGGTCGGCGACATCGAGGCATTCCGCGACCCGTTGTTCGACCAGCAGCACCGTGGTGCCGCGGTCGCGGATCTTGCGGACCGCTTCCAAAAGCTCGTCGACCAGCTTGGGCATGATCCCCTGGCTGGGTTCGTCGAGCATCAGCAGCTTTGGCTGCCCCATCAGGGCACGGCCGATGGCCAGCATCTGCTGCTCGCCGCCCGACAAGGTCTCGGCGCGCTGGTCCAGACGCTCGGCAAGACGCGGGAAGAGCGAGAAGATGAACTCCAGCGGCGCATCGCGCTCCGGCCCCTTCTTCTTGGTATAGCCGCCCAGCATCAGGTTATCCCGGACCGACAGTCGCGGAAAAAGCCGTCGGCCTTCGGGCACCAGGGCCACCCCGGTGCGCGAGATGCCATGGGCTGGCAGCGAGAGTAGATCCTGGCCTAGGAATGAAACGCCGCCGCTGTCCGGCTTCACCCAACCGGCGATGCTTTTCAGCAGGGTCGATTTGCCCGCCCCGTTGGAGCCGACGACGGCGACGATTTCACCGGCGCCGACCGCGATGGAAATACCCTGGATCGCGACGAGGCCGCGATACGAGGCTTGAAGATCAGTGACCGTTAGCATAGCGGTCCCCCAGATAGGCTTTGATGACGTCGGGATTCTTGATGACCTCGGTCGGCTTGCCTTCGGTCAGCACCTTGCCGAAGTTCAAGACCACCGCGCGGTCGACCAGCGGCATGACGATTTCCATTACATGCTCGACCATCAGCACCGTGATGCCGCGCTTGCGGATGGTGCGCACCAATTCCACACCGGCCTGTGCTTCGGTCGGGGTGAGGCCGGTCATGACCTCATCCAGTAGCAACAGTTTGGGTTGGGTTGCGAGCGCACGGGCCACTTCCAGACGGCGCTTTTCCGGTGGTGTCAGCTCAACCGCCAGGCGATCCGCCCGGTGGGCAAGACCGGTCCATTCCAGGGTTTCCTCGGCCAGTTTTTTGGCAGCCTTGGTCGATTTGGTGCGGTTGTAGGCACCGACGGTCACATTCTCCAGCACGGTCAGGCTGTCGAAGCTGCGGACCACCTGAAACGTGCGTCCGATGCCAGCGGCGCAGCAGGTTGCCGCATCGAGACCAGTCAGGTTTTTGCCCTGGAACCAGACCTCGCCCGACGTTGGGTCAAGGGCACCGGCGATGATGCTGAAGAGGGTGGATTTACCGGCGCCGTTTGGGCCGATCAGGCCGAGGATCTCGCCCTCTTCCAAGGTGAAACACACGTCGGTATTGGCGGCGAGACCACCGAACTGCCGACAGATTTTATCCACGCGAAGCAGGCTCATGCCGCCACCTTTTGGGTTTTGAGGCTGCGACGCCGGGTGAAATCTGCCCAGATGCCGACGATGCCTTCGGGCTTCAGCAGGGCGATCACCATGATGAGGGCGCCGTAGAAGATGAGATCGATGCCCTGGCCGCCGCCGCCGAGGTAGGAGCGGGTCAGTTCGGAGATCGGGATCAGCACCGCGGCGCCCACCAATGGCCCCCAGAGAGTCCCGAGGCCGCCCAGCACCGCCGGCAGGGTCATCAGCAGCGAGATCTGGAAATTCATCACGCTTTCGGGGTCGATATAGCTGACGAACTGGGCGTAGAAGGATCCGCCGACGCCGGTGAAGAAGGCCGAGATGGCAACGGCTTGCAGCTTGCTGGGGAAGATCTTCACGCCCAGGCTTTGCGCTGCTTCAGCATTATCCTTCACTGCCCGCCAATAGTGGCCGAGGCGGCCGCCGTCGATCAGGAAGGTGACGACCCAGAGGATCGCGGCATAGCCCAGCGCAACGTAATAGAAGGGCAGCTTGGCGGTCTGGAACTGCAGCATGCTCCAGCTGTCGCCGTTGAAGGGGATATAGATCCCAAGCGTTCCACCGACCCAGTCCCAGGACTGGAAGAGCAGCAGGGCGCCTTCGGCGATAACGATGGTGGCGATGACGAAATAATGGCCCTTCAGCCGAAACAACGGCCAACCGACCAGAAGGGCGAGCCCGGCGGCGAGGCTCCCGCCGACCAGCATCCCGAGCCACGGGGAGATGCCAAGATGGGTCAGCAGCAAAGTTGAGCTGTAAGCACCGATCCCAAAATAGAGAGCATTGCCCAGCGATACCTGACCGCAATAGCCGCCCAGAATGTTCCAGGCCTGGGAGAGCCCGGCATAGAGCAGGGTCAGGATAAGGATGTTGAGGATGGTCGTGCTGCCGATCCCAAGGGGCAGCAGACCGAGGATCACCATCAGAACCGCAGCCGCGGCGAGATGGCGTTGGCGGGAGCTAAAGTTTGCCAAAGAGGCCTCGCGGACGCAGGAGAACGGTGAGGAGATAGAGGGCGAAGATGCCAAGCTGTTTCAGGGCCGGGGCCATGATCACAGCCGATCCTGCCTCGACGAGGCCGACCAGCAGGCCGGCGGCGAGGGCGCCGAGAAGGCTGCCGAAACCGCCCGTTGCCACGGTGACATAGGCGATGAGAGCGAAGGTCGAACCGACCCCTGGATGGACATAGTAGAAGGTGGCGAGCATCGCGCCTGCGACACCGACGGCAGCGGCTCCCAAGGCCCAGCCGAGCGCGAAGATCTTGTGGCGGTCGATGCCGATCAGGCTGACGGCTTCGCTGTCTTCGCGGGTGGCTTCCAGCGCCCGACCGAAGTCGGTGCGCTGGATCAGGAGATAGAGGGCGAGGAAGGCGACCAGACACACCCCGCCAGCGGCCAGTTGGGGCAGCGGCAGGAAGACGCCGGCGATCTCCAGGGTCTTATCGGCGACGACGCTGTCCTTGATGCTCCGGTATTCCGGGGTCCAGACCAACTGGGCAATGCCGCGCATGGCAATGCCGAGGCCGAAGGTCGCGAAGATCTGCACCATGCCGGAATTGACCTTGGCGGCCAAAGCGCGCCGGACGACCACGCGGTAGACGAAGACGCCGAAGGCCGCCATGACCAGGGCCGTCGCCGGCATGATCAGGATGGGGTCGAGGTTCAACGCCAGATAGATGCCGAGCGTGACGTACATGGAGGTCATCAGAAACTCGCCATGGGCGAAATTGACGACATCCATCAGGCCAAAGATCAGCGAGAGGCCGGCGGCGATCAGCGCGTAGATCAGTCCGATCAACAGGCCGCTGGCCACCAACTGGGCGATTGCGGGGAGTGTCATGAGCCTGACTTCTCGTTATGCCGAACGCTTACCGGCCGGGCATCGGCCAGACGACCGGCTTGCTCGCGGTTTCGAACGGCCAGACAGACCGGAAAGCGCCGCTCTGGACCTGGACCAGCACCGGGGTGGCGCCGGTGTTCTGCCCGGTTTCGTCGAAGCGGACGTTTGCCCAGGGCATGATGGTTTTTTCACCCGGAATATCGGTCTTCTGCAGGGCGGTGCGGATGTCTTCGCTCTTGGTCGAGGCAGCGCGGTCGATGGCGTCCGCGATGACCAGGATCGCCATGAACTGACGGGCGCTGTTGTCGTTCAGATCCTTGCCCGACCGCTTCTTGTAGAGTTCGTTCACCTTGGCGATCATCGGGCGCTTTTCGGCCAGATCGAGCGCGAAGGAGGAGCGGCTGACGATGCCCTCGGCCTTATCGCCCACGGCTTCCAAGAAGGCCTGTTCTGCAAAGCCTGCCGCTTGGGCGACGATGGCTTGCGGCTTATAGCCGAGTTCGCCCATGGTCTTGGTCAGCAGGATCGCGTCGGTCGTATAGGACGACGGCATCAGAACGGTGCCATTCGATGATTTCAGCTGCTGGACCTCCGAGGTCAGCGAGGGGGAATTGGCCCGGTATTTGATTTCACCGGCAATCTTGATGCCGCGTTCGCCAGCCAGTTTGCGCTGCACGTTCGAGCTGTCGGTGCCGAAGATGGTATCTTCGTAGAAGAGCGAGACGCTGCCGACATCGATGTTCTTCTTCGATTTCAGATCCGCATAGAAATCGAACATCGCGGCCGAGAACATTTCGTCATGCGCCGAGGTGCGGAAGAACCACTTGAGGTTCCGGCGATGCAGGCTGGGTGAGGAGCTGTCGGCGGCCAGGAACGGCACCTGATAGCGTTCTGCCACCTGACTCACAACGGCGGCGACGGCGGAATGATAAGCGCCGACGATGGCAGAGACCTTGTTCTCGGTGATCAGCTTTTCGGCTTCCGCGCGGCCCTTCTGCGGGTCGGCCTGATGGTCGGCGAAAATTAGTTTGATCTTGGCGCCACCGAAATTGGTGAGCCCGACGCCCGGTCCGAGCGGCAGATCGAGATCAATGTTTTCATTGATGATTTCGGCGGCGGTTTCCATCGCGGCCTTAGCATCGATACCTGTTTGGGCGCCGGCCCCCGACATCGGCTCGATGACGCCGATGGTGATCTCCTGCTGAGCGTAAGCAGTGGTCGACAGCCCGATACACATGGCTGCGGACGTGAGTATCCGTTTCATAGTGAACATGACTAAAAGCCTCCGTGCTTTTTGAAGTGCCCTTTTGGGCGGTTATCTTTTGTTAGCCGCGGTTGTGCCGCTGGTCGGTGATCAGCATGCACCCAGGCGAATGGGTGATGCAGAGGTCGGGGCGAGCCGCCTGAATGACCGCCTGGGGGGTAACCCCGCAGGCCCAGAAAACCGGAACCTCACCCTCTTCGATGGCGATCGCATCGCCATAGTCCGGCTTCGTGATATCGGCGATCCCAATCTGCTCTGGGAAGCCGAAATGGATGGGGCCGCCGTGCATATCGGGGAAGCGGGCGGTGATCTCCACCGCCTTCAAGGCATTGGCCGGCGACATCGGGCGCATCGACACCACGGTCGGTCCCTGGAACGGTCCGACGGGGGTGGTTGCGATGTTGGTGCGATACATCGCGACGTTGCGCTTCTCGATTACGTGGCGCAGCGGAATGCCAGCTTCGATCAGGGGCGCTTCGAAGGTGAACGAGCAGCCGATGACGAAAGTGACGAGGTCGTCGCGCCAGAGGTGGGCGATATCGGTCGGCTCGCTGTCCAACTCGCCTTTTTTGAAAACCCGATAGCGCGGCAGATCGTGACGGATATCGATATCAGCGCCTAGGGTTGGCAAGCTGGGGTCGCCCGGCAAGGATTCCGCCAGAACAGGGCAGGATTTCTTGTTAAGAGTGCAAAATTCTCGGAAATCGCCAGCCAGATTAGCGGGCAGGATGACTACGTTGCCCTGAATATAGCCAGGCGCGAAGCCTGATGTATGACCTGAAATAATGCCGGATCGGATCAGACCCCGCACCGAAGCGGCGGTATTGTTTTCGAGAACCCCTTCCATTTTTTGTCCTTCTGCTCGTGACCTTTTTATGAAGCCATTCACAAGGGAGGGGCGTCCAATTTTTGTTTTGGATAGGTTTTGATAAAAAAAATTGATCGATTCGGGCGCTTTTGATCGGAAGAAATTAACTTCGTCGTTTTGATTATCGTGGTTTGGCCCAAGTTTTAAGCGGGCGCGTTGCGTTTTTAGACAGCAGCGGCAACCTGCTGCGCGATGTTTGCGACCAATATTGCCAAGGAGTTATTCGGCGTATTCACGTAAGTGGCGGTAAAGACCAAATCAGGCAGTGCCGTCTGCGTGGGCAGCAATCGTAAACGTCCGCTGGCCAATTCTTCCTGGACGACTGTGGGAGGGATGGCACTGATTCCGATGCCATCCATGGTCATTCGCACGATAGAGGAGAGCGAGCTGTTGCCAAACACCCGCACGCCGGGAACTTTATTTTGCTTAAAAAGCTCGATCAGCTGGTGATAGGGGCGGGAGGCGCGCGAATAGGTGATGATCGGCCATTGCGCGAGCGCATTTAAAGTCAGGGGTTCATCACCGCCGACCAGATCGGGCGAGGCGACCCAGGCGATCGGATAAGTGCAGAGCGGGACGTTGGTTACATTGGGCGCGCTGATCGGGCCGAGCAGCATGGCAAGGTCGAGCTGCCCCTCCATCAGCGTGTCGCGCAGATTGACCGAGACATCGACCGAGATCTCCAGCGTGATCTGCGGATGGCGCTGATAGAGTTCTTTCACCAGGCGCGGTAACCAGGTATGGACTATGGTTTCCGACAGACCAAGGCGCACGGTGCCTTTGAGTGAGTCGGCATCTGTTACAGCCAGGACCATCTCGTCGCGCAACGCCAGCAGCTGTTCGACATAGCCCAGCAATTCAACCCCCTTGGCGGTCAGTGCGGCGCGCCGCCCCTCCCGATCAATCAGTTGGACATTGAGGTTGGCTTCAAGCTGGGCGATGCGCGCTGAGATCGCGGGCTGAGTGGTATTCAGCTTCTCGGCCGTGCGGCGAAAACTGCCAAGGCGCGCGACCCAGAAGAAAGTCTCGAGGTTTCGGAAATCGATCACGATTGGGCCATTGGCAGGCAGTAATTGATCATGCAGGCATGCTATCGCGAAAGCGCAAGGGGTGCCAACAGATGGACCTTAACGAGAAATGGCGTTAGCCCGTTTCAGATGAAGGGGCGGCGGCACCACGCTGGCAGAGGACCAAGAGCAAATCGTTCCGGCTGAATATCCCGCGTTGAAACTACTCGTCTGGAGCCGGAATGTTGCGCGTCCGATCTCTGGGGAAGAAGCCTTGAGCGTCTTTGAACGCAATTGGCGCTTCATTAATCAGGACCGGTTGACGACTGCGGAAGCCTCCCTGATCCGCCATCTGGCCGAGCGCTGTGACAAGGGTCATCTTCTGACCCATTGAGAGAAAGACTCTAGCTTATGCGCGCGTTCAAACGCCCGGAACATTAGGCGATTTCCGATACCTTGGGCCTGATGCGCCATGACTATCTGATCCAGCAGAAGTGCTGGTTCGGCGGTGGCACAGCCATAGTTCTGAAACTGGGCGAATATCGTCGCTCGCTCAACGTTGATTTCCTTTGCGCTGATATCGACGGGTATCGTGAACTTCGTAGTGCGGCGGTGAAACATGGGGCAGCCGCTTTCTTCGATGGGCCCATCGAGCAGCTAAGGGAATTTAAGGCCGATCAATACGGCATCCGGGCCATGCTGTCGTTCCGAGGGCAGCCAATCAAGTTCGAGGTTATCCGCGAAAGCCGCATCGAGATTGAGGGCACGTTTGATCCGCAACTCGGCGTTCCCACCCTGGTGGCCGAAGATATGTATGCCGAAAGGCTGTTAGCGAATGCAGATCGCTGCTTTGACCTGTCTGTTGCCTATCGGGATGCCGTCGACCTGGGCATGTTGATCGCCGAACTTGGCTCCATCCCCGAGGCGTCCATCCATAAAGCGGAAAAGGCTTATGGCGAGGATGTCGCTGCCAAGCTTATCGCTATTATAGCAGCCCTGGTCGATGATACGGAGAAGATCCGGCATGCTGCCGGAGCGCTTGATATGCAGGAAGGTGAGGTCCTGCGGTCTATCGAGGCTCTCAGAGCCGATTGTCTCAGGCTCTGGCCGGGCAGCGTTCGATAGCCTTCTGGGCTGTTTTAGCTTGTCCCATTTGCCCCAAAGCGGACGTTGAGAATCGGCTGCGATTGGGGACACGCCGCAAAAAATGGCTAGTCCCCCTAGGCAGGCAAGCCTTCTGGTGCGCTCGTTATGCAGTCATTCCCATGGGATAATCATGGTCCCAAATCCCCTGCCAAATCCTGCCTGCGGGTGCCACTGCCTGCCACCCCATGCCAAAGCCCAAAAACGAAGAAGAGCCGCAGTTTCCTGCGACTCTTCAGCGTAATTGGCGGAAGGGATGAGATTCGAACTCACGGTACGGTTTAACCCGTACAACGGTTTAGCAATGCGAAAGTCAGAAAATCCAATATTTAATGTAAGCTAATCATACTGCGGATTTGGGGTGAGGTCTATTGAAATTGCGCGACGCCTGCGCGACATTGCCTCCGACGCAGATGGTTCGGAGAAGCTCATGGCCTCGATCACCAAGCGGTATGCGCGTGAGAAAAAGCCGGCGGATGGATCCGACGAGAAGAAGCCCGCGAAAAAGAAGCACATTGGTTATCAGGTGCGGATTGTCCGTAAGGGGCACAAGCCGGTCTTTAAAAGCTTTCCGCTAGGGGCAAGGGCTGAGGCCGAGGCCTGGGGGATAGCCGAAGAAGCGAAGCTCGATGCGAGGGACGCCGTCGGCTACGGGGCTCTCCAGCAGACGACCTTCAGGCAACTGGTCGAGCGTTACCGTGACGAGGTCAGCCCGAAGAAGAAAGGCTCCGTCCAGGACCGGAATCGCCTGAACATGTGGTTGCAGGCGAGCTTTGTTGATCGGCCGATCCTGGAGGTGAAAGGCAAAGATCTTGCCGGATGGCGGGATAAGCGCCTTGAGGATGGAAAGGCTGAGGCCACCGTCAACCATGATCTATCGACCTTGAGCGGGATGTATCAGCACGCCATCAAGGAGTGGTCGATGGAAGGGCTGATCAATCCGGTGCGGCTGATCAAGCTGCCGTCCTTGGGCGAGGCCAGAGAGCGCCGCCTTGAGGAAGGCGAAGAAGCGCGCCTACTGGTCGCGATGGAGGCGTCAACCTTGGACGCCTGGATAAAGCCAGCCTTTTTCATCGCTGTTGAGACCGCCATGCGTCAGGGCAATGTCGCTTCATTGCGTTGGCGGCAAATCGATCTCTCGAAGCGCGTTATCCATCTTCCCAAGGAAGTGACCAAAAATAACAAGCCGCTAGGGGTGCCAATGTCGAGGGCCTGCCTTGCGACTCTCAAGGCATTGGATAAAGCGCGCAAGGAGCCGAAGAGCCCAGATGACCGCTTGTTCCTGGTGAAGGCGGGTGCCTTTCAGAACGCCTGGAGGAGAATCTGTGCGGCCGCCAATGTCCACGGACTCCGTTGGCACGATTTACGGCACGAGGCGACGTCGCGGTTTTTCGAGCGTGGCCTGACGATCGAGCAGGTCCGAGCGATTACGGGGCATCGGACGTTGGCGATGCTGATCCGATACACCCATCTGAAGCCAGCAGATCTGGTGGCGAAACTTGATGCGGCGGACGCAAAGAAGCAGAGGCTGCAGACCAGGAAGGCCAAAAAATCAGGCGTAGAACAGGAATTGGCTGACCTGCGGGCGCAGGGCGTCAGTGATGAAGCGATCGCAGCTGCTCTCGCCAACCTGAAGAAATAAGCGAAAGCGTGTGCTGAGAGGGATATCACCTGACAGTTATGGCCACACCGGCCCCCACGCGTGGGGGTCGGTGTGGCCATGCCGCTTCTGGCGGTTAGGATGGAGTTGCGACCCTTCAACCTTGACCACAGAGGACGACA
>NZ_JBHUIP010000007.1:0-16656 GCF_042683105.1 Lacibacterium aquatile
ATTTGAGAGGGGAGGGCGATCACACTTTCATGATCGGGCCAGGGGCCAGATCACGTGATGTGCCTGCCTCGATCCATACAGCACTCCCGATACCCTCGACCACACCGCCGGTTACCACCAAGCCGTCGCCGTCGTTACAGGCGATGATCGGGCGCAGCGTTATTCGACTGTATCGCACCAACCCATCTATGAGAAATTTTATAGGCTGCAGAAGAATTGGAATTCTTTCTTCCTGGCTGTGCGTATTTTTGGGAGAACCGGACTATGCCGAAAACTCTTATTGAGCAATATTCTGTCTCTGTAAGTCCTCTCGAAATGTTTTTCGGCGAAATTTTCTTGTCGAAAGGAACTGCTTTTTTTTGGATAAGCAGTGGCCAAACGTATCTGGTAACAAATTGGCATAACGTTACCGGAGTGAACCCGATAACGGGAGATAATATTTCTTCGACGGGCGGTCGACCAAATAAAATTAAATTTGATTTATTTATCAAGGGAGATTTAAACCGGCAGATAACTGCGACCATGGATTTATTTGTTGATGACGTCCCGTCTTGGCTGGAGCATCCAATATATGGTCGCAAGGTGGATGTCGTTTGCTTGCAATTAAATATTCCAAAGACTACCGAAGTATTCCCGATAAATTCATTAAAAAAAGAGGATCTCCAACTTCGTGTGGGAGCTGATGTCTTCGTTATTGGCTATCCGCTTGGTCTTGGTAAACTTCCGATATGGAAGCGCGCCAGCATCGCGACTGAACCACAGCTGAATGTCGACGATAAACCTCTTATCTATGTTGATACCGCAACATCCTCGGGCATGTCCGGTTCTCCGGTAATTCGTCGATCAGAAATGGGTGTCCTGGAAAATGGGGATACGCTCTTGGGAGGAGGACCTTCATTCCGCTTCATTGGAGTATATTCTGGGCGTTTAGTATCTCCTGCTGGTTCACTTGAGGCGCAACTCGGGTTCGTCTGGAAAGCACAGGTAATAGACGAGATCATTAACGGGCAAGCGCGGGGCGCAATGCCCTAACATCATTACCTGGAGTGAATTAAATCCAAAGTTGCCGTACGGTCTTTGATAGCTAATTGAGTATAAGCCGCCCTTCGATGTAATGGTCATGGCTTATTGTTCTCCTACCTCCCGCAATAAGCCTCCAGCCGATAGCCGTCGGGATCGACCACGAAAGCGGCGTAGTAGTTTTCGTCATAGTCCACCCGGACGCCCGGCTTACCGTTATCCGCGCCCTTCGCTGTCAGGGCCGCTGCATGGAAGGCATCGACGCTGGCGCGCGTCGGGGCGTCGAAACAGATGTGCAGACCCGACTTCGGATCGGCTTTCACCGGGCTGTCGGTCGCGCTGATCCAGAGCACCACATGCTCGACGCCATAACCGAGGGAGCCTTCACTGGCCGACAGGCATTTATAGCCAAGCGGCAGCAGCACCTGATCGTAGAAGGCCTTGGTCCGTGCGATGTCGCGCACGCCGATCGACAGATGATTGATCATTCTTCGATTTCCTCTCATGGGGTGGTGAGGCGAGGATGGCGCACTCCCCCATGTCGGCTCTTGGGGAATATTGCTATTCTGTTCTCATGAGCGAGTTACCGCCCCTTCCCCTGATCGAAGCCCAGGCCGTGGCGCGGGGCACCGGCTGGCGCCTCAATCAATATCTCTGCCGTTCCGGGCCGCAGGACCGCCCGTTTGAGGAACGGCACGAGGATATGTCGATTGCCCTGGTGACCGAAGGTTCTTTTCGCTACTCCAGCGACAAGGGTGGCACGCTGTTGCATCCGGGCGCTCTGCTGCTGGGAAATGCCGGGTCCTGTTATGAATGCGGGCATGATCATTCGACGGGCGACCGTTGTCTGGCGCTGCATATCGAGCCCGAGTTCTTCGGTGAAGTTGCCGCGAGCGTGGGCGCTACAGCCCGTTTCCGCTTTCCAACCTCCATGCTGCCGGCTTTCGATGCCTTCACCGCGCCCTTGACCGCCCTTATGGCATCCCAGGAGCAGGGGGAAACAGAAGAGGCGGTCATCCGGTTGGTGGAGGGCGTGGTCGGGCATCTGAGCACCCATCCGCCCCGTCTCTTCAGTCTTAGCAGTCGGGACCATCGACGGATCGATCGGGTTCTTCGGTTCATGGAGACCAATGCTCACCGTCCGCTTGATCTCGACGAATTGGCTGCTGTGGCGATCATGAGCAAATATCACTTCCTGCGCAGCTTCAGAGGCTTGCTGGGCTGCACGCCCTATGCGTATCTGCTGGAGCTGCGCCTGCGCCGGGCGGCCTTGCAACTGACCGAGAATGACCGGGCGATCACCGATGTCGCCTATGACAGCGGCTTCCCCGATCTCTCCACCTTCAATAACCGATTCCGGAGGCGATTTGGCGAGGCGCCGAGCCATTTCCGGGCGCGTTACAGCAAGCGCTTCATTACCGCTGCCCCTCGGCTTTCTTAAACTTCTGTCATCTAGAGGCTGGCCGCTTTGATCACCGTCGATGCAAGGCCAGGGATCCGGCGGCTTTGCGCGGGATACTCGTATTTCCTGCAAAGCCGCCCTGTCAGAAGTCGGGATGGTAGCGATTTGGGTTCAGGCTCATAACCGCGAGGCTTCATGAGATCGCGTCCGGCAGAAGCGGCGCGATGGCTTCGACGGACAGGCTGACATGCAGGGCACCACGGACGACAAGCAGAAATCCAGCGCCGAGGCAGTAGGCGAACTCCTGCCAGCGGCACAGCCTGCCCGACGTCGCCGATTTTCCTGGCGAACGGGCGTCGCTCTGGCCACCACCCTGGCGGTGCTGGCTCTGGTGTTCGTGGCCATGCAGCGGTCGTCCGGCGAATTCTCGCCCGACCATATCCTCACGGCCATCGAGGCCATTCCGACCCTCTGGATCATCGGCTCGATCGGTCTGACGGGGGTCAGCTTCGGGGCGCTTCTGCTGTATGATCTGCTGGCCCTGCGCCACCTCGGTCAGTGCCTGCCCCTGGGCCGGGTCGCACCGATTTCCTTTGTCGCCTATGCCGTGGGGAATGCGGCAGGCTCGGGCCCGCTGACCGGCGGGTTGATCCGCCTGCGCTACTATCCGCGTCTGGGCCTGTCGATGCTGGATGTCGCCCAGGTGACCGGTCTTGCGGCTGGTGGCTTTGCGGTCGGCCTTGTGATGGTGGCGGGGCTGGGCCTCGTCATTTCAGCAGGGGTTTTGGCAGCGCCGCTTGGCCTTGCGGTCGAGATTCTGCGCGGTATCGGGTTGGCTATTCTCGCGGGCGTCGGGTTACTGTCGTTCCTGTCCTCTTTCCGGCAGGAGCCTTTGAAGATCGGCAGGGTGCGCATCCGTCTGCCGGGGCCTGATCTGCTGATGCGCCAGTCGCTGGCGGCGCTGCTGGATATCGCGGCAGCGGCGGCGGCGCTTTGGATTCTCCTCGATACCAGCAGCCTGAATTTCATCGATTTCCTGACCGTCTTTGCGGTTGCGACGGCGCTGGGGGTGTTGAGCCAGGTTCCGGCGGGGCTCGGCGTGTTCGAGACGGTGATGGTGGCCTATGTCGCCCCCACGGGTGATATCGGTCCGGTTTTGAGTGCGCTGGTGCTCTATCGCTTCATCTATCATGGGCTGCCGCTGCTGCTGTCGATCCCGACGCTGGCGGCCCTGGAGGCCGGTGGTTGGGGCAAGCTGGGCGGCTATCTGCGCCCCTGGCTGCAGCCGATGTCCAGCCTGCCAGCGGCGGGTGTCCTCTTGGGGGCGGCCTGGATGGGAGGCATGCGGGGGCCAATGACCCTGGCCGCGACGGCCCTGGCCTGGGCAGGATTGCGCCAACTGCTGCGGATGCGCCCCCGCCGTCTGGCCCGCACGGCGAAGCTCGCCAGCTATGCTGATCTTCAGAAGGCCGAAGCGATCCTGGGCCAGACCAGCGATGCCTATGCCGGTCTGGTGCGGATGGGCGACAAGTCGGTGATGTTTTCGGACGACGAGCGGGCGGTGCTGATGTATCGCCGCAGCGGGTCGCACTGGATTGCCCTGTTCGATCCGGTGGGTCCGCGCGATGCGCTGCCCGGCCTGATCTGGAAGTTCCTGGAAACCGTGAAGGCGGCGGGCGGTATCCCCTGCTTTTATGAGGCGGGGCCGGAATTCCTGGATGTCTACGCCGATGCCGGGTTGCGGGCCTTGAAGCTGGGCGAGCGGGCGCGGGTCAATCTGCAGGGGTTTTCCATCGCCGGGCAGAAGCGCGCCAACCTGCGCCATTCCATCAGCCGTGCCCCCCGGGAGGGCATAAGCTTCCAATTCCTGACGGCCGACAGCCTCGAAGCCCGGCGCGAGGAGCTGCAAGCGGTCTCTAACGGCTGGCTGAACAGCAATCAGGCCAAGGAGAAATCCTTCTCTCTGGGTGCTTTCGAGTGGGGGTTTGTGCGTCAGCAGCGGGTTGCTGTGGTGGAGCACAACGGCCGGATCGTCGCTTTTGCCACCGCGATGCACTCAGGCCAGGGAGACGAGGTCGCGCTCGATCTGATGCGGGTGCTGGACGATGCCCCGCGTGCCACGATGGACTATCTGATGACCAGCATGGCGTTGCAGCTGCAGGCCGAAGGCGTCGGCTGCTTCAATCTGGGGATGGCGCCGCTATCCGGCCTGTCCTCCAGCCCGGCGGCGCCCGTCATTCAGCGCCTGGGCAGTTTCATCTACCGCAATGGCGGCAAATTCTACAATTTCCAGGGGCTGCGCACTTTCAAGACCAAGTTCGGTCCCAGCTGGCAGCCCCGCTATCTCGTCATCGGCTGTAACCGCAGCGCCGCCTTCGCCCTGATCCGGGTGGCGGTCCTGATCGCGGGCAGCGTCAGGGGAGTATTCGCGCGATGAAGACCGCAAGCTTTGTGACCTTGGCTGCCCTTGCGACTATCGCAGCCTTGCCGGTTCAAGCCGATGGGTTCGACGCGATCCTGCCGGGATCGCTGGGCCGGATCGAAGTTCTGGCGCCCAAGGGCCGCATCGATAACGCCTTTGTCATGCTCTCGGACGTTGCCGGATGGGGCGATGTGGAACGCGCGCTCGCAAAGCGCCTCAGCGACGCGGGGGCGATGGTCGTCGGGGTGGATTTGCCTGCCCTGCGCGCGGCGGTCGCAGCCAATCCGGTTGCGTGCCAATATCTGGTCGGCGAGATCGAATCGATTGTCCATCAGGCCCAACGGCTGGCGGGTAACAGCAGCTATCGTGTGCCGGTGCTGACCGGGGTGCGGGACGGCGCGGCGTTGGCGAAGGCTTTGGCGGGGCAGGCCCCCAACGGGGCTTTTGACAAGGTGATCGCGGTCGATCCTGCGGCGACTGTTTCTCTGGCGGTACCGCTGTGCGCCGAGGCGCCCCACGCGGGGGAGGCCGTGAAGCTGATGGCGGAGTTCCGTCCCACGCAGTTGCGCAATCCGCTCGATATCCTGGTGACCCAGAAGGGCTCTCCCGAGGGGCTGGCCGAGGCGCATAAGCTGCAAACGGCTGGTCTGCCGGTTCGGGTGTCCCGTATCCAGGCGGCCGATGCCCAGGCCGTGCTGGAGCAGCGGCTGCAGACCCTGGTACGTCATCAGTCGGCCCGCCCGGCCGCTTTGACCTCTTCGCTCCCCATCGTCGAGCTGCCCGCGACCGGGCGTCATAACGTGATGGCGATCTTCTATTCGGGCGACGGCGGCTGGCGCGATATCGATGAGCAGCTGGCGGGCATCCTGCAGAAAAAAGGCGTCCCGACCGTGGGTGTCGATGCCCTGCGGTATTTCTGGAGCAAAAAGGAAACGAAGCTCCTGGCCGACGATCTGGCCAAGCTGATGGATACCTATACCCAGCGCTGGGGCATCGATCAGGTGATCCTGATCGGCTATTCCTTCGGCGCCGGCGTCCTGCCCGCGATCTATAACGCCCTGCCCGACGCCAATAAGATGCAGATCGCCCAGATCTCGCTGCTGGGGCTGGAGGAAAAGGCGAATTTCGAGATCAAGGTCGGCGGCTGGCTGGGCGCGCCTGCGGGCGACGATGCGAAGCCGACCCTGCCGGAGGTGAAGCTGCTCCCGGCCGAGCGGATGCAATGCGTCTATGGCGTCGAGGAAACGGATACGGTCTGCCCCTCCTTGAAGGGAACGCCGGTGGAGGTGATCCAACTGCCCGGCGGTCATCATTACGACGGTGACTATAGGAAGCTCGCCCGCCTGCTGATCGACGGGGCGACCCGGCGCCTGGGTCAGCCGGAGATCAACTGACCGGCGTATTTGTAATAACCGGACGGGGCCGGTCGGGCGTATACTGGTCCTTCGAACTTAAGTGACGAGGGCGCTTCAGAGATGATCCTTCCGCTTTCCATTGCCGCCTCCGGGATGCGTGCTGCCGGGGTTCGGGTTGCCGTCGCGGCTGATAATGTCGCCAATGTTTTCTCGACCGGGCGGATGCCGAACAGTGCCTCGGGCAATACCACCGCCTCCGCCAATCCCGTTGCCTATCGCGCCAAGGATGTGCAGCAGACATCGGTTGTCGCCGGTGGTCTGGGTGTCGGCACGGTGGCGGTCGCCCGCTATAAGACGCCCGATACCGTTGCCCTCTATGCTCCGGATCTGCCCTATGCCGACGAGAATGGCATGGTGGCCGCGCCCAACGTCTCGCTCGACGAGGAGATGGTGAACCTGCTGGTCGCCAAGGGCAGCTATCAGGCGAATGCCAAGATCGTGGGAATTACCGACGAGATGTCGAAGACCCTGCTGGATATCGTCAGCTAAAGACCCACCCGGCCGGGGTTATAGGCCGGGTGCGCTGATCTGATTGCCTTTGAGCCGCTGCCACAGCCAGCTCAGCCCGGCGCCCAGGTCTGGCCGTTCAGACAGACGGTGCGGCGGAATGGGCGTGACGGTGCCGCTTTGATCGCTCGCCACCTCGAAATTGAAGTTGTAGTGGGGCTCCTGCCCCATGCGCAGATCGGTGATGATGATCCGGTCACCGCGTTGGCTCATCTTATAGAAACCATGGGTGAACCAGACGATGCGCTGGGTGGGCCAGTCGTCCTTTAAGCTCGCCAGTAGCTCGGTTTGCCGCGGGTGGGTTTCAAAGACGATCTGCGGCTTATCGTCGAAGAAGGAATAGAAGCCCTGGGCGTAGTCGGTGCCGGAGACGGCTACCACGCGCCAGAGGATGGTGTTGAAGGGTGAGGGCGTGACGAGGATCTGATCCGCCTGAAACCCGCGCTCCCGCAAGGAGGCTTCGGCGATTCCAGCGACGTGGTTCTGCGCATAGGCGCTCCAGCACAGATAGAGCGAGCTTAGGATCAGCCCGGCCTTGTTCCAGGAAAGCCCCTGGTGCCGGGCGCGGCTTATGGCCACGATGACACCGACCAGCAGCGGGATGGTATAGGCCAGATCGATGATGAAGATACTGCCGAGCCCAAAGGGTGTGTCGGTGAAGGGCAGGGCCAGCTGCGTTCCGTAGATCGTGAAATAATCGAGCAGCGGATGGGTGACCAGCGCCAGCCAGACGGCCAGCCACCAGCGTTTGAAATTCTGCTGGTCCCGGAAGACCATCGCCGCCAGCCAGGCTAAGACCGGCGCGATCAGGGTCAGATAGAAGAAGGCATGGCTTTCGGCCCGATGGAACGTCATGTTCGAAATCGGGTCGCCATGGTCGATGAAGGCATCGAGATCGGGAACGGTCCCCGCAAGAGCGCCGACAAGGGCTGCCTTCCAGGGTTTAGTGCGACGTCCAAGGGTAGCGACGCCAATAGCAGCGCCCAACGCGACCTGAGTAAGCGAATCCATCGCGCCTTAAGCTCCTTGGCGTTTCATGACGACGGGGCCGACAATAATGTTAATGCGGGCGCGAATATAGAGGAGATCCCAAAGTCATGCTCACGCTGCATCACCTCAATAATTCCCGCTCCCAGCGCGTGCTTTGGTTGCTGGAGGAATTGGGCATCCCTTACGAGGTGCAGCAGTATCAGCGTGATCCTAAAACGATGCTTGCACCACCCGCTTTGAAAGCAATCCATCCCTTAGGCAAATCCCCGATCATCACCGATGGTGCGCAGACGCTGGCCGAAACCGGAGCGATCTTTCAGCATTTGCTGGCCCAGCATGAAGGCCACTCCCTGGTGCCGCCGGTGGGGTCCGCTGCCCGCCAACGCCTGATCTATTGGCTGCATTATGCCGAAGGTTCCGCGATGCCGCCGCTGCTGCTGAAGCTGCTGTTCACCCGCATGCCCAAACAGGCCCCCTGGTTCCTGCGACCTGTGGCTAGGCTGATCGCCAATGGTGCGCTGTCGAGTTTCATCGATCCGCAGCTGCGTCTGCATGCCAGCTATTGGGAAGATCAATTAAGCCCTGCGGGTTGGTTCGTCGGCGACAGCTTTACAGCCGCGGATATCATGATGAGTTTCCCGGTGGAAACCGCGAAAGTGCGCGGCACGGTGGGGGCGCATACGCCCAGGCTGCTGGCCTATCTCGACACCATCCATGCCCGCCCGGCTTATGTTCGGGCTCTGGAGCGCGGCGGCCCCTACGCCTACGCTCAATAGGCAGCTAAAGGAACCCACGGGCCTCCCAGGCTTTGAGACTACAGGCGCCTATGGCGCACGTCTCAACAAGGACCCCGAAGGAGGGCCGTGACATGAAATATATTCTGCTCTGGCTGCTCGGTATTCCGCTGCCGATCCTGCTGATCCTGTATCTGTTTTTCAGCTAAGCGAGCAGGCGGGGACTTTGTCCCCGCCTTTTTCCGCTAAAAAGGTCGACGGACGGCCGATCTTTGGCGCATCTTTCTAGCGCCTGAAGCCATTTTTAAAAGCTGGCGTGTCGTTCCTGTGCTGCAAGTCTATCTCCCCATAGCCGAAATTTCCGTCGATGTGATCGGCCTGCTGCTGCTGGGCGGCGGGGTCGGGTTTCTGTCCGGACTGTTCGGTGTCGGCGGTGGTTTCCTGATGACGCCGCTGCTGATTTTCATGGGCGTCCCACCTGCCGTTGCAGTCGGCAGTCAGGCCAATCAGCTGGTCGGCGCCTCGGTCGTCGGCACCATCGCCTATTGGCGCAAAGACGGCGTCGATTTCCGCATGGGCGGGGTGCTGCTGGCCTCGGGTCTGATCGGCTCCTCCATCGGTGTCGTGCTGTTTGGTCTTTTGCAGCGCCTGGGCCAGATCGATCTGGTGATCTCGATTCTCTATGTCGTGGTCTTGGGGACCGTCGGCGGCCTGATGGCGCTGGAAAGCGCCCGGGCGCTGCGGCGCTCCCGCATGGCGGCGCCTCCCCGCCGTCGCCTGCATCAGCATCTCTGGATCCACGGGCTGCCGCTGAAGATGCGTTTCCCGAAGTCCCGCCTCTATATCTCGGCGCTGGTGCCGGGCGGGATCGGGCTGCTGGGCGGCGTGATCATCGCGATCATGGGGGTGGGCGGCGGCTTCTTCATGGTCCCGGCGATGGTCTATATCATCGGCATGCCGACGGCGGTGGTCGCCGGAACCTCCCTGTTCCAGATCCTCTTTACGACAGCCGCAGTTACCCTGATGCAAGCCGGTCTGAACCAGACCGTCGACGTTCTGCTGGCCCTGGTGCTGCTGATCGGCGGCGTGCTGGGGACGCAGATCGGCATTCGCTTTGGCGGGCGGCTGCGCGGTGAACAATCGCGCATGCTGCTGTCGCTCATGATCCTGGCGGTGGCCTTGAAGGTCGGGATTGATCTCGTCCTGACGCCCAGCGACGTCTATACGCTGGTGATCAACAAATGAAGGGGCTGCTGCTGATCCTGGCCCTGCTTGCCTTGCCGAGTGCGGCGCGCGCCCAGGCGGTGATTGCCGACCTGACCCAGCATCTGATCGCCATCACCACGGGCTTCACCGGAACCGATGTCACGCTGTTCGGGGCGACGGACGGGGAAAGCGATCTGATCGTCATCGTGCGCGGGCCGGAGAACAAGGTGACCGTCCGCCGGAAGGAGCGGATTCTGGGGCTGTGGCTCAATGCCCATTCGGCGACCTATGAAGGGGTGCCGGGCTTTTATGCGATTGCCGCGACAAAACCCATCGGCGATATCCTGCGCGGTGAAATGCTGGTGCGCCAGCAGATCGGGGTGGAGAATCTGGCGCTGGTGCCGACAAGGGACGATCTCTCGGATGGCGACCAACTGGCCTTCCGCGAGGCCCTGATCCGCGGCAAGCAGCAGACGGGCCTCTTCAGCAGCCAGATCGGCACCGTCACCACGTTGGGGAACCGGCTGTTCCGCACGGCGCTAGTGCTGCCGTCGAATGTGCCGGTCGGCTATTACCAGGTGCATGTCTATGCGGTGCGGGGCGGACAGATCGTCGGTGCCCAGACCACGCCGCTTGAAGTTCAACAGATCGGTGCTGCCGCCGAACTGTCCGATCTCGCCCATGTCCATGGATTGATCTACGGCCTGCTGGCCATTGGAGCGTCGATCCTGGTCGGGTGGCTGGGCAGTCTCGTTTTCCGGCGGGCATAAAATGGGGGAACCGTCCATGGATCTTCACCTCTCGGGCAAGCCCCGTATTTTCCTCGTCGTCGTCGATGGCTCGCCAGAGCTGACGACGGCCCTGCATTACGCCTGCCTGCGCGCGCGCAATTCCGGTGGCCGGGTAGCGCTGCTGACGGTGGTGGAGCCCCCAGACGGCCAGAACTGGCTGGGGCTGGAAGAACTGATGCGGGCCGAGCGGCGCGAAGCCGCCGAACAGGTGATTCTCAGGCTCTGTGCCGAAGCCCAGGAATGGGCGGGGACGACACCTGCCGTCTATATCCGCGAAGGTCTGCTGCGGGACGAGTTGATCGGCCTGATCGAGGAGGATCGCTCCATCTCGATCCTGGTGCTGGGCGCGAGTATCGGCCAGGACGGGCCGGGGCCGCTGGTCAGTCATCTGGCAGGCAAGGTCGCAGGCCGCCTGCGGGTGCCGGTCACCGTAGTGCCGGGCGGCCTAAGCGATGCCCAACTGCAGGCGCTGACGTGATCAACCACTGCCTGTCATCCCGGGCTTGACCCGGGATCCGGCCGAAGGTTGTTGCAGACCCCGGCGCCTGAGTTTGATCTTGTGGGCGGCCGGATCCCGGCTCGGGGGCCGGGATGACACATGACGAGAAATAATCACGGCTTGATTCAAACGCCATTTAGGACCAGATAGGTCCTAGAAGCTTTCTCACCCCGGAATTTGCCCGATGTTCATCCAGACCGAAGCCACCCCGAATCCCGCCACTCTGAAGTTCCTGCCGGGCCGCACGGTCCTGCCGGCGGGCACCCTGCATTTCGAGGATCCGGCGGCGGCAGGGCGTTCGCCGCTCGCCCAGCGCCTCTTCGGGATCGAAGGGGTGGTCGGGGTGTTCCTCGGCTATGACTTCGTGACCATCACCAAGCATGACGATGTGGACTGGAGCCAGCTCAAGACCCTGGTCATGAGCGCGGTGCTGGAACATTTCACCCTCGGCGCGCCGATCCTGGAGGGTGACGAAGAGGCCGAAGAGGAATTCTTCGACAAGGAAGACGCCGAGATCGTCGGCCAGATCAAGGAACTGATCGAGACCCGCGTGCGCCCGGCCGTGGCTAATGACGGCGGCGATATCACCTTCAAGGGCTTCGACAAGGGCGTCGTCTATCTGAACCTGCGCGGGGCCTGCGCAGGCTGCCCGAGCTCGACCGCCACCTTGAAGATGGGGATCGAGAATATGCTGAAGCACTATGTGCCCGAAGTCATCGAAGTGAAGGCTTCGGCGTAGGGCCAGGACTAACAAGCACAACCGTCATCCCAGGGCTTGACCCTGGGATCTCCTTCCGCCGCTGTCTCTACGCGGTGTGGCCACGTAAGATCCCAGGGTCAAGCCCTGGGATGACGTGGTTGACTTAACGACCGGCGCGGCTGTGGCGCTCGGTGTGCCACCGCACCATCTGCTTGCGGTCTGCCCGGAACTGGGCGTGAGCCTTGACCATCTTCATCAGAGTACGCAACTGCTGAGCCATGATCGGTCTCCTTTGGGAGAAGGACGCTTTTCGACGCGCCTGACTTATAGACCTGCGACCGTGACGAGATCATGACGCAGGTGCGAAATGTCGATTGCGGCGCGATGCCAAAGCTGTGACGGCGGTTAATGCTCCAGGGACGCAGCAGCAATGCGGTGTCCCGCCTTGCCCCCTGCCATGAGGGCTCCTAGGCTCTAGCTGCGCCTCTTTTGGAGAATTCCCATGGACCTCATGACACTGGCCCTGTTTGTCCCTGCTGCCTTTTTGCTGGCGATCACCCCTGGGCCGGACATGCTCTATGTCATGACCCGGTCGATTGCCCAAGGACGCTCGGCAGGCCTAGTGTCGGTCCTTGGCTTTGCGGCAGGCTGCTATATCCATGGCCTTGCGGCTGCCCTTGGTCTGTCGAGCCTCTTCGCTGCTGCCCCGCTGGCCTATGACATCCTGCGTCTGGCCGGTGCGGTCTATCTGCTGTGGCTGGCCTGGAGCGCGATCCGCAGCCCATCCGTTTTTGCAGGCGCCGAAGGGACTTTGCCGCGTGCGGCCCTGTTCGTCGTCTTCCGCCAGGCTTTCATCGGCAACCTGCTGAACCCGAAGGTGATCCTGTTCTTCGTCGCGCTGTTTCCGCAGTTTGTCGACCCCTCCAAGGGCTCGATCATTCTGCAGGCGCTGCTGCTGGTGACGACGCTCAATATCGTCGGTGGAATCGTCAACGGCGGTATCGCCATGGCGGCCGGACGTTTTGGCCGCTGGATGGCGGCACGGCCCGGCTGGCAGAAGGTTCAGCGCTGGCTGATGGCAACGGTCTTCGCCGGGATCGCGGTGCGTATCGCGCTCTCGGGCCGGGACTAAGCTTGAAACGCTCCGGCTAAATCGCCACTCTTGATCTTTAGTTGGCCTACCGGGCTTTGCCCTACTTGAGGCCGTTTCTCTATCGGTCCCGCATGGCACGGGGGGCCGATTTTTCTCCGAAATAAGAGCGAAAGCGACAAGCCGCCGATGACAGCGCCCTCCCTCGACCTTCTCAATGATCTGGTGACCAAGGCCCGCAAGGCGGGTGCCGATTCAGCCGATGCGATCCTGTCGCACGGGGTGTCGGTCGGCATCTCTCAGCGCTTGGGCAAGCTTGAGAAACTGGAGCGTTCCGAAGGGCAGGACCTGGGGCTGCGGGTTTTCATCGGCAAGCAGCAGGCCATCGTCTCCTCGAATGATTTCTCCACCTCGGCCCTGTCGGAGCTGGTTGAGCGGGCCATGGCGATGGCCAAGCTGGCGCCCGAAGATCCTTTCTGCGGCATCGCCGACAAGTCGCTGCTGGCGACCGAGTTCCCCGATCTCGACAGCGTCGACCCCATCGAACCTAGCGCCGAACTGCTGATTGCCCGGGCCGCTGCCGCCGAAGAGGCGATGCTGGCGGTGGCGGGTGTCACCAATTCCGAAGGCGCCGATGCGGGCTGGGGCTCGTCGGAAAGCTTCCTCGTCACCTCCAACGGTTTTTCGCGCACCAACAAGGGCACCTGGCATTCGCTGAGCGCTGTTGCGCTGGCGGGCGAGGGGACCGGCATGGAGCGCGATTACGACTGGACCTCGGCTGTCCATGCCGAGGATCTGGACGATCCCCAGACCATCGGTCGCCGGGCAGCCGAACGGGCGGTGCGCCGTCTCAATCCCCGCAAGATCGAGACCTGCAAGGTTCCGGTTTTCTATGACCGCCGCATCGCGGGCCGTCTGATCGGCGCCATGCTGGGCGCGATCTCCGGCCCCTCCATCGCGCGCGGCACCAGCTTCCTGAAGGATTTCCTGGGCAAGGAGGTCTTCAACCCCGGTATCACCATCCGCGAAGACCCCTTGCGCAAGCGCGGCGCCCGCTCCTCCGCGACCGATGCCGAAGGTCTGCCGCGTATTCCGCGCGCCTTGATCGACAAGGGGCTGCTGACCACTTGGCTGCTGGATCTGCGCTCGGCCCGTCAGTTGGAACTGGCGCCGACCGGCCACGCCTCGCGCGGCACCAGCGGCCCGCCGGGCCCGTCCGTCGCTAATGTCTTCATGGAAGCCGGTCCCCGGTCGCTGAAAGATCTTCTGGCCGATCAGCCACAGGCCCTGCTGGTGACCGATCTCATGGGCCATGGGGTGAATGGCGTCACCGGCGACTATAGCCTGGGGGCGTCCGGCTTCTGGGTGGAGAATGGCGAGATCGCCTATCCGGTCAGCGAAATCACCATCGCAAGCAATCTCAAGGATATGTACAAGACCCTGACCCCCGCCGACGATCTGGACATCAAGACCGGCGTCGATGCACCCAGCGTGCGGATCGAGGGGATGACGATTGCCGGTCGCTGAGGGGGCGATTGTCCGCCCGGTAACCTTGGCCGATGAAGCCGCCTGGCGCCATCATTGGGCGGGTTACCTCAAGTTCTACGAGGTTGATCTGGCGCCCGACGTGACGGACGGCCTCTGGGCGCGTCTGCATGATCCGGCGATGCCGATGTTCGCCCTGGTCGCGGAGTTCGAGGGCAAGGTCGTGGGCTTCGTCCATGGCGTCGTGCATTACAACACCTGGGGGCTGCGCCCGATCTGCTATCTCGAAGACCTCTATGTCGATGCCGATGTACGCGGCCAGCGCCTGGGCCAGAAGCTGATCGACGCGATGATCGAGAAGGTGAAGGCCGAGGATTGGGGCCGACTTTATTGGCATACGAGCGCTATCAACAGAAGCGCCCGGATCCTGTATGATCGCTATACCCCGGCCGATATGATGGTGCGCTACACGCTTCGCTACTAAGGCCCGCCATCGGCCGTTTCTCGATCCAGGGGAGACGAACGATGTTACGTCCTGTTGCGATCCTGACGCTCATTGCGGCCCCGGTCCTCGCTCACCATGGCTGGGGCAGTTACGACAGCGCCACCGTTTTGACGCTGGAAGCACCCATCCTTTCCTCCAGCTATCAAAGCCCCCATGGCGAGCTTGAACTCGACCATCAGGGCAAGCGGTGGCAGGTGATCCTGGCGCCGCCCTTCCGCATGCAGAACCGGGGACTGCCCGCCGAGGATATCGCGCCCGGCACGCTCGTGAAGATCGAAGGCTATCCCTCGCGCGTGCATGACGGTGAACTTCGGGCCGAGCGGATTTCGGTCAAGGGTCGCACGGTCGAGCTGCGCTGATGGAAGGCATGGCCGCGCCAGCCTTCGCCGTTGCCCTGGAGGCCTCAAGCCTGGGCGTCTTCATGCGGGCCTCCGTCATCGCCTATCCGTTGGCGAACCTTGCCCATCTGCTGGGGCTGGTGCTGTTGGTCGGGCCGATCATCGCGCTGGATCTGCGGCTGCTGGGCTTTGCCCGCGCCCTGCCGGTCAAGGCGCTCAGCAGCTATCTCACGCCCTTTGCGATCCTGGGGCTGTTGCTGATGATCGCCAGCGGGACCCTGCTCTTTTCGGCCGATGCTGCAGCGCTTTCCGTCAATGCGGTCCTGCAGATCAAGGTGGTGCTGATCGCGCTGGGTCTGATCAACGCGATCCTCTTCCGGCTGCTATGGTCCGGGCGCCTCTACGATTGGGACCGGCGCCCGGCGGGTTTCGGGCGGCTGCAGTGCGCAGCCTCCATCGGCCTGTGGCTGGGCGCGGGGACGGCGGGGCGACTGATCGCTTATTTCTAGTCTGGTGGAGTTTTGCCATCGTCGGCAAACAGGGCTCCTTGGCGCCAGGAGATCCAGAGCTCCGGCTTTTGCCGGTGATCGGTCAACGTCCATGCTGGCGGCTCTTCGGTCAGGACAAAGCTGCGTAGGCGGGTCCCATTCTCAAAGCTCAGCGTCAGATCTGGTATGGAGTTCCCTATATCTATCGCGACCAACCTCTGTCCGATGAGGCTTGCCCAGGTCTTGTGCCAATGATCTTCGTTGCCATAAGCAGCGCACACCACCCGGCCAGCCTGCTCAAAACGCCAATCCGTCCCTGGATGGACTGACATCTCGCCCCTCGGATGTCCTTGCTTCCCGTTGCGCAGCAGAACAGGTTCCAGCAATCCGAATTCCAGAAACAGAGCTGAGCCATGACCCCGCCAGACGTGGTTCAAAGGCATCTGGATAAGATTTTTAATAAGTTGTTCGCAGGCTATTTGGGCAAATTCGGTCATGAATAGGTCCACTTTTCAAAAGCACTAACGCGGTCCGCCGTCGTCCGCGCACAGAGCGCCGTCGCGCCAATGGATCCTCCTGGCGGTGGTCTGTTACGGTCCAGTCGGGACCGTCGTCGTCCAGGGCGAAGGTGGTCAGGCGGAAGTCGTCATCCAGGACTAGCCGCAATTCCGACAGCTCGCCAAAGGCTTCCAGCGAGACGATTTTTTTGCCGATCAGATCCTGAAACCGGGCTTCCCAGGTTTCCCTGTCGCCATCGCTGGCGCAATGGACGCGGCCGCCCGCTTCGATCCGCCAATAGTAGAACAGGCTGATCGAGAAACTACCTCTCGGGCTACTGATGCCGGGGATCAGCGGGCCGAATTCAAGAAACAGGGAAGGGCCGTGCCCTTTACGGGCGTGGGTGAGCGGCAAGCCGGCAAGATCGCCGGCGACCCCTCGCAGGGCGTCGAGTGCGGGACTGTCAGGCATGACGGGAATGTTTCCAAATAGGTTCGTCATCCTTATCTGTTGCGGTCTGTTTCTGAGAGAGCAGACTTGAGACGGTCGCCGAGCCCTGCGTCATC
>NZ_JBHUIP010000008.1:0-34967 GCF_042683105.1 Lacibacterium aquatile
GATGACGCAGGGCTCGGCGACCGTCTCAAGTCTGCTCTCTCAGAAACAGACCGCAACAGATAAGGATGACGGTTCTTGTTTGAAGCGTCGCGACTCATGAGTCAGATAGATCATTTGTGTATTACTGATCTACCTGACTCATGGATCAGCCCTCAATCCCTCACGTGCTCCGGTTTGCCCTTGTGCTTGGTCTCGGCAAGATCCTTCAGTTCCGCCTCCGTCATCGATTTATACATCGACTTGGACGCGCCTTTGAGGTCGCCGACTTTCTGATCGCCACGTTTGGCCGAAAGGGCGGCACCGGCGGCTTTCTGCTGGGCTTGGGATTTGGCGGGCATCACAGCCTCCATTAGAAAGGGTCTATGCCCCGTCTAAAGCGGCAGTCCTACGCCGGGTTTCCCGCAAAAACCTCCGCCAGTTGGCGGGCGATATCCTCGCGCTGGAAGGGTTTGCGCAGGACAGGTAGATGGGCCGGCACCTCCGCCGTGCCTTCGTAGCCCGTCACCAGCAGGATCTGCAGATCAGGATAACGTTCCTCGGCGGTGCGCGCCAGTTCGGTGCCGCTCATCCCCGGCATGACCACGTCGGCGATCATCAGATCAATGGGCAGGCGTTGTAACACCGTCAGGGCCGACGGGCCATCGGTCGCCTCGATCATCTCGTGCCCCAGATCGCTGACATAGGCCGCCAGCACCGCCCGGACGGTCGGATCGTCATCGACGATCAGCACACGCGCCCGGCGGCCTTCGGGAACGGCCGTCTTGGCTTCGACCTTTGCCGTGGCAGGCTTGTCGCACCGGGGCAGATAGATATGGATCGCGGTCCCCTTGCCCATTTCCGAACAGAGCGACACCGCCCCGCCGACCTGCTGGGCGAGGCCATAGACCATGGACAGGCCAAGGCCGGTTCCCTTGCCCACGTCCTTGGTCGTAAAGAAGGGTTCGAACACCCGGCTTTGGATTTCGGGCGGGATACCCGCTCCGTTGTCGATGACCGACACCACCACATAGTCGCCCGGCGGCAGGGCCAGCGCACTCTGCTCCTCCAGCGACTCGCAACGGGTGCGCAGGGTGATGGTGCCACCATTCGGCATGGCATCGCGGGCATTCACACAGAGGTTCAGCACCGCCAGTTCCAACTGATCCGGATCGATCTCCGCACACCAGGTGCCGGGCTGGTGATCATGTTCGATGCGGATGGTCGGGCCAAGGGTCGGCTGCAACAGCCCATCCATCGCCCCGATCAGCCCATTCACGTCCGTGACCTCGGACCGGACGTCATGCCGACGAGAGAAGCTGAGCAGACGATGGGTCAGCGACGCCCCGCGCTTGGCAGCGGTATTGGCGTTGTTGAGCAGCCGTTCCAGCTTGGGATCGGGCGGCATGCGCCCCATGGCGAGATCCAGGCTGCCGATGATGGCGGTCAGCAGATTGTTGAAGTCATGGGCGACGCCGCCAGCGAGCGTCCCCAATGCCTGCATCTTGTCGGCCTGACGCATGCGGCCTTCGATCTGCTTACGCTCCGACACATCCTGTTCGATGGTCACCAGATGATGCAGATCGCCTGCGGCATCGAACAAGGGTACACGCTGCACCTGAGTCCAGGTGACGGCGGCACCCTGGCGGGTTTCGATGGTTTCTTCGGTCGGTTTGCCGATATCGATCACCTCGGCTTCGAAGTTCGCCAGTTGCCCGGCGGCTTCGGGGGTCAGGAACTCGCTCTCCTCCCGCCCCAGAGCTTCAGCGACGCTAACCCCTAGTTTCGATGCCTTGGCCCCATTCAGGCGCACAATTCGGCCGATACTGTCCTTGAAGGAAACTGCGGCTTCTACGTGATTGAGCAACCCGGTCAGCAGCGAGCGCTCCAGCAGCAAAGCCCGGCCCAATTCCCAACGCCCGAAGGCACTGGCGACCATGGAGCGCAGCGTGTCGCTGTCCCAGGGCTTTGGCACATAGCCGACGATGCGCGAGCGGTTCAGCGCCCCCACAACAGCGCTGAGATCGGCGTAGCCCGTCAGCAGAATCCCCTCGGCATCGGTCAGTTCGCGCGCCCGGGCCAGGAACTCCTCGCCCGTCAGGCCGGGCATCCGCTGATCGGAGATGATGACCGCCACATCCCGCTCCACCGCCAGGATCGCCAGCGCCTCTTCGGGCTGGGTGGTGGCGAGCACGCGGAATTCTTCTTCGAAAAGATCCTCGACGGCCGTGAGGATATCCTGTTCGTCGTCGACGACCAGGATGGTCCCCCGCTGACCGGCTTGGAGTAGCTGCGACATCAGTTGGTGCCCTTCAGGGGAATGCTGATCGTGAAGCAGGCGCCGCCCTTCGGTCCCGTGCCCACGGAAATCGTACCGTCGTGTGCTTGCACGACACTATAGGCGATTGCAAGCCCAAGTCCGGTTCCCGTTCCAACCGGTTTGGTCGTGAAGAAAGGCTCAAAGATCCTCTCGCGCATCTCTTCCGGGATGCCGGGGCCGCTATCGGATATCTCGATGATGTAATTCTGCCCGTCGCTGTGGGTGCGGATCGCGATGGACCCATCGCCTTCAATGGCATCGGCAGCGTTGCCGACGATGTTCATCATGACCTGATTGAAGATGGCAGGCGAGCAATAGAGGTTTGCCGCGCCCTCGTGGTCCCGGGTGACGATGATACGGCTCGACAGCTTATGGGCCAGCAGCGCCAGCACGATATCAATGGCCTCGCGCACATCGATGGTCTGGGCACCCGCTTCGTCGAGGCGGGAGAATTTGCGCAGGTTCAGCACCAGATCCTGAATACGCTTCAAGCCCAGGCGCATGCTGTCCAGGCGGGTGCGGGCCTTCTCCACCGAGGCGACGGGACCATCCGTCGGCACCTTGGACGCGACATCGCGCAGCAGCCGCTCGACCGTCCCCTGATGGGCGACAATGAAGGCGAGCGGATTGTTGATCTCATGGGCGATACCGGCGACGAGTTCGCCGAGCGACGCCATCTTGGCGGCCTGCACCAGCTTGGCCTGGGTGTCCTTCAGGGTCTGGTTGGCCGCCGCCAGCTCGGCATTCGCCTGGGCCAGTTCGTCGGCCATGGAGGCACGGGCAGCCGCAGCGGCGGCAGCCGTCTGGGCGCGAGCAATGGCGAGTTCACGCGCCCGCAGCTCGCTCTCGATCCGCCGATCTTCGTCCTGCAACAGCTTGCGGCGCACCAGGGTACGGACCCGCACGCGCAGGCTTTCAGCATCGATGCTGGAGGGAATGAAATCATCGGCCCCGGCCGCGAAAGCATCCTCCAGCACCTGCTTGGCCGCCTCGCCATCGCTGCCGATGCAGATGATATGGAAGGACGGCGGCTCCAGGCCCGGCGCGCCGGTGATGTTCCGCAGCACGTTCAGACGGCGGCAAAGCTCTACCCCGCCCGGATTGCCGGTGGAGGTATCGAGCAGGATGGCATCAGGCGCCGTCGCCGAGGAGGACGCGATATCGAGCAACGCGCGCTCATCTGTCGCCACCTGGATCTCGTAACCCTCCTGCGCCGCCAGACCTTCGAGATACAGGCGGAAGGTCGCACTGTGATGCTGGATCATCACCCGTGCCCGGCGGAAGGTCGCAAGGGATGGACTAGGTTCCCGCAGCAGATGGGCGTCGGGATCATCGTCGGGACGACGGCGCAGCAGCGCGCGCATACGCAGAACGATCAGATCCCAGTCGGCCGATTTCGCCACATAGGCATCGGCACCGCTTTCCAGACCCAGCCGTTCCTGCTCGCGTTCATTCGCGCCGGTCAGCATCAGGACCGGCAAGGCGCGGGTACCCCCGTTGAGCCGCAGCTGGCGCACAAACTCATCGCCGTTCATGCCCGGCAGATGCAGGTCGACAATCAGCAGATCGGGCAGACGATCATTGAGACGCGCCAAAGCCCCTTCAGCTGAAGGAACCGTGGTAACATTGAAGCCCTGAGCCTCCAGCTGGCTGCGAATCTGGAGAGCCTGGGTCTCGCTATCCTCGACGACGAGGATACGGGCAGCACGGGGAATCAAGGGTGCGATGGCGGCGGTCATGCGCCGCCCACCCCAGCCAGTTGCACCAGGCGCGGGCCGATGCTGTCAAGTGGCAGGCTGACCCGTGCGCCCCCCAGCTTTACGGCAGCAGCGGGCATGCCATAGACCACGCAGGTCTGTTCGCTTTCGGCAATCGTATAGGCCCCGGATTGACGCATCTCGAGCAACCCGCGCGCGCCATCCTCGCCCATGCCGGTCAGAATGACACCCAGGCCGCGCGGCCCCAGGGTGCGGGCCAGGGATTGGAACAGGATGGTTGCCGATGGGCGCTGGCCGGACAAAGGCTGCTCATAGCCAAGGCGCAGGATATTCCCCGGCTCCACCGTCAGATGGCTGTTACCCGGCGCCACATAGACCCGGCCCGCCAAGGCGGTTTCGCCGTCACGGGCCAGACTCACCGGCAGATCGATCAGACCATCGAGCCAGGAGGCAAAGCCTTCCATGAAGGCCGGCCCCATATGCTGAACGACCAACACCGGCGCAGGATAATCTGTCGGTAACGCACTCAGGACCTTGGCAAGCGCAGGCGGACCACCCGTGGAGGCTGCCAGCGCGACGAGGCTGGGGACGACGGGGATAGCGGCAGCACTCTCGCCTGCCAGCTTGCGTACCAGCGGCGCCCTGGGCGCGCGCTGCCGGATCACCGGCACCTGACTCATGATATAAAGCTGGGTGCAGATGGTTTCCGCCAGATCCGCATAACCGTCCGAGGCGATACCGACGGGCTTTTCGACCACGCTCAAGGCCCCGGCCCGCAGGGCATTCATGGAGATCTTCAGGGAGCCGTCATTGACGCTATCGGCGATCACCACGATAGGCGTCGGCCATTCCGCCATGATGCGCCGCGTGGCGTCGAGGCCACTGTCGCCCGGCAGGCGGATATCCATGGAGATGACGTCCGGGCGGACCCGAGGGATTTCCTGATAGGCTTCCTCCGCAGAGGCCACTGCCGCCACCAGCATCAGGCGCGCGTCCTGGGTGATGAGCGCGGCCAGCAGTTGGCGCACCACCGTCGAATCCTCGACGATCATAACGCGCACGGGAACCACGCGGTTTCCCAATTGCCCGCCGCCTCTCACAGCAGCCGCCCGATGGTCGCCAGCAGGTCGCGCTGGTCGAACTTCTGTTTGGTGAGGTAGGCATCGGCGCCCAGATCCAGCCCTCGCCGGACATCCTCGGGCGATTCCCGCGATGTCATCAGGATGAAGGGGATCGTCGCCAGACCGGCGTCATTCTTCACCGCCTGCAGCAGCGAGAATCCGTCCATGCGGGGCATCTCGACGTCCGCCACCACCAGATCGATCATGACGGTGCCGGAGCGCAAAAGCTGAAGCGCTTCTGCCCCATCGACGCTGAGCAGCACCCGATAACCCTGGGCCTCCAGAATGCTCTTCTGCAAGGTGCGGGTCGTGATGCTGTCGTCGACCACCAACACGGTCGGGGCAAGTTCATCGGCTTCCTGTCGCGGCAGCAGACCGAGGCTGCCCGCCATCCGGCCCGCGTCACTGCGCATCCAGCGCCGCACCAGCGCATCGGGATCGAGCACCAAGGCCGGTTCGCCGCCCTCAATGATCGCGCCGGAGACGATATCGCGGTCGATGCCCACCGCATGGGCCTCGCCGATCAGCGCCTGATGCACATCGTGGAAGCCATCGACGGCAAGCGCACAGCGCCGCTCGCCCCGCCGTAGCAGAACGGCCTTGATCGTATCCCCTTCAACGGGGACTGCCGCATTCGCGGCCCCTAAGAGTGACGCCATGCCCATGATCGGAACCATAACGTCATTGCCCGCTATCTGGATCCGAACCGCCGAACGCCCGTCGGCATTCTCGATGGCGCTCACCGGCAGGCGCAACAGACGCTCCACCCCATGGGTCGGGATCGCATAGGTAAGGCCGCCTGCATCCACCGACAAAATAGTCTGGCGCGATGCCTGGAGCGGCACGGAGACCACCGCCTCCGCCCCGAATGGAGTTCCGGCCCGCAGGATGACGCTGCCATGGAGCGCCCGGACCGCTTCAGCAACAACCGACAGGCCCATGCCTCTGCCCGACAGACGGTCGACAGCGATAGCGGTGGAGAAGCCCGGCGCGAAAACGATGCTTAGCAATTGGTCCGCCGACAGGCGCGGGGCGCTTCGGGTCGGCGCAGGTAACAGGCCGCGCTCTACCGCCGTCGTCTGGATCCGGGCCAGATCCGGGCCGGGGCCGTCGTCACGCACCATGACTTCCAGGCGCCCCCCTTTGGAGGCGAAAGCCAGGGTGATGGTCAGCTCGGCCGGTTTCCCCTTGGCCCGCCGAACCTCCGCCGCCTCGCCGCCATGGCCGACAGCGTTGCGCAGCAGATGCAGGGTCGGATCTTTGAGCTTCTGCAAGACCTGCCGGTCGACCTGAAGATCGAACCCTTCGGTTATCACCGCCACATCGACGCCCTGATCGCGCGCCATGTCCCGCACCATCCGGCCGAATTCGCCATAGACCGACGAAACCGGAACCAGGGCGATCTCCGCGACCCCTTTCTGCAAGCGACGACTGGTATTCCCCAGCACCCAGGCGGCCCGGCGATAATCGCGCGACAAAGCCCCCAGTCCCCGGAACAGATCCTTGAGCTGGCGGTCGAAATCACGCAAGGCATCGGCCCCGCGTCCGTCTGCCGCGCGTGGCTTGACGGCCAGTCTGTCCCAATCGCGCCGGAGCGCACGCACCTGCCGATCAATGGAGACGAAGCCCGCACCGACGGCTTCCACGCCCAGCAGGTCGCTGTTCCAATCGTGCATCTGTCGCAGCAGATCTTCGACCTGCTCCGTCGCGACCCGCAAATAGGCAACCGCTGGGGCCGGGGATGCTGATGCCTGAACAGGCGGGGTCTGCGGATTGGGGGCAGCCAAGCCTTGCGCCAGCAGGTCCAGAGTTTCGGTAACCCCCGGCGCAATCAGCGGCGAACCGGCGAGGTCGGCCACATAGCGCTCCACCGCATCCAGACCCAGATGCAGCCCCTTGAGCAAGGGTGGATCGACGGCCAGCGTTCCCTCGCTCAAGCGCGCCAGGATCGCTTCCAACCTATTGGCCACGTCTTCGACAGCGGGAAGGTCAACCGCCCGTGCCGCCCCCTTCAGGCTATGGGCCCGGCGGAACGCATCCTTGAAATCGACGGATGCATCCTTGGCCGCCAGCGCCAGGACAGCACGGATCGCCTCGAGATGCTCGCGATGCTCGATATCGAAGGCCGCCAGAAGTTGGGCGCGAAGGTCCGTCACGATGGCTGTCCGTCGCCTTTTCTCTTAAAGCCGATACCGGTCCGTCATGGTCACAAGCTGTTGCGACAGCGAACTGAGGTTGCCCGCCGCCCCATCGAGCTGGCGGGTACCCGCCGCTGTCTGCTGGCTGGCCTGACGGATATTCTGCAAGGCTGCCATCACCTGTTCGATGCCAAGCTGCTGCTGATTGGTCGAGGCGACGATCTGCTGGAAGGTCTGCACGCCTTCCTGCACCCGGCCGGTGATTTCCTCGATGGTGCGCTGGGTGGTATCGGTCCGCTCCTTGCCCGCGACGACGCGCTTCACCGCCTCCTCCGCCAGCATGACCGAGGTATTGATGCCGCGCTGGATATCGCCAAGGATCGAGCGCACCTGGGTCGTCGCCTCCTTGGCCTGATCCGCCAGTACTTTCATTTCAGCCGCTACGATGGCGAAGCTGCGACCGCTTTCGCCCGCCGCTGCCGCTTCGATGGCCGCATTCAGCGCCAGCAGATGCGAGCGTTCGGAGACGTCGTTTACGGTGGCGATGATCTCGCTGATCGCAATCGTCTTCTCGCTCAGGGCGACGATGTTTTCCGCCACCGCCTCTCCCTGCTCGCGGATGGCGTCCATGGCCTTGGCCGTTTCTTCGACCGCGCGCAGACCGGCGGTGCTGGTATGGGCGGTCGCCTGGGCGGTCGCGATCACTTCCTGCGCGCGCTTGCCGATCTGGCTGCCTGCATGGGTGATCTCGTCCACCGTGGCGGCGGTTTCCTGCACGGCGGCAAGCTGCTCTTCGACGCTGGCCGCCTGCTCCTGGGTGGAGGCGCGGATCTCAGCGGCGGCGGCATTCAGATTCTCGGTCACTTCCCGGCTTTGTTTGGCAAGCTGGCGCAGGCCGACAACCATGGCGTTCAGAGTTTCGCCCAGCCGCCCCAGTTCGTCATTGCGGGTGACGATGGTCTGACCGGTCAGATCGCCATGGCCGACACGCTCGACAAACGCCATGAACTGGGCCAGCGGCGCGGTGATCGAACCCCGGATCGCCATGCTGATGATCCCAGCGAAGATGGCCGCGACGGCAATCGAGATCAGGACCGAATAATAGCTTTCGGAATAGATATCCTCCGCCACCTTACGCCCTGCATCGATGCCGCGATCAACCTCGGTCCGCGCGACGGCCAGATTGGCAAAGAAGGCGTCGCGTGCCTGGACGACCCCATTGTCAGCCGCCTGGACGCCGGGCGCGTCATTGATTGCGGTCGCAGAGAACTGGCGTTCCGTCTGGTCCTGCAGCTGGCGCATATCGGCGGCAAGAGCCGTGAAGCGCTGGCTGATCTGGCTCCAGGCATTGATCCGCTCCGGCGAGGTCGCCTGACTGCGATACTGATTCACTTGGGCAATCGTATCGGCGATGGCGGCATCCGCTGCTCCAGCCTGACGGCGCCATTGTGCGGCGAGATCCGGCCCTTGCTGAGTCGGGCGCCCGAGCGAACGCAGCAGATATTCCGTCACCAGAGCCTGGCGTGTATCGCGCATCTGGCGCTCGGATTCGCGGATCGCCTCAATCTTCTTGATCACAATCACATCACGGGTGGCGAGCCCCGCTGCCGTGGTACTGACCCGCTCCACCTGATTGAGGGCATATATGCCGATGCCGATCAGCATCGCCGTGATGAGGGCAAAGCCGAGAAGGATGCGGTTGGCGATCGAAATCGACACGGCGGTCATGCTCCGATTGAGGGGGAGGTTGGAAGGAGGAAGGGGCGCAGCAGGCGCCCAAGATCAATAAGTCCGGCAAGAGGTGCCGTCGGATCGGACAACAGGCTGCCATAGGCAACCACGGCATCGCGCTCGCCGCCGGCGGCACCGTCTGCGATATCGACCGACGCAACGCGCCTTACATCACCCGTGCCGGTTACAGCGTCGACCCGCAGGGCAATGGGCGGTTCGACACCACGCAGAACCACAAGGTAGCCGCCATCCGCCGCGGACATACGGCCGGATAGAATAGCCGCCAGATCGAGGGCACTGACCATGCGTCCACCGCGCGAGAAGACGCCCAGCATCGCCAGCGCCGCACCCACCACGGGCACACAAGGCTTATGGGGCAACACCTCGGCCACGCTTGCCACCGGCAGGCCATAGGAGGCTCCCCCGGCGCTCAGCACCAGCATGGCTTCGCCCATAGCCGCTGCCTGGGCTGGCGGGCGGGCGATATCCTGGGTCCGGCGATCCAGCATCCGCTCGCGCCGGGCCTGGGCCATCGCCTCCATCCGGCGGGCTAATTGTTTGCTGCGGTCTACCATGGCGACCGCCCCTTCTTGGCAGACGTGCGGGCCAGCGCATTCCGTGCAATCTGACGCAGTTGCGCCGCAGTCATGCCATCCCCTTCCGGCACCGGATCATCGGCCGGCCAGGATGCCGAAAGTTGCGCGGCATTGGCAATATAACGCTGCCCCTGCGCGCGCCGACCGCTCCCTACCAGCAGTAATCCCAGTCCAAGCTGGGCCATCACGAACCCCTGATTGAGATAGAGCGCGCGCCGGAAAGCCTTTTCCGCGATTGGCATCTGCCCCAGTCCTTGATGGATCATGCCCGCGTAATACTGGAGCCGCGCATCGGTCGGCGCCGCGTCGAGCGCATGGTCGCAGATTGCCAACGCCCCCCGCAGGTCGCCTGCATCGGCAAGCCTGCGCACTGCAGCCAGCAGATCGTCGATAGTCTCTCCGACAACCTGGGTCTGCTCGACAACAGCGGCATGCACCGGGGCCGGCTTGGGTACGGGCTTGGGACGCGGTACAAGCGGTTCCGCCATCGGCGCCGGTGCAGCCAGTGCGGCGAGTTGCGGCACGTCCAATTGTGGCGCGCTCTCGGGCGGCATATTGCGATAGGCGACGGTGCCGGGCAGGTTCACCGTCCGCATGATCCGCTCGAAGACGGGATTAGGTTCGGCATGGCCCAGCAGCATCCAGCCGCCTTCGCGCAGGCTTCTGCGCAGACCCGCCACGATCTGCACCACCATGTCGGGATGGAAATAGATCAGCACATTCCGGCAGAGCACCAGATCGAAATCGCTCATCTCCAGCGGCGAGGTACCGTCGGTCAGGCTCAGCAGATTATGACGCTCGAACCGAACCACACCGCGATAGCGCGGGCGCAGGCTCCAGTCATTCTCGCCATTCTGGGTAAAATAAGCGGCGCGCTTTTCAGCATCCAGAACCCGCAAGGCCCAACGCCCGAACCGCCCCTCGCGGGCGATTCCCAGGAAGCGCTCGTTGATGTCGGTGCCAAGAATGCTGATCCGCCAGTCTGCAAAAGCATCGCCCAACAACTCGCGCAAGACGATGGCGACCGAATAGGCCTCCGCCCCCGTGGCGCAGCCAGCACTCCAGATACGCAGGCGCTTCTCTTCGGCATTCCGGGCGATCAGGTCGGGCAGGATCGTTTCGCGCAGGGCCGCGAACTGTTCGCCATAACGGAAAAAGAAGGTCTCCCCGATCGTGATATCGGCCTCGAGCGCCGCCCATTCCCCGTCGCTTTCCGCCAGCAGATCGAGATAGGCCTGACAATCGGAGCGCCCGGTCGCCAGCATGCGACGCAGGACGCGATCCCACAGCAGATCGTCCTTATCCTGATAATAGAAATGGCCGGTACGGGCGATCACCCGCTCTTTCAAGGCGAGGAACGCGCCGTTCACCACGGCTGTCACGGGAGCTTCGGTGCGCCCGGCGCCCGGGCTCATGAGGCGCCGGCCCATTCGCCGATACGGGCCGCCGCCTCGCGTTCCAGATCCGCCAGTCCCGCGCGCTCGGCATCGAGCAACAGGCGGGACAGCGAGAGGATATGCACCAATTCGCCATCGACCGCTGCTTCAGCCTCCAGCACGCCGTTCTGGCTGGCATCGCCAGTCAGCGGTTGCAGCACGTCATCAGGGAGACGGGTCACGGCCTGCACCCTGTCGACCAGCAGGGCAACCGGCCGGTCGGACAGCACGCCATCGACCAAGATAAGATGGCGATAAAACTCGCTTTCCTTGTCGGACACATCGGCGGCAAGCCCGAACAGACGCTTCAGATCCAGCACCGCGACCGCATCGCCCGCGACATTGACAAAACCAGCCAGAATCTGGGGAGTACCGGGGGGACGCCAGAGATTGGGCAAGGGCAGCAAACCACGCACGGCCTCACGCACCAGGGCACATCGGCGCCCGGCGATGCCGAAGACGACGTAATGCCGTTCTTGCGTCTCTGCTATCGCCATGCCTGCCCCCGGGAACCGCATCAAAAAGATCGGCCTACGAACGGGATACTAGTCCGAGCCGTGACACGAAGGGAAGACTCACGCCGCAGGTTCCAGGGCAGGACGGGCATATTGATCGGCCAGCCGTGCACAAGCTTCGAATTCATCGGCCAGGCGCGACAGATGCCGGGTCCGCACAGCCTCCGGCAGCGGATAGAGATTGCTTGCAATCTCCAGCCTGTTATCGCCGCGGGGGCCGAAGGGAATATGGATGAGGGTATGGGCAGTCCCGTCAGCCGGATCGCGCACCGGCACGGGCTGGATCACCATGCCATCATGGGCATCGCGGCGGGCATCCCCTGCCATCGCGCGCAGGCAGCAGGCGATCATATGCCAGATATCCCCCGTCAGTGACTGGGGATCGATGGGCAGCTGGCAGCGGCCAACCTCGGTTGAACCGCGTGCCAGAACCAGCGTGACGTCGGCGCGATTTCGCCAGAAGAGAACCTTCTCGGCGCCGTTTTTTATTTTCATGGGGACGTCTCCTCCCTTGAGGGACGCCTAGCTTTACCAAGGCGCAGCCCCAGGTCAGCAGACAAATGACAGCGTCACGGTTTTGACTCACCCGCGCCCTAAGTTTGACTCACCACGACGGTCTGCTTGCCCTATGGCTGCCACAGGGCTTAGATCGCGGAAAAACAAACTGCCTCGCCTCAAAAAGCCTGCCTCGAAAGAAACCGCCATGCCTCCAGCGCTGATCGCGCTTGCCGTCGCCACCTTCGCGATCGGCACCAGCGAATTTGTCATCATGGGACTACTTCCCGACCTGTCGATAGACCTCGGCGTCAGCATCCCGGCGGCGGGGCTGCTGGTGAGCGCCTATGCCCTGACCGTCACCTTCGGCGGGCCGGTGGTCACGCTGTTCGCGGGGCGGCTGGAGCGCAAACGCGCCCTGTTATGGCTGATCGGCATTTTCATCACCGGCAATATCCTCTGCGCCATCGCGCCCAATTACACACTGCTGATGATCGCGCGCATCGTGACCGCCCTCTCCCATGCTTCCTTCTTCGGGATCGGCGTGGTGGTCGCGGCCGACCTGGTGCCTTACGAGAAACGGTCGAGCGCCATCGCCCTCATGTTCTCCGGCCTGACCCTGGCCAATGTCGGCGGGGTGCCGCTGGGCACTATGCTGGGGCACGAGATGGGCTGGCGGTCGACCTTCTGGGCGCTGCTGCCCATCGCCATCCTGGCGACCGCGCTGCTGGTGATTTTCGTGAAGCCCAAGCCCCAGGATAAACCCTCGACCAGCATGCTGCGCGAATTCGTGGTGCTGGGCCGCCCGCAGGTCCTGCTGACCCTGGGCATGAGCGCGACCATCTCCATCGCCCTCTTCTCGGTCCTGACGTACATCGCGCCGCTGCTGGAAAGCACGGCGGGCATGACGACCGCCGAGATTTCGGCGGTCCTGCTGCTGTTCGGCGCAGGTAACCTGACGGGTGTGCTGCTGGGCGGGAAGCTTGCCGACCGCAATCAGATGGCGGCGATCCTGGGCGTCTTCGGCGTTCTGCTGGCGCTGTATCTGGCGCTGACCGTGACGAGCTTCTGGGCCTGGACCGCCAGCGTCACCTTCTTCCTGCTGGGAGCCGCCACCTTCGCCCCCGGCCCGGCCTTGCAGACGCGGGTGCTGGATTACGCCAAGGACGCGCCCAACGTCTCGGCAACCTTGATCCACAGCGCCTTCAACCTTGGCAATGCCGCTGGTGCCTGGGTGGGTGGGATCGCGCTAACCGCCGGTGCGACCTACGCCCAGCTCCCCTGGATCGGCGTTGCCTTCGGAGCGCTGGCCCTGGCTCTCGCCTTCTATGCTAAAAAACTGGGTCAGCGATCGGCGGCGGCATCATGACAGACATCACCCGTCTGATCGTCGCAACGCCGGAAGCGACCCAGGATATTGCCGCCCTGGTCGCTCAGCTCTCGTCTGATGCGCCGGCCCCCAGCCAAGCGGATCTCGCCGCCATTCTGGCCTCCCCGACAAACGACATGCTGATCGCACAGTCGGAAGGCGTAATCATCGGCATGACCACGCTCGTCACCATCCGGACAGCCACCGGCAGCCGCTGCTTTATCGATGACGTAGTGGTCCTGGACAGCCATCGTGGGCAGGGCCTCGGCGAAGCTCTGATCCAGGCGGCGATCCGTTTGGCCCGAGATCATGGAGCCAAAAAGATCGATCTGACCTCGCGCCCATCCCGGGAGGCCGCCAACCGGCTTTACCGCCGCCTGGGTTTTGTCCTGCGCGATACCAACGCCTACCGCCTGGTGCTGACCACCTAGGCCGCCGCTGCGACGCCCAGGAACTGTTGAAGCTCCGGGGTCTTCGGATGGGCGAAGACCTCCTCCGGCGGGCCGATCTCATGCACCCGGCCCTGGTGCATGAAGACCACGCGGTCGCAGACCTCGCGGGCAAAGCGCATCTCGTGCGTTACCATGACCAGAGTCATTCCCTCGGATGCCAGGGACTTCACCACGGCCAGCACTTCGGCCACCAGTTCGGGGTCGAGGGCGGAGGTGATTTCGTCGCACAGCAGGGCCATCGGCTCCATCGCCAGGGCGCGCGCAATCGCCACCCGCTGCTGCTGACCGCCCGAAAGCTGATCGGGATAGGCGTCGAACTTATGGCCGAGGCCCACCCGCTCCAGCATCTTCTTGGCCAGTTCTTCGGTTGGCGCCTTCGCCGCCTTCTTCACCACCTGGGGCGACAGCATGACATTGCCGCCCGCCGACAGATGGGGGAACAGATTGAACTGCTGAAAGATCATCCCGACCTTCAGCCGCAAGGCCTTCAGGGCGCTCTCCTCGGTCGAGAGATGCACCCCGCCGACCAGGATCGAGCCTTCGTCGATGGACTCCAGCCCGTTGATGCAGCGGAGCAGGGTCGATTTCCCTGACCCGCTCTTGCCGATGATGGCGATGACCTCGCCCGGTTCGATATCGAGGGAGATGCCCTTCAGCACCTCGTTATCCCCGAAGCGCTTCTTGACGTCAGTGATGGCGATGAGCGGCATTGAGACGCCTTTCCAAAGACTGGCTGGCCTTGGAGAGCGGCCAGCAGAGGGCGAAATAGATGAGGGCGACGACGCCATAGACCGTGAAGGGCTCGAAGGTCGCGTTGGTGACCACCGTCCCGGCCTTGGACAGCTCCACAAAGCCGATGATCGAGGTGACGGCGGTGCCCTTCACCACCTGGACCGAGAAGCCCACCGTGGGCGGCACGGCGATGCGCAGGGACTGGGGCAGCACGACATAGCGCATCTGCTGCAGATAGCCCATGCCCAGGCTGGCCGAGGCTTCCCATTGGCCTTTGGCGATAGCCTCGACACAGCCGCGCCATATCTCAGCAAGAAAGGCCGCGGTCCAGAGCGTGAGCCCGATCCCGGCTGCCGCCCAGGGCGAGACATTGACCCCCAGCAGCGCCAGCCCAAAGAAACAGAGGAACAGTTGCATCAGCAGCGGTGTCCCCTGAAACAGCTCGATATAGCCGCGGGCTACCTGCCGTACGATGGGGGAACGGCCGGTACGCAGCATCAGGACCACCAGCCCCAGCAGCCCGCCACAGACGAAGGCCACCAAGGACAGCACCACCGTCCAGCGTGCCGCCAGCAGCAGATTGCGCACGATGTCCCAAAGGGTGAATTCCGTCATCGCGCGACCCTCCTGGCAAAGAGGTGTATGCCTATCCGCGACAGGATCAGCCGCAGCAGGAAAGCCAACGCGAGATAGAGCGCGGTCGTGACGAAATACATCTCGAACGCCCGGAAATTGCGCGACTGAATGAAGTTGGCGGCAAAGCTTAAGTCCTCGACCGCGATCTGCGAGACCACGGCCGACCCCAGCATGACGATCACGATCTGCGAGGAGAGCGCGGGCCAGATGCGCTGAAGCGACGGCAGGAGCACGACATAGCGGAAGGTCTGGAGCTGCGTCATCCCTAGGCTCACCCCCGCCTCGAACTGGCCTTTGGCGGTTGCCTGGATGCCCGCGCGGATGATCTCCGCGCTATAGGCCCCGAGGTTCAGCACCATGGCGAGGGAGGCCGCCTGCATCTCCGACAGGCGCAGCCCAAGCGCAGGCAGGCCAAAAAAGACGAAGAAGAGCTGCACCAGAAAGGGCGTGTTGCGGATCATCTCGATATAAGCAGTGGCGATCCAACGCCCCCACCTTGGCCCGAAACTGCGCGTCCAGGCGCAGAGGATCCCGAGTGCTACCCCTAGCAGACCGCCGATCAGGGTCAGTTCCACCGTGATCAGGATGCCCTTCAGCAACACGGCGGAATAACCGAGGACGGAGGAGAAATCGAAGCTGTAGCCCATGGATATCGCCCAGCCTTTAACGGATTGCCTGAATGAGAGGCGATGCCAATCCATCGCCTCTGTTGGCTCCTAAAGTTCCCGTCACCCCGGGACTTGATCCCGAGGTCTCCTCCGGGAGCATTTCCACACTGTCTCAGGAAGAATTGACCCGGCTCCCGGAGGAGATCCCGTGGTCAAGCCACGGGATGACGACGAACATAAGGTGTGCCTAAAGGTCGGCAGGCACCTTCGCGCCCAGCCATTTCTCGGCGATCACATTGAGGGAACCATCGGCTTTAGCCCCCGCGATGATCTCGTTGATCTTGGCCAGCAGCGCGGGTTCGTTCTTATTGAGGCCGACGTAGCAGGGCGAGTTCGCGATCAGGAACTTGATCTCCGGCTTCTTGGGCGGGTTGCGGGCCAGGATGGCGGCGGCAATGACGTTGCCGGTGGCGATCAGGTCCACCTGCCCCGACAGGAAGGCGGAGATGGTGCCGTTGTTATCCTCGTATCGTTTGATGGTCGCCGAGGAGGGCGCGATCTCGGTCAGCTTCAGATCCTCGACCGCGCCGCGCGTGACGCCGATGGTCTTGCCCGCCAGATCTTCGGCCTTGCTGACGGCCACACCCGCCGGACCGAACACACCGTTGAAGAAGGGGGCATAGGCTGCCGAGAAATCGATCACTTTCTCGCGGTCGGGGTTCTTGCCGAGGCTGGAGATGACGATGTCAGCCTTCTGGGTCTGCAGATAAGGAATGCGGTTGGCACTGGTGACCGGCACCAGTTCGACCTTCACGCCCAGCTTGCCGGCGATGAGCTTGGCCATATCGATGTCATAGCCCTGGGGCGCCATGTCGGCACCGACCGATCCGAAAGGCGGCGTATCCTGCGGAACCGCGACCTTGAGCACGCCCGCCTTGGTGATATCCGCCAGAGCATCGGCCTGGGCGCCCATGGGCAGGGACAGGGCTACGGCGGAAAGAGCGATTGTGGAAAGGAAGTGCCTGCGCTTCATGGTCGTTTCCTTCGAGAGGGAAAAACCGATGAAAAGCAGGGATCGTGCCAGACCCTATCCGAAGACCCGCAGGAAGGCTGCCTTGAGCGCGGCATCGGCTGTTGCCATGTCCGCAGGCCTGCCCAGATCGGCGAGCGAGGTCACCCCGTGTTCGCGGATACCGCAGGGGATGATGCCCGCGAAATGATCAAGGTTCGGCGCTACATTGAGCGCGATGCCGTGAAAACTGATCCAGCGCTTCAGGCGTACGCCGATAGCCGCGATCTTATCTTCGCGCGCCAGAACGCCCTCGCCCCGCTGGACCCAGATGCCGACGCGGCCTTCGCGCCGCTCGCCATTGACGCCAAGGGCATCCAAGGTTTCGATCAGCCATTCTTCCAGGTCATGGACATAGGCCCGCACGTCACGCCCCCGTTCGCGCAGATCCAGCATGGCGTACGCCACCCGCTGTCCCGGCCCGTGATAGGTATATTGCCCGCCCCGCCCCGTCTGGTAGACGGGGAAACGGCTGTCGAGCAGATCACCCTCCCGCGCCGAGGTGCCTGCGGTATAAAGCGGGGGATGTTCGACGAGCCAGACCAGCTCGCCCGCCTGCCCCTCATAGATCTCCTCGGCGCGTTTTTCCATGGCGGCAACCGCCGCCTCATACTTCAGCAACCCAGGCTCTACGCGCCATTCGACCATGTTTGGTGGCCCCTTCTCAAACCCTTGGGCTGGGAGATAGGACGGGGACCGTCCCAAGGCAAGCGAAATGCCCTGACGGGAACGAATAGCCCTTGCGCACCTGTCCTGCTTCTGATACTTACCCGGCCCACCACGGAGCGAGCATTTGTTCCGACGGTTCCCTACGCGGTCGTGGCGGAATTGGTAGACGCGCAGCGTTGAGGTCGCTGTTCCCGAAAGGGAGTGGAAGTTCGAGTCTTCTCGACCGCACCATAGGACTTAAAAGGCCCGCTCCCGTAGCGGGCCTTTTGTCATTACAGGATTCGGGCATAGCTGCCCTGCCCCCCGCCCCTCTACGCTTGCGCCTCTCCCCCGCATCGGCTAACCAAAACCAGCAGGTTCGCTGAAGCGGACCCTACAAGCTTACGCGGGAGGAGATGCGAATGGCCGAGGACATCCGGGAAGCGGCGCTGGAATATCACCGCTTACCGACGCCGGGCAAACTGGCGATGGTTGCCACCAAGCCGATGGCGACACAGCGCGACCTGGCCCTCGCCTACTCCCCCGGTGTGGCCTATGCCTGCACCGCGATTGCTGAGGACCCGTCCGAAGCCGTCCGCTATACCAGCCGCGGCAACCTCGTCGCCGTCATCACCAATGGCACCGCCGTCCTGGGTCTGGGCGATATCGGTCCGCTGGCTTCCAAGCCGGTGATGGAAGGCAAGGCCGTCCTCTTCAAGAAGTTCGCCGGTATCGACTGCTTCGATATCGAAATCGACGAGAAGGACCCGGCCAAGCTGGTCGAGGTGATCGCCGCCCTGGAGCCGACCTTCGGCGCGATCAATCTGGAAGACATCAAGGCGCCGGAATGCTTCGAGGTCGAAGGCAAACTGCGCGAGCGCATGAAGATCCCGGTCTTCCATGACGACCAGCATGGCACCGCCATCATCGTCAATGCCGCGATCCTCAATGGCCTGCGCGTGGTCGGCAAGGACATCACCAAGGTGAAGCTGGTGGTGTCCGGCGCCGGTGCCGCTGCGCTGGCCTGCCTCGACCTGCTGGTCGATATGGGCATGCCGCTGGAGAACATCTGGGTCACCGATGTCGTCGGTGTCGTCTATCAGGGCCGCAACGAGCTGATGGACAAGCGCAAGGAGCGCTATGCCCGACCGACCGACAAGCGCACCCTGGGTGAAGTGATCGACGATGCCGACATCTTCCTCGGCCTGTCCGCCCCCGGCGTGCTGAAGGCCGAGATGGTCAAGAAGATGGCCCCCAAGCCGCTGATCCTGGCGCTGGCCAATCCGACGCCGGAGATCATGCCCGAAGAAGTGCAGGCGGTGCGTGACGATGCCGTCATCGCTACCGGCCGCTCGGACTATCCCAATCAGGTCAACAACGTCCTCTGCTTCCCCTTCATCTTCCGCGGCGCCCTGGACGTGGGCGCGACCACGATCAACGAAGCGATGAAGATCGCCTGCGTGCGCGCCATCGCCGACCTTGCCATGGCCGAAACCTCGGAAGTCGTCGCCAAGGCCTATGGCGATCAGGAACTGACCTTCGGGCCGGAATTCCTGATCCCAAAACCCTTCGATCCACGCCTGATCGTGGAGATCGCCCCGGCGGTCGCCAAGGCGGCGATGGATAGCGGTGTCGCCACCCGCCCGATCCTGGATTTCGATGCCTATCGCGAACAGCTGTCGCTCTTCGTCTATCGCTCCGGTCAGGTCATGCGTCCGCTGTTCGAGCGCGCGCGCAACGACAAGAAGCGCGTCGTCTATGCCGAGGGCGAGGAAGAACGCGTCCTGCGGGCCATCCAGGTGGTGGTCGACGAGAAGCTGGTGCATCCGATCCTGATCGGCCGCCCGAGCGTCATCGAACAGCGTATCGCCAAGCTGGGCCTGCGCCTCAAGATCGGCACCAGTTTCGAGGTCTGTAACCCCGAAAGCGACCCGCGCTACAACGAATATAGCCAGCTCTATCACAGCCTGATGGAGCGCAAGGGCGTCAGCCCGGACAATGCCCGCACCATCGTGCGTACCCGCACCTCCGTCATCGCCGCGCTGATGGTCCGGCGCGGCGAGGCTGATGCCATGATCTGCGGCACCGTCGGGCGCTATCACCGGCACCTGCAGTATATCCGCGACATCATCGGCATGGCACCGGGCGCCACGGGCTGCTACGCGCTGAACACCCTGCTGCTGTCGCGCGGCACCTACTTCCTGTGCGACACCCACGTCCAGCGCGACCCGACCCCAGATCAGATCGCCGAGATGACCCTGATGGCGGCCGAAGAAATCCGCCGCTTCGGTATCGAGCCTAAGGTGGCCCTGCTGTCGCATTCGAACTTCGGTGGTTCGGACGCACCCTCGGCCCAGAAGATGCGGGATGCGCTCACCAAGATCATCGACAAGGCCCCCAACCTTGAGGTCGACGGTGAAATGCATGGCGATGCCGCCCTGTCGGAAGAAATCCGCAAGCGTGTGTTCCCGAACTCGCGCCTGACCGGTGCCGCCAACCTCCTGATCCTGCCCGCCATCGATGCCTCGAACATCGCCTTCAATCTGCTGAAGGTGCTGGGCGAAGGGCTATCGGTCGGTCCGATCCTGATGGGTGTGTCGAAGCCCGCCCATATCCTCACCCCCTCGGTCACCGTGCGCGGCATCATCAATATGACCGCCGTGGCCGCCGTGGACGCCCAGACGCAGGCGAAGATGGTCGGCTGACCTCCCGAGCATCGGAACGCCAAAAGGCGCCCAGCGAAAGCCGGGCGCCTCTTTTTCAAGCCGGTAACCGCGCAAAAGAAAGAGGCGCCGTCTTACGACGGCGCCTCTTATTCCCGGTCGGTCGGGGCAGCCGTGTTAGGCGGCCGCCGCTTCCTCTGTCTCTTCGCCCGAAATCGGACTGCTATCCAGGCCCTTGGCTTCCGGATCACGATCGACGAGTTCGATGACGGCCATCGGAGCGGCATCGCCATAGCGGAAGCCGGCCTTCAGGATGCGAGCATAGCCGCCCTGACGGTTCTCGTAGCGCTTTGCCAGCACTTCGAAAAGCTTCTTGGTGATGGTTTCGTCGCGCAGTTCGGCGAATGCCTGACGACGCGCATGCAGATCGCCGCGCTTGCCGAGCGAAATGAGCTTCTCGACGATCGGACGAAGGTCTTTCGCCTTCGGCAGGGTCGTGGTGATCTGCTCGTGCTTAATCAGCGCCTGGGCAAGGTTCTTGAACATTGCCTTGCGGTGGCTGCTGGTGCGGTTCAGCTTACGACCGCTCATACCGTGACGCATTTATCTAACTCCTTAACCGGACCTACCGGGCGATAGCTCGTGGGTATCCGCCCGCCCCCGACAGAGCCGGAGGCGGGAATAACGATCAATAGGGTTCTTCGAGACGCTTGGCCAACTCTTCGATGTTCTCAGGCGGCCAACCGGTGATTTCCATGCCGAGGTGCAGACCCATCTGAGCCAGCACTTCCTTGATCTCGTTCAGCGACTTGCGGCCGAAGTTCGGCGTGCGAAGCATCTCTGCTTCGGTCTTCTGAACCAGATCGCCGATGTAGACGATGTTGTCGTTCTTCAGGCAGTTCGCCGAACGGACCGACAGCTCGAGTTCATCGACCTTACGCAGCAGGTTCTTGTTGAACGGCAGATCGCTGTCGCCAGCTTCAGCGGCCACAGGCTGCGGCTCGTCGAAGTTGATGAAGAGCGAGAGCTGGTCCTGCATGATGCGGGCGGCCAGCGCAACGGCGTCTTCAGGCGTAACGGCGCCATTGGTTTCGATACGCATCGAGAGCTTGTCGTAATCGGTCTGCTGACCGACACGGGTGTTCTCGACTTTATAGGAAACCTTACGGACCGGCGAGAAGAGCGCGTCGACCGGGATCAGACCGATCGGGGCATCTTCCGGGCGGTTCATGGCAGCAGGCACATAGCCCTTGCCGATGTTTACCGTCATCTCCATCACGATCTTGGCGTCGCGGTCGAGGGTGCAGAGCACGAGATCGGGGTTCATCACCTCGATGTCAGCGCCCGTCTCGATCATGCCGGCGGTCACGGTGCAGGGACCGGTCGCCTTGACACGGATCTTCTTCGGACCTTCGCCATGCATACGCAGCGCGAGCGACTTGACGTTCAGAACGATGTCGGTGACGTCTTCGCGGACACCAGCAACCGACGAGAATTCGTGCAGCACGCCTTCGATCTGGACGGCCGTAACGGCGGCGCCCTGAAGCGACGAGAGCAGGATCCGGCGAATGGCGTTGCCGAGCGTCAGACCAAAGCCGCGTTCGAGCGGCTCGGCGACAACGGTGGCAACCCGCGCAGGATCATCACCCTGATCGACGGTAAGCTTGTTCGGCTTAATCAGTGCCTGCCAGTTCTTTTGAATCACGGGACGATAACCCCAGTTATGAAAAGCGGAGAGGATCAATCGAGCCTGAACGGCAGAAGCCCCGCCGCGTAGCCGGGAAACTCCGGCCTGCGGCGGGACCGTCGAAACGAGGCGTCGGCAGTCGTCAGACGCGACGACGCTTCGGCGGGCGGCAGCCGTTGTGCGGGATCGGGGTAACGTCGCGGATGGACGTGACCGAGAAACCGACCGACTGCAGAGCGCGCAGAGCGGACTCGCGGCCGGCACCCGGACCCTTCACCTCGACCTCCAGGGTGCGCATGCCGTGTTCCATCGCCTTGCGGCCAGCATCTTCGGCAGCCATCTGGGCAGCGTACGGGGTCGACTTGCGCGAACCCTTGAAGCCCTTGGTACCCGAAGAGGACCAGGCGATCACGTTGCCTTGCGCATCGGTGATCGTAATCATCGTGTTGTTGAAGGACGCATTCACATGCGCAACACCGGCCGTAATGTTCTTACGTTCGCGGCGACGAATGCGGGTGGCTGGGGCCTTGGCCATCGGCTAAACCTTCTTACTTCTTCTTGCCGGCAATCGGCTTAGCCTTACCCTTGCGGGTACGGGCATTGGTATGGGTGCGCTGACCGCGGACCGGAAGGCCCTTACGGTGACGCAGCCCGCGATAGCAGCCGAGATCCATCAGCCGCTTAATGTTCATGGCGACTTCGCGACGAAGATCACCCTCGACCGTATAGTCACGGTCAATGAGTTCACGAATCCGCAAAATCTCTTCGTCGGTCAGTTGGTGAACCCGACGCTCGGCCGCAAAGCCCAGCTTCTCGCAGATTTCTTTCGCCTTGGTCGGACCGATACCAAAAATGTAGGTCAGGCCGATCTCAATACGCTTCTGCGTCGGGATGTTCACGCCAGCAATGCGCGCCACGCCACGTTCTCCTCAAGTTTCACTAGGACTAAAGCGCCTAGCGCCGCCATCCGTTTAAGGCGCGGCATTATAGGTCTGTAGTCCGAAGAGTCAATTCACCTTAGCACCGGATTCACGAAGAATCTCTTCGATGGCTCCGGTAACGTCTTTTATATCCGCCATACCATTGACGGAGCGCAGAACACCCTTGTTACGGAAGTAGGGTAGAATCGGCGCAGTCTGGTCGTGATAGACCTTCAGTCGGGTCGAAACAGCTTCGACCGTGTCGTCAGCGCGGCGCACGAATTCCATGCGGCCACACTTGTCGCAGACACCTTCGACCTTAGGCTTCTTAAACGCGTCGTGATAACCCGCGCCGCAGTTCTTGCACGAGAAGCGACCGGTAATGCGCCCGGTCAGGGCAGCATCATCGACCTTCATCTCGATAACGGCATCGAGTTGCAGTCCTTTTTCCTGCAGCATCTCGTCCAGGGCTTCTGCCTGGCGGACGGTGCGCGGGAAACCATCGAGAATGAACCCGTTCTTGCAGTCGGGCTGCGAGATCCGGTCGGCGATCAGGGCCACCATCACGGCATCGGGAACCAGCTGGCCCGCTTCCATGATGGTCTTCGCCTGCTGACCCAGCTTCGAGCCAGACGCCACTGCTGCACGCAGCATGTCGCCGGTCGAAAGCTGAACCAGGCCGTGCGTATCCTGAAGGTACTGGGCCTGAGTGCCTTTACCGGCGCCCGGCGGTCCCAAAAGGATAATGTTCATCCACGCCTCCCCCGCAGTTTTGATTTCTTGATCAGACCTTCGTATTGGTGCGCCAGCAGATGGCTATGGACCTGGGCGACGGTATCCATCGTCACAGAGACCACAATCAGCAGGCTGGTGCCGCCAAAGTAGAAGGGTACTGAGTACTGCGAAATCAAAAGTTCCGGGAGTGCGCAAATCGCCGCGATATAGAGAGCACCGAGAACGGTCAGACGCGTCAGGATATGATCGAGATGATCAGCGGTGTTCTTACCCGGACGGATGCCCGGCACAAAGCCACCGTATTTCTTCAGATTATCTGCGGTCTCAACCGGATTGAAAACGATCGCGGTATAGAAGAAGCAGAAGAAGATGATCAGCGCGATATAGAGCCCCAGGTACAGCGGTGCACCATGGGCAAGATGCGTCGTGATCCAGTTCAGCCACGCCGGCTGCGTCGCAGCACTCTGCCCGGAGAAGCCAGCAATGGTCGCGGGCAACAGCAGCAGGGACGAGGCGAAGATCGGCGGGATCACGCCAGCGGTGTTCAGCTTCAGCGGCAGATGCGAGCTCTCGCCACCGAACATCTTATTGCCGACCTGGCGCTTGGGGTACTGCACCAGCACCCGGCGCTGAGCGCGCTCCATGAACACGATGAACGCGATCACGGCCACAACAACGATCAGCAGCAGCAGGATGAAGGCAGCGGACAGAGCACCCGTACGACCGAGTTCAAGCGTACCGGCCAGAGCCTGCGGCAAATTGGCGACGATACCCGCGAAAATGATCAGCGAGATACCGTTGCCGATACCGCGAGCGGTGATCTGCTCACCCAGCCACATGACGAACATGGTGCCGCCGACCAGAGTGATGACCGCCGTCGCCCGGAAGAACCAGAGGTCCGCCGCAGCGCCAGAAGCGACCGCGAGAACCGCCGGGCCATTCGAGCCCTGGAAGCTTTCAAGCCCGACCGAGATGCCATAGGCCTGGACAGTCGCCAGGAGCACCGTCAGGTAACGGGTATATTGATTAAGAATCTTGCGCCCGCTCTCGCCTTCCTTCTTCACCGCTTCCAGCTTCGGGCTAACCGCCGTCATGAGCTGAATGATGATCGAGGCCGAGATGTAGGGCATGATGTTAAGGGCGAACACGGTCATACGACCGAGAGCTCCACCCGCCAGCATGTCGAACATGCCGAGAATGCCACCAGCGTTCTGGCGGAAAATCTCGTTCAGGACCGAGGGGTCAATGCCCGGCAAGGGGATATAGGTCCCCAGCCGGTACACGACCAGCGCAGCCAGCGTGAACCAGATACGATTCTTCAGCTCCGCTGCTTTCGCGAGCGCGCCGAAGTTTAGGTTGGCAGCCAATTGCTCGGCAGCAGAAGCCATCTTTTCCGGAACCGTCAGACTGTTGGAAACAAAAGAGGGAGAGCTGCCGCGTTAAGCGGCAGCTTCCACGGCCGGGAGAGCAACCTTGCCACCCGCCTTTTCGACCGCAGCAACCGCAGCTGCCGAAGCAGAGTCGATCGACACAGAGATCTTAGCCGAAAGCGCGCCCTTGTTCAGGAGGCGGATCGGAGCATCGCCGACGCGAACCAGACCAGCGGCCTGGAGCTTCGCACCGTCGATATCCGAGGCCTGGAGCTTGCCTTCGTCGATCGCCTTCTGGATACGACCCAGATTGACGACCTGATATTCCTTGCGGAAAATATTCTTGAAACCGCGCTTCGGCAGACGGCGATGCAGAGGCATCTGACCGCCTTCGAAGCCACCGATGGCAACACCGGTACGCGACTTCTGGCCCTTCACACCGCTGCCCGAGGTCTTGCCCTTACCAGAGCCGATACCACGACCAACACGCTTGCGATGCTTATGAGCACCGGGATTGTCCCGGATCTCGTTGAGCTTCATGGTGTATCCCCTTTAAGAAGCGACGTAAGCCCAACGGGCCTACGCCTGCTCCTCGACTTTCACCAGGTGGTGCACGGCACGGATCATGCCACGCACGGCCGGAGTATCCTCCAGCACACGGCTCCGGTGCATTTTGTTCAGGCCCAGGCCCTTCAGCGTATCACGCTGATAAGCCTCGCGGCCGATCGGGCTGCCGATCTGAGTGACCGTAACGGTCTTCTTTTCGGCGGTCTTCTCGGTCTTCTTTGCGGCCATGATCCTACTCCTTCACAGCAGCCGCGGCGGCTTCACCGTCGCGACGACCAAGGATGTCAGCGACCTTCTTGCCACGGCGGGCAGCAACAGCACGCGGGCTGTTGGCGGCCACGAGGGCGTCGAAAGTTGCCTTGATCATGTTGTGCGGGTTCGAGGTGCCAAGCGACTTGGCAACCACGTCCTGCACGCCCAGGGCTTCGAACACCGCGCGCATCGGACCACCGGCGATGATGCCGGTACCGGCGCTCGCTGCACGAACCACGACGCGACCGGCACCGAAGTGACCATGGCTGTCGTGATGCAGCGTGCGGTTTTCACGCAAGGGGACGCGCACCATGTTGCGCTTTGCCTGTTCGGTGGCCTTACGGATCGCTTCGGGCACTTCACGGGCCTTGCCCGATCCATGGCCGACGCGGCCCTTGCCGTCACCGACGATCACGAGAGCGGCGAAGCCGAAACGGCGACCACCCTTCACGACCTTGGCAACGCGATTGATGCCTACGAGCTTTTCAATCAGCTCCGGCTCGTCGCGTTCGCGCGGCTGGCGGTCGCGCTGTTGACGTTCTTCACGGGCCATTTTTCGCCCTCCTTCCTTAGAACGCCAACCCGCCTTCGCGGGCGGCGTCGGCCAGGGCTTTCACCCGGCCGTGGAACAGATAACCACCACGATCGAAGACGACCGTCGAAACGCCCTTTGCAATGGCGCGTTCGGCGACCAGCTTGCCGACGACCTTGGCTGCCTCGATATCGGCACCGGTCTTCAGCTTGCCCTTCAGATCCTTCTCGATCGAGGAGGCGGCGGCGATAGTGATACCCTGAACATCGTCGATGATCTGAGCATAGATATGCTGGCTCGAGCGGAAAATGGACAGACGCAGACGTCCATTGGACGTCGCGCGCAGTCGAGAGCGGACACGCCGCTGACGACGCTCGAATAGTTCCTTCGGCTTCATCATGGCTGTGATCCTTACTTCTTCTTGCCTTCTTTACGGACGATGAATTCGTCTTCGTACTTAATGCCCTTGCCCTTGTAGGGCTCCGGACCACGGTACGAACGAATCTCGGCCGCAACCTGACCAACCTTCTGGCGGTCAGCACCCGAAACGACGAGCAGAGTCGGCTTCTCGGCGACGATATTCACGTCGGCCGGAATGTCGTAGATGACGTCGTGGGAGTAGCCGAGCTTCAAGGTCAGCTTCTTGCCCTGGACGTCGGCACGATAACCGACACCGTTGATCTCGAGACGGCGCGAGAAACCCTCGGACACGCCCTTGACCATGTTGTTCAGCAGGGCGCGAGTGGTACCCCACATCGCACGAGCGAACTTGGCATCCGACTTCGGCGAGACGGAGATGAGGTTGCCCTCGATCTTGGTTTCGACTTCGTTCGAGATGGCAAGCGTCAGCTCACCCAACTTGCCCTTCGCGACCAGCTGGCCACCGTTCAGCGTCACGCTGACACCGGCAGGAACCGTCACGGGGTATTTACCTACACGAGACATCGCGTGCGCTCCTTAGAACACACGGGCGAGGACTTCGCCGCCAACATTGGCGGTACGAGCCTCGGCATCCGACATCACGCCACGGGGGGTCGACAGGATCGCGATACCCAGACCGTTGTAGACCTTCGGAAGGTCTTTGATCTTGGTGTAGACGCGACGACCCGGCTTGGAGACACGACCGATCTCCTTAATCGCCGGCTGGCCCTCGTGGTACTTCAATTCGACACGCAGTTCGTTGACGCCGGCGCGCACCTCGTGCTGGCTGTAGCCACGAATGAAACCTTCGCGTTGCAGCACATCAAGCACGTTGGCCCGCAGCTTGGAGGCCGGGGAATTAACCACCGACATCCGGGCATGCTGGGCATTACGGATGCGCGTCAGCATATCCCCAAGGGGATCGCTCATCGCCATATCCAGTTACTCCTATCTTACCAGCTAGCCTTGACCACGCCAGGAATCTGGCCGGCCGACGCCATTTCACGCAGTGCAATACGGCACAGCTTGAACTTCCGATAGACCGCACGCGGACGGCCGGTGAGTTCACACCGATTCCGGATACGGATCTTCGAACCGTCACGCGGAAGCTCCGCCATCTTCAAAGCAGCGGCAAACCGCTCTTCGATCGGGGCAGAACGATCCATCTGGATCGCCTTCAGCTTAGCGCGCTTGGCAGCGAACTTCTTCGACAACGTCTCGCGACGTTCGTTCTTCTTAACAGCGCTCGTCTTCGCCATCTGCTCTCTCCGTTACGACGCGAAGGGCATCTGGAAGCCGCGGAGCAGCTCCCGAGCTTCATCGTCGGTATTCGCCGAGGTGACGATGACGATATCCATACCGCGAACGGCATCGACACGATCATAATCGATTTCGGGGAACACGATCTGCTCCTTCAGACCAAGGGCATAGTTGCCACGGCCATCAAAGCTCTTCGCCGAAACGCCACGGAAGTCGCGAACGCGCGGAAGCGCGATCGTGATCAGACGATCGAGGAATTCGTACATCTTGTCGCGACGCAGGGTCACCTTAATACCAAGACCCATGTTCTCGCGGATCTTGAAGCCGGCAATCGACTTCTTCGCGTAGGTCTTGATCGGGCGCTGACCAGTGATCAGAGCGATATCGCCAAGAGCGGCATCAAGCTTCTTGCTGTCGGTGGCGGCTTCGCCAACGCCAACGTTGATGACGATCTTTTCGATCTTCGGAACCTGCATCGGGTTCTTGTAACCGAACTTTTCAACGAGAGCGGCCTTAACCGACTTCTCGTAGATATCTTGCATACGAGTGGTCATATCAGGCCTCAAACGTCGATGACCTCGCCCGACTTCTTCGCAAAGCGAACTTTGCGACCGTCAGCGAGGATCTTGTAACCGATACGGGTCGGCTGCTTCGTCTTCGGATCGATGTGCGAAACGTTCGAAATCTGAATCGCAGCTTCTTTCTCGACGATACCGCCAGCAGCAGTCGCCGTCGCGCGGGTGTGCCGCTTGACGAGATTGACGCCGCGGACGCGGACCCGGTTTTCCTTGGGCAGGACTTCGAAAACTTCGCCAGTCTTCCCGCGGTCGCGACCGGTGGTGACAATCACCTGGTCGCCCTTTTTAATCTTGAGCTTCAGGGACATCACAGCACTTCCGGCGCGAGCGAGATGATCTTCATGAAGTTCTTCGACCGCAGCTCACGCGTCACCGGCCCGAAGATACGAGTGCCAATCGGCTCGTTCGACTTGTTGATCAGAACTGCCGCATTGGTGTCGAAGCGGATGGTGCTACCGTCGAGGCGGCGAATTTCCTTCGCCGTACGAACGATAACCGCCCGATGAACGTCGCCCTTTTTGACGCGTCCACGCGGAATCGCTTCTTTCACCGACACCACGATGATGTCGCCGACAGCGGCAAAACGCCGCTTCGAGCCGCCCAGCACCTTGATGCACATGACACGGCGCGCGCCGGAATTGTCGGCAACGTCCAGGTTAGTCTGCATCTGGATCATGGGTTACGCTCCTTTTGCAACCGCAACCGACTCGTCGGTCACGACTTCCCAGGTCTTGGACTTCGAGATCGGACGACATTCGCGAATCTTCACGAAGTCGCCGGCCTTGAAGTGGTTCGTCTCATCATGCGCTGCGTACTTCTTCGAGCGCGTGATGAATTTCTTATAGACAGGGTGCATAACGCGACGGGTGACAAGAACCGTAATGGTCTTGTCAGCCTTGTCGCTTACCACCGTGCCTTGCAGAACTCGCTTCGGCATTTAGGTATCTCCAATAGGCGAGCGGCCCTTTTAACGGATCGCAGCCTTTTCCGCCAGTACAGTTTTTATACGGGCTATATCCCGCCGGACCTGCTTGACACGCGAGGTGTTTTCTGCCTGTCCGCTCGCTGCCTGGAAACGGAGGTTGAACTGTTCTTTCTTCAGGTTGACCAGCTCATCCTTGAGCTGGTCTTCCGACTTCGTACGGACGTCAGACGCTTTCATGGCTTAAGCCTCCTCGCCGATACGCTGCACGAACTTCGTGCCAACCGGCAGCTTGGCGGCGGCCAGCTCGAAGGCCCGCTCAGCGGTCTCCTTCGGCACGCCGTCCATCTCGAACATGATGCGACCCGGCTTAATGCGGGCCACCCAGAATTCCGGCGAACCCTTACCGGAGCCCATGCGGACTTCGGCAGGCTTCGTGGAAACCGGAACATCCGGGAACACGCGGATCCAAACACGACCCACGCGGCGAATGTGACGGGTCATCGCACGGCGGGCCGCTTCGATCTGACGAGCGGTGATGCGACCGGGTTCCAGCGCCTTCAGGCCAAACGACCCGAAGGAGAGCTGGGTGCCACCCTTAGCATTGCCATGGATGCGGCCCTTATGGGCCTTACGATACTTAGTGCGCTTCGGCTGCAGCATTGTTCAGTCCTCAATCGTTCAGCCGGCCGCTCAGCGAGCGGGCTGCTGTTCGAGGGCGCGCTTATCCTGCGCCATCGGGTCGTGCGTCAGCACTTCGCCCTTGAAGACCCAAACCTTGACACCGCAGGTGCCGTAGGTGGTCTTCGCGGTACCAACGCCGTAATCGACGTCAGCACGCAGGGTGTGCAACGGCACGCGACCTTCGCGATACCATTCCATGCGAGCGATTTCCGCGCCGCCCAGACGACCGGAGCAATTGATCCGGATGCCAAGGGCGCCGAGGCGCATCGCCGACTGGACGGAACGCTTCATCGCGCGGCGGAAGGCAACACGACGTTCGAGCTGCTGAGCAATGCTTTCGGCCACCAGCTTGGCGTCGAGTTCCGGCTTACGGATTTCGACGATGTTGAGGTTGACCTCACCACCGGTGATCTTCTGCAGTTCCGACTTCAGCTTCTCGATGTCGGCACCCTTCTTACCGATCACGACGCCCGGACGGGCGGCGTGAATGGTAATGCGGGCCTTCTTCGCCGGGCGCTCGATGACGACGCGGCTAATGCCTGCCGAGGACAGACGATCCATAAGGAACTTACGGAGCTTCAGATCCTGGTGCAGCAGGACGGCATAATCGCGGTTGGCGTACCAGCGCGAATCCCACGTCCGGTTGATACCCAGACGCAGACCGATCGGATTTACTTTCTGACCCATCAGACGGTCTCCTCGCGCTCACGAACCACGATACGCAGATGCGCATACGGCTTCTCGATGCGCGACGCACGACCGCGGGCGCGGGCGTGGAAGCGCTTCAGTTCGAAGCTCTGACCGACGCTCGCCTCTTTGATATAGAGACGATCGACGTCCAGCTGGTGATTGTTCTCAGCATTGGCAATTGCCGACTGCAGAGCCTTCTTCACGTCCTGCGCGATGCGCTTCGTGCTGAAGGTCAGCTCGGCAAGGGCGATATTCGCCTTCTTGCCACGAATGAGCTGAGCGACCAGGTTCAGCTTCTGCGACGAAACACGCAGGTTGCGGACCACAGCCATCGCTTCGGTGTCGGCGAGTTGCCGTGGCAAGGCTTTCTTGCTCATGACTACTTCCTCTTCGCCTTCTTGTCGGCTGCGTGGCCGTAGAACGTGCGGGTCGGCGAGAACTCACCGAACTTGTGCCCAATCATGTTCTCGTTAACCAGCACCGGGATGAACTTCTGGCCATTGTAAACGCCGAAGGTCAGACCAACGAATTGCGGCAGGATCGTCGAACGACGCGACCAGATCTTGATCACCTCGTTACGACCCGAAGCACGCGACTTGTCGGCTTTCTTCAGGAGGTAACCGTCGACAAACGGGCCCTTCCAAACAGAACGCGCCACGGTAGGGCTCCTTTACTTCGCACGACGGCGGACAATGAGCTTGTCCGTCGACTTGTTGCTACGGGTCTTCTTGCCCTTGGTGGGCTTGCCCCACGGGGTAACCGGATGACGGCCACCAGAGGTGCGGCCTTCACCACCACCGTGCGGATGATCGACCGGGTTCATGGCAACGCCACGAACAACCGGGCGAACGCCCAACCAGCGCTTACGACCAGCCTTACCGTAGTTGACGTTCTGCTGATCCGGGTTCGACACCGCACCGACAGAGGCCATGCATTCGCCGCGAACCATACGCAGTTCACCCGAGGCCAGACGCAACTGGGCATAACCCTGGTCGCGGCCAACGAGCTGAGCGTACGAACCGGCGGCGCGAGCCAGCTGACCACCCTTGCCGGCCTTCATCTCCACATTGTGGACGATGGTGCCGACCGGGACGTTCTTCAGCGGCATTGCATTGCCGGGCTTCACGTCGGTCTTGTCACCCGAGACGACGGTATCGCCAACCTTCAGACGCTGCGGCGCCAGAATGTAGGCAAGCTCGCCGTCCTGATACTTGATCAGGGCGATGAACGCGGTGCGATTGGGATCGTACTCGAGGCGTTCAACGGTCGCCGGAACGTCGAACTTGCGACGCTTGAAGTCGACCAGACGATAGCGACGCTTATGACCGCCACCGATATTGTACGCCGTGATACGGCCCGTGTTGTTACGGCCACCGGACTTCGTCAGACCTTCGGTCAGAGTCTTTTCCGGCTTGCCCTTCCACAACTCCGAACGGTCCACCAGCACCAGCTGGCGGAGCGACGGCGTAATGGGCTTAAAAGTCTTGAGCGCCATGGCCTCAGACCCCCGTCGTCAGATCGATCGTCTGGCCTTCGGCCAGGGTCACCATCGCCTTTTTGAAGTCCGAACGCTGGCCGGGACGGCCGCGGAACAGCTTCTTCTTGCCCTTGGTGGTCGTGGTGTTGACCCCAAGAACCTTCACACCGAAGACCATCTCGACCGCAGCTTTGATCTGCGGCTTGGTGGCTTCAACGCGAACCTTGAACGTGACCTGGTTGAACTCGGTCACGCGGGTCGCTTTTTCGGTGATAACCGGCGACAGAATGATGTCGTAAGCCGCTTCGCGGCTAAGCTTCACGGCGCTCATTTCAGGCGAGCCTCCAGCGACTCGACAGCGGCCTTCGAGAGGACCAGCGTGTCACGACGCAGAATGTCGTACACGTTGGCGCCCTGCTGGGGCAGCACGTCGATGTTCTTGATGTTCCGAGCAGCACGCGAGAAGTCGACAGCCAGTTCGGCACCATCGATGAAGAGAACCGAGGTCCAACCGTTCTTGGAGAACGACAGGGCCAGATCCTTCGTCTTGGCAACGCCAGCGAAATTGTCGACGACGATCAGCTTGCCGTCAGCAGCCTTGGCCGAGAGAGCGGTCTTCAGACCGAGCTTGCGGACCTTCTTGGGCAGGTCGAAACCATGATCGCGAACGACCGGCCCGAAGATCACGGCGCCGCCACGGAACTGCGGCGAACGCAGCGAGCCCTGGCGGGCATTACCGGTGCCCTTCTGGTTGTACGGCTTCTTGGTGGTGCCCTGAATGTCGGCGATGCCCTTGGTCTTATGAGTACCCGAGCGGCGCTTGGCGAGCTGCCAATTGACGACACGCGTCAGAATGTCTGCACGCTTTTCCAGACCGAAAACTTCATCGGCCAGATCGATCGTGCCGACTTCTTCGGCCTTCAGATTGTGGAGCTTGAATTTCATCGTTAGTTCCCCGCCTCGGCAGCAGCGGCCTTGAGAGCGGCCGGCATCGGCACGCTATCGGGCAGCTTGCGCTTCACCGCGTCACGGACGATGACAAAGCCACCAGCCGAGCCCGGAACGGCGCCCTTGACCATGATGAGGCCACGCTCGGCATCAGTCGCAACCACCTGCAGATTCTGCGTGGTGACGCGGACATCGCCCATGTGACCGGCCATCTTCTTGCCCTTGAAGGTCTTACCCGGATCCTGACGGTTACCGGTCGAACCATGCGAGCGATGCGAGACCGAGACACCGTGCGATGCGCGAAGACCACCGAAGTTGTGGCGCTTCATGCCGCCGGCAAAGCCCTTACCAACCGAGGTACCAGTCACGTCGACGAACTGACCCGAGACGAAATGCTCGACCGACAGTTCGGCACCAACGTCCAGCAGGGCGTCGGCGGTGACACGGAATTCGGCCAGCTTGCGCTTCGGCTCGACGCCAGCGCGCGAGTAGGTCTCGCGCTGGGCTTTATTGACGTTCTTCACCTTGACCGAGCCAACGCCGAGCTGGACGGCATTGTAGCCATCCTTGTCTTCGGTACGAACGGCGACGACCTGGCAGGCGTCAACTTTGAGGACCGTGACGGGGACGTGTTCGCCCTCGGCACTGAAGATCCGGGTCATGCCCATCTTCTGGGCGATCAGACCAGACCGCTTCATCTATCGATCCCCCGATTACAACTTGATCTCGACGTCGACACCCGACGCCAGATCCAGTTTCATGAGAGCATCGACGGTCTGCGGAGTCGGGTCGACAATGTCGAGCATGCGCTTGTGAGTGCGCACTTCGAATTGTTCACGGCTCTTCTTGTCGATATGCGGCGAACGGTTGACCGTAAAGCGCTCGATCTGGGTCGGGAGCGGGATCGGACCACGGACGCGGGCGCCAGTGCGCTTCGCCGTGTTCACAATCTCGCTGGTCGACTGATCGAGAACACGATGGTCGAACGCCTTCAGCCGAATGCGGATGTTGGTGCTGTCCATTTTGTCTCTCTCCGGCTGGGTGCCGATGGATCACCGTGATCCACCGGCCCTATCAGCCAAGGTTCTACAAGTTCTGGCGTCGTTCCTTGCCCAGAGCGTCAGGCAAGGATCTTGGCGACAACGCCGGCGCCGACGGTGCGTCCGCCTTCGCGAATAGCGAAACGGAGACCTTCGTCCATCGCGATGGGGGCGATCAGTTCGACGTCCATCGAGATATTGTCCCCAGGCATAACCATTTCCGTGCCTTCAGGCAAGGTCACAGAACCGGTCACGTCGGTGGTGCGGAAGTAGAACTGCGGACGATAGTTGGAGAAGAACGGGGTGTGACGACCGCCTTCTTCCTTCGTCAGAATGTAGGCTTCCGCCTTGAACTTCGTGTGCGGCTGGATCGAACCCGGAGCAGCCAGAACCTGGCCACGTTCCACGTCTTCACGCTTGGTGCCGCGCAGCAGGGCGCCGATGTTGTCGCCCGCTTCACCGCTGTCCAGCAGCTTGCGGAACATTTCAACGCCGGTCACGGTGGTCTTGACCGTCGCCTTCAGGCCGACGATTTCGATTTCTTCACCGACCTTCACGATGCCGCGTTCGACACGGCCGGTCACGACGGTGCCACGACCCGAGATCGAGAACACGTCTTCGATCGGCATCAGGAACGGACGATCCTTCGGACGTTCCGGCTG
>NZ_JBHUIP010000009.1:0-88839 GCF_042683105.1 Lacibacterium aquatile
AGAATATCCACACCGCGCAGCATGCGGTCGCGCGCATCCGACGAAAACTTAACTTCTTTGGCAGCCATAGCTGTAAATCCTTTGTTTTGTTGGTCTATCGCGCTTTGCGCTACTTGAGACCAGACCTATTCGGCGATACCCATGATGTCCTGCTCTTTCATGATGAGCAGGGTTTCGCCGTCGATCTTCACTTCGGTGCCGGACCACTTGCCGTAGAGCACAGTGTCGCCAACCTTGACGTCCAGCGGGTTGAGCTTACCGCTCTCGTCGCGGGCGCCGGGGCCAACTGCGACGACCTTGCCCTGCTGGGGCTTTTCCTTGGCGGTGTCGGGGATGATGATCCCGCCCTTGGTCTTTTCTTCGGCTTCGATTGCCTTGACCACGACGCGGTCGTGCAGCGGACGGAACTTCATGGGAAGTCGCTCCTGAATTTGTTGTTTGGCCTACCGCGCTTTGCGCTACTTGAGGCCGTTGATCTGTCAGCGCCTGTTAGCACTCGACATCGACGAGTGCCAGAGGAATAGGGAGAGGCGACCTATCCGTCAACCCCTCCCCTGTATGTCAGGCGCTGAAAATCTGCTCGTAACGGGCGCGGTTCACCGGGTCGAGGCCGACCTTCAAGGTGATATCCTCGTCGCTATCCTCGCGCTCCAGCACTTCGCCATGCTGATAGAGCCACGCGAGGCGCTTGCCGTCGGCCGGGCTGACATGGAGTGCCAGGACGTCCCGCTGCTTGCGCAGCTTTTCGTCCAGGGCGGACAGGATGCCGTCCACGCCTTCGCCGGTCACCGCCGAGGCCGGGAGGACTCGATCCGGCATCTCCGCCATCGTGCGGGCACAGTCGGCCCGCCCCTCCTCGTCCATCAGGTCGATCTTGTTCCAGACCTCGGTCAGGCCACGGTCCACGATCTCGCTGAGGCCCAGTTCGGTCAGCACCAGTTCGACGTCGGCCTTCTGAGCCTCCGTATCGGGGTGCGAGCGGTCGCGGACATGCAGGATGACGTCAGCCTCCAGCACCTCTTCCAGGGTCGCGCGGAAAGCGGCCACCAGTTGGGTCGGCAGGTCGGAGATGAAGCCGACAGTGTCGGACAGAATGATCTGCTTGCCGGTCGGCAGCACAACCCCGCGCATAGTGGGATCGAGGGTCGCGAACAGCAGATCCTCGGCAAAGACCTTGGACTGGGTCAGGCGATTGAACAGCGTCGACTTGCCCGCGTTGGTATAGCCGACCAGAGCCACCACCGGATAAGGCACACGCTTGCGGGCGCCACGATGCAGCTCGCGCGTCCGCTTCACTTCCACCAGCTCGCGCTTGAGCTTGGTGATGCGGTCGCCGATCAGGCGACGGTCCATTTCGATCTGGCTTTCACCAGGGCCGCCCAGGAAGCCGAAGCCGCCGCGCTGGCGCTCCAGATGGGTCCAGGACCGCACGAGGCGCGAGCGCTGATAGGTGAGCGAGGCCAGTTCGACCTGCAGGCGCCCTTCATGGGTTCGCGCGCGGGCGCCGAAGATTTCCAGGATCAGGCCAGTGCGGTCGATGACCTTGGCATTCCAGGCCTTTTCCAGATTGCGCTGCTGAACGGGCGAGAGATGGCCGTCGACGATGACGACATTGATCTCCTGCTCTTCCACCAGTTCGGCCAGCCGATCCACATGACCCTGGCCGAACAGCGTCGCCGGGCGGCGCTTCTTCACCAGCACCACCTCGGCGGCCTTGATATCCAGCTCGATTGCCAGCGCGAGGCCGACGGCCTCTGCCAAGCGCCCCTCGGGCGAGCGCATATTGGTGCTCACGCCGGTCTGGAACTGGGGATGTACGACCAGGGCGGCGCCGACCGCTTCGCGTGGCGCCTCGTTTCCCTGGTAAGTCAGACTGTCCAAAGACAAGTAGTATCGCTCCTGATTACACCGGCAAACCTAGACGGGTTTTGGGGCCGGTAACTCGCGTTTGCGGCGGCTGATATTCTTTTTCCACCATTCGCACCAGGCCGCCAGTCCCAACATGGCGGCAAAGCCCAAAAGATTGGCGGCGACCTGCATGGCCCAGCCCGTACCATAGACCTCCATGGCCGCTGTTCCCAATATGGCGAGCAGGATGCCAAAACAAAAGACGTTGAGCGAATGTTTGCCCATCAGGGCCAGGGGCTTGAAAGCCTCCAGCGCCGGATGATCCCGGCGCGGCATCAACACGCTCGCCACCAGCATCAGCGCCAAGAAATGCGCCAGCCGCAATGGCGCCTCATAGGATTTGAAGGTCAGCATCTGGATGATGTCCCAGAACCGCTGGGGCGCCAGATCGGCGAAGAAGCCGAATTTCGTATAGAGATTGAGCGGGAAACAGACCACCAGCAGCAGGACCGCCAGCCCGATGATCCAGGGCTTTTTCAGCTTCTCCACCAGTTCCTGATGCAGACCCGCAACCGCACCGACGATAAAGATCGCCTGCCAGGAGAAGGGGTTGAAATACCATTGGCCGCCCAGATGCAGCGGCAGATTGATCCGGAACACACCCGCCACCAGCCAGATCGCCAGCGACAGGGCAACGGCCACATACGGCCTGCTGCGGATAAGCGGCAGCATGACGATCAACCAGGTCATCAGTGCGATATAGAGCGGCAGGATGCCAAGGTGCGTCGGCTGGAACTGCAGCGTCAGGATCGCCGGCAGCATCTCCTCGGTCACCTGGATCAGGCGATGGAGGTTCATCGCCTCGATGAAGACCGGCTTGCTCATATGTTTGGCCAGCACGGTCACCAGGGCCGCGAACAGGACAAACAGCACCAGATGGGAGAAATAGAGCGTGCGGATACGGCGGACGATCTGCCCGATGCCGATCACCGCCCCTTCCTTGCGCCAGATATTTGCGTACACCCGCGCGGCAGCGAAGCCCGAGATAAACACGAACAACTCGGCCGCGTCCGAGAAGCCAAAGTTCTGCAGCGTGACATTTGCCAGCCAATTTCCCGTGACATGATCGACAAAGATCATGGCAAGGGCCAACCCTCTTGCGATATCGAGACGATGATCGCGACCGGCAAAAGCCGTCATATGCCTCCCCTTCAGCGTTGGAGCGCTAAAGCTTGTAGGCTAACGATCGATTTCGACAAAAGCAGGGCGAGGCAACCATATCCCTCATCGGTCATATGAAGACCATCAGGACCGGCCACATTCATGAAGCCGACATCCTTCCAATGGCGCGTCAGGCGCCAGCGCTGGATGATCCCGGTCTTGGTGTCGGCCGCAAGGCGCAGGATCTCGCGCTCATAGAGTTCGCTGACCGGGCTGTTGTCGAGCGCCGGGGCATATTGCAGATCCATCAGCAGCAGATCGGCGCCGCTTTTCTTCACCGCCTCGATGCCATTGTTGGCAATCAGGGCAAATTGTTCGATGGGAATGCCACGCAGGGCATCATTGCTGCCAAGCTGCCAGATCACGAGGTCTGGCTTGACCTGATCGAGCGCGACCAGCAACCGCTTCAGGGTCTGTTCGGCAACTTCGCCGCCGATGCCCGCGTTGACGACCTTGACGTCTACGGTCGGGGTCGAGGCTTCCCATTCAGCTTCCAGACGCGCCGGATAGCTGCGGGCGGGCGACGATGCCCCCACCCCTTCGGTCGAGGACGAGCCAATCGCCAGGACGGTCACCTGCCCCTTGGTCATTGCGGCCATCGTCTGCGGCAGCGTGCCGGTCGGGCGCCAGTCCGTCGGCTCGGCACAGACGCGTGTCGCGGCCTGCGCTACCGGCGCGGCCAAGACCAAGCTCAGCGCACATAAAAGAGGGCTAAGCGCCGGGAGGCGCTCAGCCCTTCTCGAAAGCCAATCCCGCAGGATCCGGCTATTCGTCCTTGCCACCGTCAAAAAGCTGAATCGGAGCGGCTGGCATGATTGTGGAGATTGCGTGTTTGTAGACGAGCTGTGAATGTGCATCGCGCCTTAGCAAAACCGAGAAGTTGTCGAACCAAGTAACAATTCCCTGCAGTTTGACGCCATTCACAAGGAATACCGTCACGGGTATCTTGTTCTTACGAATGTTGTTCAAGAACACATCTTGAACGTTTTGGGACTTCTCGGTGCTCATTGGCATTGTCCTTCTTGTTGATTGGCGACCGGATCTTTAGTCCGTTACCGCTGCGGCGGCCTCCCCCATCCAGAAGAGATGTTGGAGGCACACACACGATGAAACACTAAATCGTCTGCAAACTCTCTGCCAGTGTGGGTAATACCAGGGTCAAGTCGCGAGTCATTCTCAACTAGCTTCTAGCTGGCCAGGTAAGTTTCGTAAAGCTCTCTCAAGCGCTTGGCAAGCGGACCCGGTATGCCTTCACCGACGGGCTGGCCGTCGATCTTGGTGATAGGCAACACAAGTGCCGATGCCGACGACATGAAAGCTTCCTTGGCTTCCTTGGCCTCCTCCAACGTGAAGGGCCGTTCTTCCAAGCGTATCTGGGCTTCCTGCGCCAATTTCAAGACCTGACCGCGCGTAATGCCGGGCAAAATCGACGTCGACCGGGGCCTTGTCACAAGCACGCCGTCCTTAGTCAGGATCCAGGCATTCGTGGAGGAGCCTTCGGTGACGGTGCCATCGGTTTCGACCAGCCAGGCCTCATAGGCCCCGGCTTCGCGCGCCGCCTGCTTTGCCAAAATATTAGGCAGCAAGCTGATCGATTTAATATCACGGCGCCCCCAGCGGATATCCGGCTGGCTGATGACCGCAACCCCCTCGGCCAGCGCCTTGGGCGACGGCTTGGGCAAGGTGCGACAGGTCAAGACGATGGACGGCACCGCATCCTTGGGAAACGGATGATCCCGGCGGGCAACGCCGCGCGTCACCTGGATATAGACCAGGGCATTGGTCGCCTTGTTCTTGCGGACCAGTTCGCGCATCACATGCTGGAGCGCGCGGCGATGCATCGGCATCGCAATGCGCAGTTCCTTGAGCGAGCGTTCCAGACGGTCGAGATGCCCTTCCTCGTTCGAAAGGCGCCCGTTGCGTAAGGCAACGACCTCATAGATGCCGTCGGAAAATTGATACCCGCGATCCTCGATATGCACCGAAGCTTCGCTGAGCGGACCATAGTGACCGTTGACATAGGCGATACGCGACATGTGACCCTCAGTTTTCTTATGCCGCCTCAAGCATAACCCGCGGACATGGCCCCGGCTTATGCGTTCTTTCGATAGCGCCCTGCAGAGTTAAGGCTTTAAGCCCGGTCTTTCGGTCCCATTGACCCCAAGTGATTTCAATTTTCGATGAAGGGCCGAACGCTCCATGCCAACGAAGCTGGCTGTGCGCGAGATATTCCCGGCGAACCGATTGACCTGGGCCAGCAGATATTCCCGCTCGAACACTTCGCGCGCTTCGCGCAGGGGCAGCGACATGATCTCGCCGCCCTTGTCCCACTTCAGAACCGCCGGAGTGATGGCCCCGATTTCGGGCGGCAGCATATCGGCCTTGATGGCCGACCGCGCATCGCCCGGCGCCATGATCAGCAGGCGTTCGACCGTGTTGCGCAGTTCGCGCACGTTGCCCGGCCAATCATAGGCCTGAAGGGCTGCCATGGCATCATCGCCGATCTCACGCGGCGGAATACCCGCAGCTTCGGCGGCCCGGCGCACGAAGAAACGCACCAGATCGGGGATATCCTCGCGCCGCTCCCGCAGGGTCGGCACCCGCAGCGGCACCACGTTCAGGCGATAATAAAGGTCTTCGCGGAAACGGCCCGCAACCATCTCGCCCTGGAGATCGCGGTTGGTCGAGGCCATGACGCGCACGTCAACCTCGACCCGCATACGGTTCCCGACCCGCTCGAACACCTGCTCCTGCAGGACGCGCACGATCTTGCCCTGGGTCGCCATTGGCATGTCGGCAACCTCGTCCAGCAGCAAGGTACCGCTGTGCGCCTGTTCGAACAGGCCAACTTTCCGGCGTCCCTCATCATCGCTATCGGCGCCGAACAGTTCGATTTCGAACTTATCAGGATCCATCGTGGCGCAATTCACTACCACAAAGGGGGCATCGGCACGGCGGGAGCGGGCATGGATAAGACGTGCAACCACTTCCTTGCCGCTGCCAGGGCCGCCGGTGATCAGAACGCGGCTGCCGGTGGGTGCCACTTTCTCAATCGACGAGCGGATCGTGGTGACGACTGAGGAAGACCCCGTCAGCTCCCAGGCCTGTCCGCCACGAAGCCGCAGTTCGGCATTCTCGCGCTTCAGCCGAGCGCTTTCGATGGCGCGTGTGATCAGAACCAGCAGATGGTCGGACTTGAAAGGCTTCTCGATGAAATCGTAGGCGCCGCGCTTGATCGCTTCGACGGCGGTTTCAATCGTGCCGTGCCCCGACATCATCAGGACGGGCATATTGGGACAATCAGCCCGGACTTTTTCCAGGATCTGCAACCCGTCGAGCCTGCTGCCCTGCAACCAGATATCGAGCAGGACGAGACTTGGCTGCCGCGCCTGAACCGCCGCTAGGGCTGCATCGCTGTCTCCCGCCAAACGGACGCTGTAACCCTCGTCCTTCAGGATATCAGCGAGAAGCGTTCGAATGTCGGCTTCGTCATCGACGATTAGAATGTCATACGCCATGTGTGCCTTCCGCGTTATGCGGCAAACCATCCTGCTCTAGTAGGGCAGGATTGTGGCGCGGAAGCAACAGGTTCACAACAGCTCCACCCTCAATTCCATCTTCGAGGGTCAAACGACCGGCATGGTCTTCGACGATCTTCTTGACGATGGCGAGACCAAGGCCAGTGCCTTTGGCGCGGGTGGTGACATAGGGTTCGGTCAGGCGTTCGCGCCCCTCGGTCGGCAAGCCTTTGCCATTATCTCTGACCGAGATTTTTGTTTGTGTTTCCAAGGGTTCGATGGTCACGACAACATGGCCCGGCGCAAGATCGTCGCCCTCACGACCATCGATTGCGTCAAAGGCATTCTGGACGAGATTGATCAGAACCTGACGGATCTGACGGCCGTCGCAGACTATCTTATAGGGTGCATCGGCCCCCATCAGATCGACTGTGACATCCGATCGACCGTGGCGTTGCAAAACAACCACTTCCCGGGCGATCTGACAGATATCCTCGTCCTTCATGACCGGCTGCGGCATGCGGGCAAAGGAGGAAAATTCATCGACCATGCGCCCGATATCGCCCACCTGGCGAACGATTGTGTCGGTGCACATGACAAACGTCTCAGGATCGCTGGTTATCTCTTTGAGATATTTGCGCTTTAGCCGTTCAGCAGATAATTGAATCGGGGTCAGCGGATTTTTGATTTCATGGGCGATGCGTCGGGCAACATCGGCCCAGGCCGCCGTCCTTTGCGCCGTCAGCAGTTCGGTCACATCGTCAAACGTGATGACGACCCCGTCGCTGGGCGACCCGTCACCTGTCGCATCTTCCGCCGTCACCCGCACAACAAGCGTGCGCTGACCGCCGGGTGTCGTCAGTTGCACCTGCCCTTCGACAAACCGGTCGGGCTGATCCAGCACCTTGTCGACGAGAGACGCCATCTCGGGGACGAGATCCCGCAGAGGCGCGCCGGTATAATCCGTCATCGGCATGCCGAGGAGTTCAACGGCAGTTGGGTTCGCCATACTGATCGAGCCATTGGCATCCAGACCAATGACGCCGGCGGTCACCCCCGCCACCACGGTTTCGATGAAGCGCCGCCGTTCGTCCAACTCGGCATTGGCTTGCAGGACTTGTCGCCGCTGATTTTCCAGCTGCGTCGTCATACGATTGAGCGCGCGTGACAACACCCCCAGTTCGTCGTCCAGCGGCAATTCAGGAACCCGCGCACCCAGATCGCCCGCCCGCACCCGCTCGGCCGCTTGCACCATCAGGGAGATGGGGCGCACCAGGGAGGTTGCGAAGGCCAACCCGGTCCAGGTCGCCGCCAGCAGCAACAGCAGCGCCAGAACGCCGTAAACCAGCGCGAACGTGAATTGCAGGCCCGAGCGCTGACCTTCAACAGCGTCATAGGCCTCGACCGCATCGCGGGTCTGATTGACCGAATTGACGACATTGGGATCGACCGGCCTGCCGACAAACAGAAAGCCGTTGATCGGGAATTCCAACGACACAACGGCGCGGACCCGGTCGGAATCGTCGGAGGTCAGGATCGCGACTTCGCCGCTTTTCGCCTTTTCCATCGCCCAGATAGGAATAGGCTCGAACTCCAGACTGAAGGTCAACCCGCCGCGCGCGATGATCTGGCCCTGGGGGCCGATAACCAGAACCTCGCCCAATCCGCGAACAGCCGCCTGCGTCGCGACAAGTTGCCGGAAGAAATTCGGTTCGCTGAAGAGCCGGGGCCCTTCCCGATTGAGATCGGCAGCCATCGCCTGAATATCGCCGCGAATCGCTTGGACATGTTCATGAAGGTAGGCTTCGGCGACCGTGCGCGAATTCCGTAAAGCCGTAGAAACACGATCCGAGAACCATCCCTCGATGGTCAGATTGAGGAACAGGATCGAAAAGATCGCGACCAGAATGGCCGGCGTGATCGCAACGGCGCCAAAAAGCGTGACGAGGCGGCGATGAAGGCGTGCTCCGGCCAGCCCGCGGCGCTGTTCCGCCCAAACCTCCACCAGGCGGCGCACCACCAGGAAGAACAGCGCTAGCAGCAGCAGAACGTCGACGATCAGCAGCCCCACCAATCCCCGGCGGCTGATATCGAACGGCGAATCCGTGGCTACGGACGCATAAGTCGCGATGGCGGAGGTAACCGCCATCGCGATCAGACCGATGGTCAGAAAGCGGTTGAACCGGAACCGGCTTGCAAGGCGCGTGAAGCGGATGAGAAGGCGGCTACGGGGGCTCAAGGTCGCAATCGGTCGTTAGGGGCGGCGGATAAAACCGCCGTCACCTTATGCCGCGCACCACCTGAATGTCCAACTCCCGGATCTTCTTGCGCAGGGTATTGCGATTTAGTCCCAGGACTTCCGCCGCCTTGATCTGATTTCCGCGCGTGGCGGTCAGCGTCAGGGTGATCAGCGGACGCTCCACCTCGCGCAGGATCCGGTCATAAAGGCCGGAAGCCGGAAGCTGATCCTGATGGGCGGTGAAATAGTCTTTGAGGTGACGTTCAACCGCCGCCCCCAGCCCCTCGCCGTCCGGCGCCGCACTACCTGTCGGCTCCGGTGCGGTGTCGGCCAGTTCGGTCTCAATGACATCGCTGCCCAGGACCTCCTGGGAATAGAGAGCCGCCAGACGCCGCATGAGGTTTTCAAGCTCGCGCACGTTACCGGGCCAGCGATGGGCGCGCAGACGTTCGCTTGCCGCCTGATCCAGCACCTTGAGCGGCAGACCTTCGGAGGCTGCAAGCTTCAGGAAATGGCGGGCCAGCGCCGGAATATCCTCCGACCGTTCGCGCAATGGCGGAAGCCGGATCGGCACGACATTCAGGCGATAGAAAAGATCTTCGCGGAACAATCCCTGACGGATCAGGATGCGGAGGTCCCGGTGGGTAGCGGCAATGATGCGGACATCGGCCCGGATCGGGGTGCGACCGCCAACGGTGGTATATTCACCCTCCTGCAGGACACGCAGCAGACGCGTCTGCGCCTCGATCGGCATATCGCCGATTTCGTCCAGGAACAGCGTGCCGTTCTGCGCCTGCTCGAACCGTCCAGCCGAGCGGGTCAGCGCCCCGGTGAAGGCGCCCTTCTCGTGTCCGAACAGCTCGCTTTCAATCAGCTCACGCGGGATCGCCGCCATATTCACCGCGACGAAGGGGCCGCCGCGCCGCTTGCCATAGTCATGGAGCGCCCGGGCGACAAGTTCCTTACCCGTGCCGCTCTCGCCCGTGATCATGACGGTGAGATCGGTCCCCATGAGGCGGGCCAGGACGCGATAGATTTCCTGCATCGCGGGCGAGCGGCCGATCAGCGGCAGCTGCTCCTCGCCCTCCGGCGCATCGGTATTCGCCGGGATCGCCGGATTGCTTTTGGGAGTCGTCAGCGCGCGCTGCACGACCCGCACCAGTTCGTTGAGATCAAAAGGCTTGGGCAGATATTCGAAAGCACCGACCTCGGTCGCTTTCACCGCCGTCATCAGCGTGTTCTGCGCGCTCATGACGACGACCCGCAGGTCGGGCCGTACCCGCTTGATACGCGGGATGAGATCTAGCCCATTCTCGTCCGGCATTATGACGTCGGTGATCACCAGATCGCCCTCGCCCGCTTCAACCCAGTTCCAAAGGGTGGAGGCGGTCCCCGTCGTCCGCACTTCATGGCCAAGGCGCGTCAGGGCCTGGGTCAGAACTGTGCGGATCGCGCGATCGTCGTCCGCTACCAAAATGGTATTCGCCATACCGTCTCCGTCTCAACTCGGCGTTAATAACGCCGTTACTTGCTTGTGCCGGCGATGGGCAGATGCACCTTGAAGACGGTGCGTCTGGGTTGGCTGTCAAACTCGATGACGCCCCCGTGATCGCCGACGATCTTGGCTACCAATGCAAGTCCCAGGCCGGTTCCATTCGTCTTCGATGTGACGAAGGGATCGAACAGATGCGGACGCAAATCTTCGGGAATGCCGTCGCCGTTATCGATGATCGAAACCAGCAAGGGCAGATGCATTGCCTTGTCCGATCCAGGGACCGCCAGGCGGACCCCGTGGTGATAGGATGTTTCTATCGCGATCTCGCCGCCGTTCGCCGGAACAGCCTCAGCCGCGTTCTTCACGAGATTGAGGAAGATCTGCACCAACTGGTCCCGGTTGCCCCAGACCGGCGGCAGGGACGGATCATAGCGCTCGATAAACCGCACCCGGTTGGCAAAGCCGCTCTGCGCCAGGGTGCGGACATGTTCGAGAACCTGATGGATATTGACCTCATCCCGGCGCGGTGGGCGGCTATCGGAAAAGACCTCCATCCGGTCGATCAGCGCCTTGATCCGGTCCACCTCATCCACGATCAGGCGGGTCAGGATCCGGTCCCCGTCGCTGGCGGCAGACTGCTCCAGCAACTGCGCGGCGCCCCGGATGCCGGATAGCGGATTCTTGACTTCGTGAGCCAGCATTTCCGCCATTGCCGAGACAGAACGCGCGGCCCCCCGGCTGGTCAGCTGCTGGTCGATCTTGGAGGCAATGGAGCCTTCACGGACCGCCACCACGATATGCTCTGGCCGCTCTGCAATCGGCGCCACCTCAACCGTTGCATTGCGCGGCTGGATACGCGGTCCGTCGATCCGCACGCCATATTGCGCAAGACTGGCACCGTTGCGACGGCATTTGTCGATCAGGTCGAACAGGGGGCTGTCGGGAGGAACATGCTCCTCAAGTGCCTGTCCCAAAAGCTGCTGCGCGGAGATCTTGAAGAGATTCTCGCCCGCCAGATTTAGGTGCGTGACGGTATTGTCGCCATCCACCACAAAAACGGCGTGGGGCAAGGCATTGACGATGCCCAAAGCCTCAACCGTTACCGGAGCGCGGCGGCGTTCCATGCGCTGCAACAATTGACTCATGCCGCCTCCATTTCAGGGGTCTGCCCCAGGAAAAACCGGGCGAATTCCGCCTTCACCGCCTCTGGGTCCGCCAGCAGATTGATGACGGAAGAAAACGCCTGCGCCCCGGCCAGGTCCTTGGCGTACCAGGCTAGGTGTTTGCGGGCGATACGGACACCCTGCTCCACTCCATAGTGAATTAAGATCGCATCATAATGCTCTGACACGACTTCATATATCTGCTTCGGAGTAAAAGCGGGAAGCCGCTCGCCGGTGGCCAGATAATGGGCGGCTTGACCGACAAACCAGGGGCGGCCATAGCAGCCGCGCCCGATCATGACACCATCGGCACCGCTCTCGGCCAGAGCCCGGTCGATATCATCATAGGTCTGGATATCGCCATTGACGATCAAGGGCAGGCTGATCGCCTCGCGCACTGCCCGGACAGCGGCCCAATCGGCGGTTCCAGTATACATCTGAGTGCGGGTGCGGCCATGGATGGTGATCATCTTGATCCCCGCCTGCTCGGCCCGTTTTGCCAGCACCGGCGCATTGCGGTGATCGGCATCCCAGCCCAGGCGCATCTTCAGGGTAATAGGCCGGGAAACGGCGGAAACCATGGCTTCCATGATGGCGACGGCCTTGTCCTCGTCCTTCATCAAGGCAGATCCGGCCATGCCGCCGACGACCTTCTTCACGGGGCAGCCCATGTTGATGTCGATGATGGCGGCGCCCAGGTCTTCATTGACCTTGGCAGCCTCGCCCATCGTTACCGGGTCGCAGCCGGCCAGCTGAACGGCCGCAGGCTGCTCATCCGCCTCGGTCTGGGCCATCTTCAGCGTCGTGCGATGACCACGCACCAGGGCTTCGGAGGCGATCATCTCCGATACCACCAGTCCCGCACCGAATTTTTTCACCAGCCGACGGAACGGAAGGTCGCTGACACCCGACATCGGCGCCAGGATGGCAGGCCGGTCGAGATGAATATCGCCGATGGAAACGCCCATTTTTTAGGCATCCAAAATCAGATGGTGAAAGATTGGGCTATTTAAGCTTTTTGCACCTGCGAAAGCAAGGGTGCAATTCCTGACCTATCCGCGCCCCAGAACGATATCGCCGACGAATTTGGCGCCCGGAAAGGCAAGGGTCAGCAAAAGATAGACACCCAGCACCCAGCGCACCGCCTGCCGCCCGCGCAGGCCGCTATAGGCATGGGCACCGAGCAGCCCCGCCGTCGCCGCCAAGGCGACCAACGTCAGCATTGCCTTATGATCGATCCGCAGTATCGTCCCGTATTGGGTCCAGTTGAGCGCCATGCCCGCAGAGACAGCAATCGAGAGCGCAACAGCGGCCGCGATCAGAAAGCGGAAACTATGTCTTTCGCTCTCGTTCAACGGCGGCAGCCTGTCCAGCAGCCAGTTCACCCGCCGGGCTTTCAAGGCCCGCGCCTGCATATCGGCAGCAACCGCTGCGATTGCCGCTAAAGTGATCAGCGCATATCCGGCAAGGCCAGGAAGGATATGCAGCAGGGCCGTGCCGCTCCAGATTCCAGCCGCCTGCCGCTCGGAAAAGGGTACGGCCAGCAGACCAACGGCGCCACAATAGGCAACCAGCAGCGGCCCAAGCCTTTCAATGCCGCGATCCATCACGGTGGCGATCAGAAACAGGGCAAGCACCATGGCAAGGCTGCCCCAAACCGCACGGGCGAAGGAGCCGCCGAAATCCGGCAGCCCCGCCACGACAATGCAGGCGATGCCCGCAAAGACTAAGGACGCGCGGCGCCAGACGTCCGGCGCCCGCAGCCACTCCATCGCCATGGCGGGAAGCAGGGTCGCTGCCGCCATCACCGAAACCAGCATCGAGAAATTCATGATGCCCTTATAGCATGCCGCGCGGGCTTGCGAACCACTCTCACTTTCCAACCATCGGCACCTGCGGCAAGCTGCCGCGATGCGCACCATTCCTCAACTCGTCACCGACATCTATGGCTCGCTGGCTTTGCTGACCGCCATGCAGATCGACCTCTTCACCCCGCTGGGCGATGGGCCGCTGAATATCGACGATCTTGCGGCGAAACTCGATATCGCGCCGAACCGTCTGCAAAGGCTGGTCAATCTCCTGATTGCCGAAGGGCTGCTCATGGAGCAGGCGGACGGTCGGCTTGCAAACGGCGAAGAAGCCAATCGGACTTTGGTCAAGGGGCGCCCGCATTATCGCGGCGGCGCCCATGAAGCCTATACCGCCGCCTGGAGCGCCTGCCTGAAAACAGCCGAAAGCCTCAGCTCCGGTAGACCAGCCGCCCCTCTGGAGTTCGATGGTAGCGACCTGGAGCGGGCGAAAGCCGTTCTACGGGGTCTGGCACCCCAGGCTGTCAGCGGCGCGACGGAGATGCTGAAGCGCCTGGATCTTTCATCCCATCACCATCTGCTTGATATCGGTGGCGGATCAGGCGCGCTGTCCCTCTCTCTGCTGGCCGCCCTGCCCGGCTTGACCGCAACCGTCGTCGACATTCCGGCCATTATACCTGCCGCGCAGGAAATGCTGGCGGAGGAACCCCAGGCGGATCGCTGCCATATCCTGGCGGGCGATGCGCTGCAAGGGCCACTGCCGCCCCATGATCTGGCGGTGATGCGCAATTTCCTGCAGCTCTTCGGCCCCGACGATATCCGGCGGGCGCTAAAGACCTGCCGGGCGGCCATCGCGCCGGATGGGCGGTTGTGTGTCTTCGGATATGTCCTGGACGATGACCGGCGCGGCCCGCCCATGGCGCTCGGCGCGGATATGCTGTTCTTGAACTACTACGCAGAGGGCGCCGCCTACACCCGTGCCGACTATTCGAGCTGGCTGGACGAGGCCGGTTTTACCGTGGCCGCCATGCACAGCATCCCTGGCGGTCAGACCTTGATCGTAGCGGTCCCCCATTGACAGGTGTTTTTCCGTCGGACACTGTCGAAGCCATGAACGCTGCATTGCTCACGCTCGTAACCACTACCGCGACCGCCATTGGCGGGTCGCCGGTATGCTGCGCGCGCGGTTAGCACCCTAGCAGCTTCGGCCCCCCGCCCTTAACGGGATGGGGACCGCCAGAACTCTCCATCCTTCGGACCAGATCCAGATGGAGAGAGACATGTCCCGCCAAGCCAATAACAAACAATCCGCCCTGATCCTGGTGGATCTTCAGCGCGCGCTGTTCGAAGGTCCCGTGCCGCCCCACGAAGGCGCGCGGCTGATGGTCAATATCCATGACCTGATCGAAGGCGCCCGCCGGTCCAAGGCTCCGGTGATCTTTGTTCAGCATTGCTCCCCGGAAGGCACGGCCTGCGCCAAGGGGTCGAAGGGCTGGGAACTGATCGATGATTTTGCGCCCCAAGCGGGCGACATGCTGCTCCAGAAGACGCGCCCCAGCATCTTCCAGGGTACGGGCCTGCAGAAGCAGTTGGATCAGATGCAGATCGGCCGGGTGATTCTGGCGGGCATGAAGACGGAATATTGCATCGATACGTCCTGCCGCGCGGCTGCGGACCTTGGCTATAAGGTCGTGCTGGCGGGCGACGCCCATACGACGATGGACAGTCAGGCGCTATCGGCTGCCGCCATCATTGCTCACCACAATCTGACGCTGGCCGGCCCCTTTGCAGAGGTCGCGCCCAGCCATCAGATCGGGTTTGCTTGATGGCCTGAAGTAGGGCGAAGCCCGATAGGCCACGCAAATAAGCAGTTAACTATCGCGACGCAGGAGCCGGGCCTTGTCCCGGTTCCAATCGCGTTCCTTCTCGCTTTCGCGCTTGTCGTGTTTCTTCTTGCCCTTGGCCAGACCGAGTTCGACCTTCAGCAGACCGCGCTCGTTGAAATAGAGCGCGAGCGGCACGAGGGTAATGCCCTCGCGCTTGGCCTGCCCCAGCAGCTTGTGCCGTTCCTTTGCGTGTATCAGCAGCTTGCGGGGGCGCCGCTCCTCATGATTATCCCGCGCCGGTTTATAGGGCGGGATATGGGCATTGAAGAGATAGACGTCGCCCTGCATCGGCCCGGCGTGGGCTTCTGCAATCGAACAATGGCCAAGGCGGATCGACTTCACCTCGGACCCCACCAAGACGATACCCGCCTCGATGGTGTCCTCGATGAAATACTCGTGCCGTGCCTTACGATTGAGCGCGGCATATTTATCGGTAGAACGCGGAGGGGCCATCAGTTCATCAGTCCGGCCTGACGCAAGGCGCTTTCGACCTTGGCGCGGCCAGCTTCCGACAGCGGAGCGATCGGCAGACGGCATTCCGGCGACGACAGGCCCAGCAGCGAGGCGGCATATTTCACCGGCGCCGGGCTGGTTTCGCAGAACATTGCCTCATGCACCGGGAACAGGCGCTCGTTGATCGCCATCGCTGTCTTGATGTCGCCCGCAGCCCAGGCTTCATGCATATCGGCCAGCAAACGCGGGGCGATATTGGCGGTGACCGAGATGCAGCCGTCGCCGCCCTGGATCAGCGAGGCCAGCGCGGTGGCATCTTCACCCGACAGCTGGATGAAATCCTTGCCACAGGTCTGGGTCTGCTTCAGCGGACGGGCGAGATCGGCCGTCGCATCCTTGACACCGATGATGCGCGGCAGTTCGGCAAGGCGCCCCATGGTCTCGGCCGTCATGTCGATGACCGAACGGCCGGGGATGTTGTAGATGAAGATCGGCAGGGTGCAGCAGTCGTGCAGGGCCTTGTAATGCAGATAGAGCCCTTCCTGGTTGGGCTTATTATAATAGGGCGTCACCACCAGGGCAGCATCGGCACCGGCCTTCTCGGCGTGCAGCATGAAGTCGATGGCTTCGGCGGTCGAGTTCGAACCCGCGCCTGCGATAACAGCGGCGCGGCCCTTGGCCACTTCGACGCACAGCTCGACCACGCGCTTGTGCTCTTCATAGCTGACGGTGGGCGACTCGCCGGTGGTGCCGACCGGGATCAGGCCTTTCGTGCCGTTCGCGATCTGCCATTCCACAAGTTTCCGGAACGCGGCTTCATCCAGTTTGCCGTCTTTCATCGGGGTGATGAGGGCGGTCATGGAACCAGTGAAGCGAGTCGAACCAGACATAGCGTTTGAGTCCTTGGAGCTCAGGTGCGGGGAAATCGAATGAAACCCGATGTTTTCGGGGCATGGACACTAGCGCGCCAACGCCTGTTTGTGCAAGTCGCGAGGGATTGGCTTGGCTCATGGCCTCAGCATGGTTAAACTCCCCGCCCATGTTGAAGAAGTCATCTGCCGTTATCCTGTTGGCTGCCCTGCTTGGCAGCACCGGAGCGATTGCCGCCGCGGGCGAAACGACCGCCACGAAACCGGCCGCCGCCAAAAATACTGGCGCCGCCTCTTCGGCTGCCAAGCCCAAGGACACCAAGGCCCCGGCCAAGGCGCCCCCGGCAAAGCCCCAGCCGTCGGCAGCAAAGCCTGCAGCCAAGCCAACCACGGCTGCCAAACCGGCACCGGCTGCCGCCAAGCCCGTGGCAAAGCCGCCGGTCAAAAGCCCGGTCGTGCCAGCCGCCGCCAAGGTCGCACCGGCCCCGAGCGCGCCCGCCAGCACCGGCAATTATTATCGCGATGTATTCCAACGTCTGGATCGCGGGCAGGCCCCAACCGGCAGCGCACCAGCCGGGCAGCGCGACCGCCTGCTGGACAAAGTCGTGCGTTGGCAGATGCTCGCCAAGGGCATGGTCGAAAAGGATCGGCTGACCGATTACTCCAGCTTCATCGCCGAAAACCCCGACTGGCCCTGGCTGAATTCCTTGAAGCGCCGGGCCGAGGATTTCCTGGCGCTGGAGAATTCCGACACCGTTGTCCTGCAGTGGTTCCGTGAATTCTCGCCCATGTCGCGTGACGGCCGCATCCGTCTTGCCGATGCCTGGCGGGTCATGGGACGCGAAGCGGAAGGCAATGCCCTGCTGCGCCGGGTGTGGATCGAAGAGGTCTTCGGATCCGTCAACGATGAGGCGGTCTTCCTGGATCGCTATGGTCCTCTGCTGTCGGCCCTCGATCACCGCACGCGTTTGGAGCGTCTGCTGTGGCGCGAACAATGGGACGCGGCCAAGCGGCAGGTCAACCGGGTTGATGACAGCGCTCGCCGTGTGGCCGCGGCCCGGCTGAAACTGCGGGACGGCGCCGCGCTTGACAGCGTGCTGGCCGGACTTTCTGCCGATGAACGCACCAGCGCAGGCTTACTGTACGAGCGCATCCGCAGCGCCCGACGCGCAGGCAACGACAGCGACAGCCGGACACTCCTCCAGCAGGTTCCAGCGGTCAGCGAACGGGCCGACCTCTGGTGGGTCGAACGCGAAATCCAGATCCGCCGCCTGCTGACCGAGGGCGATTATGCCCTGGCCTATCGTCTGGCCCGTGATCACCGCCTGCCCGATGGCAGCGAACTGGTGGACGCCGAGTTCCTGGCAGGCTTTGTCGCCCTGCGCCTGCTGGAAGATCCGACGGCGGCCCTGCCCCATTTCCGGGCGGTTTCCGAAAATTCGCGCGCTCCCATCAGCGTCTCTCGCGGTCTTTACTGGACCGGGCGGACCCTGAAGGCCCTGGGCCGGGAAGAGGAAGCCAAGGTCGCCTACACCCGTGCGGGCGAACATAGCGCGGCTTTCTATGGTCAATTGTCACGCTCGGAACTGGGCGAGCCCACGGTGGCCCTGATGCCGCCCGAAGCCGTGCCGACCAAGATCGAACGGGATCGCTTCGAGAGCGGTGAAGTCGCCCAGGCTGCCAAACGCCTGTCCGCCATCGGACTGACCGAAAAGGTCGATCCTTTCATTCTACGCCTTGCCGATACCGATAGCGGTCAACCTGCCCTCGCCGCCCAGCTTGCTGCCCATCTGGGTCGTGACGATCTGGCGGTGATCGTGGCCCGCCGGGTATGGCGCGAAGGCGTCGTGCTGTCCCAGAGCGGCTATCCGCGCCTGAATGCCCCGCTGACAGGTCTTGCGGAACCGGCCCTGGTCCATTCGATCACCCGCCAGGAAAGTAATTTCGCCCCCGAAGCCATGAGCAAGGTCGGCGCGCGCGGCCTGATGCAGTTGATGCCCGCGACCGCCAAACAGGTCGCCGGGAAACTGGGTCTACCTTATGTCGAGGCCAAGCTGACTCAGGACCCGAGCTATAATGTGCAGCTTGGGCAATCCTACCTCGGGTCGGTCGTGGATCAGTTCGGCGGCCATTATCCCTTTGCGATTGCCGCCTATAACGCCGGTCCTGGCCGTGTGCGCCAATGGCTGCGCGATATGGGCGATCCGCGCGGGGACATGGTGAAAACCCTCGACTGGATGGAGCGGATTCCCTTCAGCGAGACCCGCAACTATGTTCAGCGGGTTCTGGAAGGGACGCTGGTCTATCGTGCGCGTCTCAATCAACCGGCCCCGACCAGTGGTCTGCCTGGGGAAAGCATGGCTGTCTGGTGTCTGACCGGCTGCCTGTCCGCTTCGGCTCCCGGCCTTACGCCGTCCCCCTCATCGGCTGCGGCGCCCGCCGTGGTTGCCCCGACGATCACGCAATAGGGAGCCCGCCGGGTTGACCGATCCTTTTTGCACCGTCACCGCCTGCGTATTCGACGCCTACGGGACAATTTTCGACGTGGCCGCCCCTGGAGCGCGCTATTCGGAGCGTATCGGCGACAAGGCGGCGACGCTGATCAAGCTCTGGCGCGATCGGCAGCTCCAGTACACGTGGCTGCGCTCGATGATGCATCGGCACAGCGACTTCTGGAGCATCACCTGCGATAGCCTCGACTATGCGCTCGAAGCCGTTGGGCGTCAGGATGACGTCGAACTGCGCGAAGATCTGCTGAATGCCTACCGCACGTTGGATCCCTATTCCGATGCTGCCCTCGTTCTGCGGCTGCTGAAGGAAAACAATTACCAACGTGCGATCCTATCCAATGCCTCTCCGGTCATGCTGAGCGAGGCCGTGGTCGCGGCCGGATTGGAAGATCTCTTCTCCTCCGTTCTCTCAGTTGAGGCTGTAGGCTGCTACAAGCCAGATCCGACGGTTTACCGCCATGCGGTCCAGCGTCTGGATATTCCGCCCGAACGCATCCTCTTTGTCTCGGCGAATGGCTGGGACGTCGCGGGGGCTAGCGCCTACGGGTTACGTACGGTCTGGATTAACCGGAACAAGACCCCGGTTGAGCGCCTGGATAACGGCCCGACCGTTCAACTCGAAAGCCTGTCGGAACTGATCAGTCTGCTGCGCCTGCCGCGGTAGTTTTAAGTTCAATTGAGGCCGTCATCCCGGTGCTCGACACCGGGATCTCCTCCGGGAGCTTGCCCAATCCGTCTAAGTCAGCGTGGAAGCGCCCTAGAAGAGATCCCGGGATCAAGTCCCAGGATGACGAGCAATATTAGTCAGCGCCCCGTTGCCGGCAATTTCTCGATCGTATCCACGATATGAATGCCGAGTTCTGTCTTCCTGCCGCGCGGCGTAATCGCGTCGTGACGCAAGCCGGAGGTATCGACGCCTGAACGGGCGGCCACGGCCTGGGAGAAGACCAGACAGGCCGAATAATCCTTGGTCAGCCCTTCGAGGCGCGAGGCGGTATTCACCGTGTCCCCGACGGCGCTGAGACCATAGGCGGTGCCATAGCCCATATCGCCGACGATGCAGAGCCCCTGGTGAATACCGATGCCCATCCGTAAGGGAGACGGCAGGTCATGGGCCAGATCGGCATTCAGGACCTTGAGACGCTCCAGCATCGCCCGGGCCGCGTTCAGTGAGCGGATCGCCGTTTCCTGCGGATCGTCCAGATCAACCCCGAACAGCGCCATGATGCCATCGCCGGTAAACTGGAGTACGTGGCCGCCCGCCTGCTCGATGGCGCTGCCCATCTCGTTGAAATAGCGGTTGAGGATGAAGACCACGTCATAGGGCAGCCGCTGTTCGGACATGGTGGTGAAACCACGCAGATCGGCGAAGAGCACCCCGATCTCGATCTCCCGCCCCGCTCCGCTCGACGCCATCGAATGGGTCGCCGTGGGCATTACGTTGGCAGGCAGGACCGGAGAAACCTCGACATCACCGGACGGGATAGTCTGACAGGCCAGACGTACGTTGGGCGGCGCTGAAATACGGGCGAGCACCTTCAACTCATCCGCCTGGGCCGGTGACAGGCTTTCAACGCCTTTACCGATGCGCACCCGGCAGGTAGAGCAGCGCCCCCGTCCGCCGCAGACAGCCGCATGAGGGATGTTGGCACTACGGCTGACCTCCAGGAGGTTCGCCCCTTTGGCGGCAGGCACGACAAGATTTCCGGGATATCGGATACGGATCAGGCTGCGGCGGCGGGCAAGCCCCACCCGCGCCTGCCGGGCCAGAAGCGTCAATGCCAAGACACCAGCTAAGCCCATTCGCAGATTGTCGCGGATGGATTCGAGATTGCGCACGGCGGCCTGGGCATCGCTCGGCAGGCGCATGGCGGCGAAAGTCGCCTGACGCCAGGCGGCATCATGCTCCAGCATCACCTTGACCTCGCGGCCATTCTGGAAGAAGGCGATTGTCACCAGGATCGGCATGATCAGGGCAGCGGCCTGCAGCACCGGAAACAGCTTGCCGTACCAAGGGCGGATCCGCAGCCAATAGTGAATGCCGATGCATCCATGCAGCCAGGCCGCGCTCAGCATCGCCGTATGCAGCCAGGGCCGCACCGGATCGGCAAACAGCGACAGCAGCACATAGTCGTAATTGACGTTGATATCGTAGATCGACATCGCAATCCGCGTGCCGACCACATGCTCGATCAACTGGAACGGGATGAAAAGTCCAAGCAGAAGCTGAGCCAGCTCCCATCGGCGCAATCTCAGGGTCCGCCGTCGGTAGATCGACCAGAGCGCCAGCCCTAAATGAACCGCAATTGACACCGTCAATGCGACGTTCATCGGCGGCCACCACCAGATCGCCTGAAAGATATCGCGCGCCTCGTTCATTGCCTGAAGCGAGGAAAGACCTGCGATATGATTGCAGAAATGGGTAACCACATAGGCGAACAGGATCAGCCCTGACACCAGACGAAGCCGCTGCACGACCTGTTCGGCAGACGGCAAGGATTTGACAGCCGCCGTTGGAACTGGACTGATCAGGGTCATAAGGGAACTATCCTTGGTACTGGCGGCACCGAATTTTCTTGCAAAATCCGGTGCATAGCCTAAATCGAGCGACGGTCGTGAACAAGGGAGAGATGGTATATTTCTCCTTTCTACGGCGCGGCCGTAAACAAAGATGCAACGCGGAGTTAGAGACACCAATGTCCGATCTGCTCGCAATCGTTGGACTGACGAAGGATTTCGGCGGCATCCGTGCTGTTGACGATGTGTCCTTCACCCTCCGACGCGGTGAGGTTCTTGGCTTCCTTGGCCCGAACGGTGCCGGTAAGTCGACCACCATGAAGATGATCACCGGTTTCCTGGCCCCGACGGCAGGCACCGCGCTCATCGATGGGTTCGATATTCAGAACCAGCCGACCGAAGCGAAGCGCCGCATCGGCTATCTGCCCGAAGGCGCACCCGCCTATGGCGATATGACGCCGGCAGGGTTCCTGAATTTCGTCGCCTCCCTGCGCGGCCTCGGCGGCAAGCAGAAGCGCGAGCGCATCGGCTTTGCAGTTGAACGGGCGCATCTCGACCGCGTGCTGCATCAGCCCATCGATACGCTCTCCAAGGGCTTCAAGCGCCGCGTGGGCTTGGCCCAGGCACTGCTGCATGATCCCCAGGTCCTGATCCTGGACGAGCCGACTGACGGCCTTGATCCCAATCAGAAACACGAAGTCCGCCAGCTCATCAACGAGTTGAAGGGCGATAAGGCCATCGTGATTTCGACCCACATCCTTGAAGAGGTGGAGTCGATCTGCACCCGCGCCAGCATCATTGCGGGCGGGCGCATGGTTGCCGATGGTACCCCCGAAGAACTGGCGGTTCGCGACCCGTGGCACAATGCCATCGTGCTGAATCTGCCGCTGGAGATGATGCTGGATGCCAGCAACCGTCTGCTGCAACTGGCGGGCGTTCTTGCCGTCGAGACCAGCGGTCAGGATCTGGTCGTGCGACCGGTGCCCGGCGTGACCTTGCTGCCCGACGTCAGCAAGCTGATCCGCGAACAGGGCTGGCCCGTGAAGACCATCCGGCAGAAGCGCGGACGCCTGGATAATGTCTTCCGCACCATCACCCAAGCTTCCGCCGTCAAGGCCGCCTGAGGATTTGCCTGCCATGCGTGCTGTTTTCACGGTTTTCCGGCGCGAGTTCGGCGCTTACTTCGCAACGCCCCTCGCCTATGTCTTCATCGTCGTCTTTCTGGCGCTCGCCGGGTCGCTGACCTTCTTCATGGGTAATTTCTTCGAGCGTGGCCGCGCGGATCTGCAGCCCTTCTTCAGCTTCCATCCCTGGCTCTATCTCTTCCTGGTCCCGGCCATCGCCATGCGTCTGTGGGCCGAAGAAAGAAAGAGCGGCACCATCGAACTTCTGCTGACCCTGCCGCTGACCACGGGTCAGGCGGTACTGGGCAAGTTCCTGGCCGCCTGGGTCTTCTGCGGCGTGACCCTGGGCTTCACCTTCCCGCTCTGGCTGACGGTTTCCTGGCTCGGCCAGCCCGATCACGGCGTGATCCTGGCCAGCTACATCGGCTCCTGGCTGATGGCGGGCGCTTACCTCGCCATCGGATCGGCGGTTTCGGCGCTGACCCGCAATCAGGTGATCGCCTTTGTGGTCGCCGCCTCTGCCTGCTTCGTGCTGACGGTCGCAGGCACGCCGCTGGTCATCGGCTTCTTTTCCAGCTGGGCGCCGACCCCGGTCGTGGAGGCCGTTCAGGGGCTCAGCTTCCTGTCGCATTTCATGTCGATCATGCGCGGCGTGATCGATCTCAAGGATCTTATCTTCTTCCTCTCCCTGATCGCCGCCGCGCTGTTCGCGACCACGGCCATCGTCGAAATGAAGAAGGCGGACTGACATCATGATGCTGAAAAACCGCCGTTTCCTACTGGGCCTCGGGGTCCTTGCGGCCTTTGTCCTGGCGATCTCCGTCAATGTGCTGGCAGGCCTGTTCATTCCCGGCAGCCGTCTCGATCTGACCGCCGAGAAGCTCTACACGCTATCCGATGGCACCCGGTCGACGCTCAAGGCGCTGGATGAGCCCGTCACCCTGCGCTTCTTCTTCTCGGATCGTCTGGGCCGTGAAGTGCCGGTCTATGGCGCCTATGCCCAGCGTATCCGCGATCTGTTGACGGAATATGTCGATATCGCGGGCGGCAAGTTGAAGGTCGAAACCTATGATCCTCAGCCCTTCTCGGCTGTCGAGGATCGGGCAGTTGCTTACGGCCTTCAGGGCGTGCCGGTCGACCAGAGCGGCGAGCAGGTCTATTTCGGCCTCGTCGGCACCAATGCCATCGATGACGAGGAGGTCGTTCCCTTCTTCGCACCGGAACGCGAACGCTTCCTGGAATATGACCTGACCAAGATGATCGCCAAGCTTGCCCGCGCCAAGCAGCGGGTCGTCGGCCTGATCTCCACCCTGCCGCTGGAAGGCGACATGGTGATGGCGCAGCAGGGTGGCGGCGAGAATTGGGCCATCGTCGAGCAACTGAAGCAGTTCGTCGAACTGCGCGCCCTCGGCATCGACCTTGCCAGTGTGCCGGACGATATCGACGTGCTGATGCTGGTCCATCCGACCGGCCTCAACGAGCGTACCCTCTATGCCATCGATCAGTTCGTCATGCGCGGCGGCCGCCTGCTGACGATGGTCGACCCGCATTCCGAGGCAGCCCAGCTGCGCTCGCGCGCCATGGCCATGCAGGGCATGCCCGCCCCAGCCGCTTCGTCCGATCTGGAAAAGCTGTTTGGCGCCTGGGGTGTCCGGCTGGTGAAGGACAAGGTCATCGCCGACCGCCGCAACGCCCGCCGCGTGCAGGTGGGTGCCGGTTCGACGACCCGTCTACAAGCCGCTGACTATCTGGCATGGCTGGCGATCCCCGGCACTCAGATCGATCAGGACGATGCCGTCACCGGCGACCTGCAGATGCTGAACTTCGCCTCGGCCGGTATTCTGGAGCCGGTGGAAGGGGCGACGACGCAGTTCACGCCGCTCGTCACGTCCTCCGTTGTCAGCCAGCAGCTGGATGCCGCCAAGGTGCGCGCTCAGCAGCCCGATATCCTCGGCATCCTGCGCGGCTTCCAGTCGGAAGGGAAATCGCTACCCATCGCTGCCCGCATCACCGGCCCGGCCAAGTCGGCCTATCCCGACGGCGCCCCCAAGCCTGCCGAAGGGGAAGCCCCGAAGGTGGAAGGCGAAGCGCCCCTGCCCGCTCATCTGGCCGAAGCCAAGCAGCCGATCTCGGTGATCGTGGTGGCCGATACGGACTTCCTGGAAGACCGTTTCTGGGCCCAGATGCAGAACTACTTCGGATCGCGTGTCGCAGTGCCGACCGCCAATAACGCCGACCTCGTTCTGAATGCGGTCGAGAATCTGGCGGGCGGCAGCGCCATGGCCTCCCTGCGCTCCCGTGGGGTTTCCGACCGTCCCTTCAGCCTGGTGAAAGATATCCAGCAGGAAGCCGAAGCGCGGTTCCGCGCCAAGGAGCAGGAACTGCAGGAGCGCCTGAAGGAGACCGAGAAGAAGCTGGCGGATCTGCGTGGCCGCGATGCCTCGGGCAAGACCGCCGCCCAGGCGGTCCTGACGCCGGAGCAGCTGAAGGAAATTGACACCTTCCGCGCCCAGATGCTGGCAACCCGTGCCGAACTGCGCGAGGTGCAGCTTTCGCTGCGCTCCAACATCGAAAGCCTGCAGAGCAAGGTTCGCTTCATCAATATCGCGGCTGTCCCGATGGCCGTCGCGGTCTTTGCCATTCTTCTTGGCTTCTGGAGCCGCCGCCGTCGCTATGCCACGGCACGCGGCACCCGCGAATAGGAGGGCCCAAAGCCATGAAACGCTCCACTCTGCTCACCGTCAGCGCCCTCGCCCTCATCGCCGCCATCGGCGCCGGTATCGCCGTCACAGCCAAACGTCCCGGCACCGATTTCGCCCGCGGCGAGAAGCTGTTCGCTAATCTGGGCAGCAAGCTCGATAGCGCGGCCAGCATCGAGATCACTCGCCATGACGGCCGTTTCACCCTGGTCCGCAAGGGCGAGACCTGGGTTTTGCCGGAAAAGGGTGACTTCCCGGTCCGGCCAGAACTGATCCGTCAGACCCTGGCCGCCCTGACCGAGATGGAAACCATTGAGGCCAAGACTGCCAAGCCGGAACTCTTCGAACGCCTGAACCTGAATGATCCCGCCGACAAGGATGCCAAATCGATCCGTGTCGCGGTCAAGGATGGCAGCGGCGGCATTCTGGCGGATCTGCTTATCGGCAAGCGCCGCCCAGGCACCGCCACAGCAGCAGGCAGCACGGGTGACAGCCAGATGCTCTATGTCCGCAAGGCGGGCGAGAACAACACCTGGCTGGTCCAGGCGCAGATCGATGCCCGCGCCAGCGCCGTCGACTGGACCTCCCGCGATCTGATGGACATCACGATGGAGGATCTGTCGAAGGTCGAACTGACCGGTGCCGATGGCGCTGTCCTGACCCTCAGCCGCGCCCCGGACGTGAAGGACTTCACGGTCGAGAATGTCCCCGAAGGCCGTAAGGCCAAGAGCGGCTGGGACGTCAATCAACTCGGTACCACCCTCGAAACTCTGAATTTCGAGGATGTGCAGATGGCCGATACCGTCAGCGCGCCAGTCAATGCAGCCAAGGGCCGCTTCGAGAGCAAGGATGGCCTGATCGTCACCATTACCCTGGTGCCGAACGACAAGGACACCTGGGCCTTGATCAAGGCAGAGGGAAATGCAGAAAAAGCAGCTCCCATCGCCACCAAGGTAGACGGCTGGGCCTTCCGCCTGCCCGACTACAAACGCGAACGGCTGCTCAAGACGATTAACGACGTGCTCCAGCCGGTCGAACCGGCACCCGCTGGGGGCTGAGTAACTCATGAGTCAGATAGATCAATCGTAGAGAAATGATCTATCTGACTCATGGATGGATCTGAAGGGCATCAATTTCTCCGCCTGTCATCCCGGCCTTGAGCCGGGATCTGGCCGAAGATCATTGCCTGATGGCGCCGCTTTGAGATTGGCCACTCTGGCGGCCGGATCCCGGCTCAAGGCCGGGATGACAATGTTTCAAACCCGATTACCCGACCAGCCACGGACAAAAAAAGGCCGGTGAAATCACCGGCCTTTTTCTTCAAGCAAACTGCCCTCAGGCGGCTGCTTCTTCCTTATCGAACAACGACTTATCGTCGCTCGGCTTTTCTTCACTCTTCGCGGCGATCTTCTGCGGCGCTTCCAGAGCCTTGGGCTCTTCCTCGTCCATCAAACGGCGGCGGCAGTTACCTTGCAGCTGCGCACCGGCTTCAATGGCCAGCACCTCGTGCAGGATGTCGCCTTCAACCTTGGCGCTGCGGGTCAGAACAACCTCACGGGCCTTGATCCGCCCCGTCACCGCACCGGAAACCCGGACGATATCGGCGGTGATCTGACCGCGGACATGGGCGGTATCGCCGATGATGAGCGCATGGGCCTCGACATCACCGATCACATCGCCGTCAATCTGCACTTCACCGGCCGAGATGACGTCGCCGGTAACCCGCATATCCTCAGCCAGGATCGAAGGGATCTTGCCCGAGGATTGAGGGGGCATACGAGCCTCCGCCGTTGAGCTAGAGGTATCGCGACGATTATTGCCTCTTGAGAACATTGCCGCTCGCCTTCAGAAATCGGGCTGGATCGAGAGCGCGACCACGCACCAGCACTTCATAGTGCAGATGAACGCCTGAAGCGCGACCGGATTGGCCCATTGTGCCAAGTGTATCTAATCTCTCGACTTTTTCGCCTTCACGGACCTTGATCGAGTCCATGTGGGCATATCGGGTGCGGATGCCGAACCCGTGGTCAACTTCCACTAAACGACCGAAGGCGGAGTGCCAACCTGCGAAGACTACCCGTCCCGCAGCCGTCACCCGGATGGCCGACCCCTTAGCCGACTGAAGGTCGAGACCTTCATGCATCGCTGAGCGCCCATTGAACGGATCGCGACGCGGGCCAAAATCGCCGGTCATCGCAGCACCCCGCACCGGATTTCCCAGTGGCAGAGCCCCCAGGAAAGGGGCCAGACCATCAAGACGCTGTACGACGTTCCCAAGCGTATCTGCACGCTTCTGGGTTTCCAGCGGCAGGCCCTTCATATCCTCGCGCAACGGCACAAACGGACCGCCGCGTGCGGGCGCATTCTTGCTTGTGGGCGTGTTGGTGACAGCCGGGACAAACTGCTTAGGATCAAGACCTGTTGCCGCCACGATCTGTTCGACCTGGGCAAGGGTCTTAGACGTGCGTTCCTCGATCTTAGCCAGCGCCAACTGATGGGTCTTTTCCACATCGGCGAGTTTTTTGGAGGCAACCTCGGCGCGGCTGACAGCCTCGTCACGCTCGGCAACTGCCGTGCGGCGCTGCGTCTGGGCCTGATCGACGATTTCCTGCTTCTGGCTAACCGTGCGTTCCAGCTCGATCACTCGGTTCTGGGAACCGGAGAGATCGTTTTCGAGACGCTGGATATTCCGCTCGATAGCTGCGCGGGCGGCGGCAAAACGGCGCTTGTCTTCTTCGGTCGCGATGACGCGGGTCTTCATGCTGCCGACATCCGACTGCAGCATGTCATTGCGCTCGGACAGGTTGGCGAGCTCACGCTCCATATCGCGGAGCTGGCCACGCAGAGCCTGCTCTGCCGCGACGTAGCGTTCGCGGTCGTCTTCGGTGTCTTCAAGTCTATTGGCGATAGAATTGAGATCGTTCCGCAGCAGATCGTTCTGCTCGATCATGGTCAGCAGATAGGCGCGGTAATAGTCGAGGTCACGGGTAATGCCCAGCGACTTGTCGTGCTGGCTCGACACTTCCTCGATCAATTCATGATAGGCGATGCGGGTGCGCTCAACCTCGGCATTTTTCGAGGCGATCTTCACCGTGTGATAGAAATAGGCGCCGGTCGTTGCGACGAACCAGACGGAAGCAAAAGTCGCAATCCCCGCCAGCAGCATCTGACGACGCCCCGACAGCGTAAAAGCAGTGACCTTGCCATCTTGCCGAATAATGAACTGCCGATCACGGAACCACCGATCAGACCAAGCTTGGATGCTGGGCCAAACCGCCTTCACGCGCCACCCTCCTGGCTGAAACGCATATTCTGGTTCATGATCGCCTCGCAGTGCATTGTAAAACAAGAGTGTTTTTAGATTACGACGCTTTCTAGCGATGCCAAATCCGGCAGTCGATTTCTAACGGTCGACCGCTAGAAAGGCAACCCTGATTCTCAAAATACGCATAGATTTTGAGAGAATTACCAGGATTTGCCACAAAAAACGCGCTTTCTAAGGCTGTATGATACACGGCTATGCATTAAGATTAAATTACTCCGTTAACACCCAGAAATTACAAGAATTTTGGGACTATGCATTCTTCTTCGCTTGGAGTTGTGATGCTGCTCGCACTATAGTGGCAGGATTCCTGCCGTCGATGCGGCCTCCCACGGGCGAACCCAATGCTGTCACGTAAATTTGATCGTGCCGATTTCGATGCTCGCGCTTTGCGCGACACCTTTGATCGTCTGGGGGGTGCCCTGTCGACCGAGGCTGGGGCGATGAAGGTTCGGCTGCATGATCAGCATTATCCGGCCTTCGGTCCGCTCGATATGGGTTTCCGCCGACAGGTTCTGCGCAGCTTCAAGGATATTGAAGACCATATGCGCGACCATGGTGCCAAGCTGATCCGGCTTGCGGGCGAGGTCGAGGAGAAGCTCGCCTATTCCATAGCGACCGATGGGCGCCAGGAATTCCACGATATTCAGAAGAGCCTGCGCTCCCGCAAGGATGAAGCCGACCGCATCATGCGGGCGCTCGCCTGGCGTATGCGGCAATTCTCCCAGCGCGCGAGCCTGGACAGCGAGATGCTGTATGATTTCTTCGGAGTCGTGCAGCGCTCCGGCCTGTTCTTCCAGGTGTGCGCCCTGCTGCTCTATCCGACCCCCTCGGTTCAGGCCAACCCGGCCCGCGATGGGCGCTTTGTGGGCATGGACTGGGAGGAGCTGCGCTCCTGGGCGGAACAATTGCCCGAAATGCTGCGCCGTACCGGTGGTTTCGATGTTGACCCTCATCCGGTCGAAGTGGTCTCGGCACCGGTGCCGCAGGCTGTTGCAGCCCCCGCAGAAGCGGAGGGCGGCGGTCGTCCGCGTCGTATGCGCGGGGCAGCCGCTGCTGCTGCTGCACAACCGGCGGCCCCGGCACCCGTTGCCGCCCTTCCCGCTCCTGCTGCTGCAGCCCCGGCCGCTGCGGCCCCTGCGGAAGGCGGCGAAGCCGAAGGTCGTCCCCGTCGCCGCGTGATGCGTCGCGGCGCCACATAACATGCTCTTCATGACCATCATCGATATTCCGCCGCCGGGGTCTGGAGACGGCCTCGCGCGTAGCCTGCGGCAATTCAAGCGCTGGCTCGATCGTCTGCCGATGGGGATGATGAGCGCGGTGCTCTTCGCCTATTGGCTCGCGCTGGCGGCCTTAGGACTGTTGGCAGGGTTCAGATTGGCCGGGTCGCTAATCTCCAGCGCGATCCTTGTCGGCCTCGCCTATGGCTGCTATCGCCTGTTGCGCTGGACACAGCCGATTTCCGACCGCTCCATGCTGGGGCGGCTGGCCTATATCTTCTCACTCTCGATGACAGCGATCACCCTGGGCGCGGCCCTGGTCGTTCCGGCGATCATTCTTTTAGGCATGACGGCCTGGGGAATTCTGGCCGCTCTGCTCTGGTTGATCCGCTAGCACTCGCAGCGGATCAAGCAACCCAGCTCAGACCTTGGCGTCGGACGCCGCAGCCTGCTTGCCATTTGCCTTTTCAGCAGCTTCAGCGGCACGGGCTTCGCGCTTGGCCTTGCGGGTCGGCGCCGACAGGAACCACCAGCCGAGCGAGATGAAGACCACCAGCATGCCGAGCGTGACATAAAGCGCCGACTTGCCCAGCAATTCCTTGAAGGCCTCGCCGAAGATGTAGCCCGTCCCGGCAAAGGAGGTTGCCCAGATACCGGCAGCAAAGAAATTCAGGATCGAGAAGCGCGCCCAGGACACACCCGACAGCCCGATGGCGAACGAGCTGACGTTACGGACGCCATAGATGAAGCGGAACGACAGGATGAAGCCAGTGTTGTAGCGCCGCAGAAGGTCCATCGCCCGATCAACGGACGGCTGCCACTTCGGGAAGCGCTTCACCAGACGCGGGCCATAACGGCGCCCCAGGAAGAAATAGACCTGATCGCCGCAGAAACTACCCGACCAGGCGGCAAGGATCAGCCAATGAAGATCCAGCAGCCCCAGATGAGCAGCATAGCCTGCGAAAATAACAAAGGTTTCGCCCTCGATTGCCGTCCATAGGAACGTCAATGCGTAGAAAAGCGGACCGTAATGCTGAATTTCGCCGAGAATCTGTTCCACAACCGCGCCCTTATTGACCTGCTTCGCCCCTGGTTTCACATGGGTGAAACCCACGTCTTCGCGTTCGGTTTATCCGACTCTTCTCATGACGGTATCGCATGCTGCCCTGGAATATGCCAGGGGGATCTCTAACAGGTTGGTCACTGATTAGCCCTTTGCAAAATCTGACAAATCAATTTTCCGCCCATGGAAACTCGCCAAAGTGGAACGGTGGCCGACCGATACAATCGTGGTAGCGGGATCCGCCGCCAGATGCTCGTACAGGGCCGCCTCCGTCTGCTCGTCCAAAGCAGAGGTTGCCTCGTCCAGGAACAGCCAGCGCGGCTTCTGCAGCAGCGCCCGGGCGATCGCCACCCGCTGCATCTCGCCGCCGGACAAGATCTGGCTCCAGAGGCGTTCCTCTTCAAGACGCTCCACAAGATGTCCCAGGTCGACCACCACGAGAGCCGCCTTGATCGCCTCGTCGCTGAAGGCTCCCGCCGCTGCCGGATACGATAGAACGCCGCGCAGATTACCGAGCGGCAGATAGGGGCGCTGCGGCAGGAACAGCACGTCCTGCGCCGGCACTGCAATCGACCCATGGGCATAGGGCCAGATGCCCGCCAGCACCCGTAGCAGAGTCGATTTGCCCGACCCGGACTTGCCCACGATCAGAACCCGCTCGCCAGCGCTGACCTCGAAGGAGATCGGGGTGGTGAGCTGGCTGCCGTTTGGCAGTTCGAGGGTAAGGTTCTCGACCTTTAGGGCGTCGGTGCAGGGGAGATGCTTTATATTCGAAAGGGTATTAGAGGTTTCCAACTGTTCAACTGCAGACATAAAGCTCACCAGTCGGTCGACAACAGCACGCCACTCCGCGATGCTCGAATAGGAATTCACAAAAAAAGATAGAGAACGTTGAACCTGCCCAAAAGCCGAACTGACCTGCATCAACCCACCCAACGGAATCTCTTTTGCAAAATAGCGCGGAGCGGCAACCACGAATGGGAAAATAATGGCTGCCTGATTATAGCTAGACGTAAAAAAAGTGACCCACTTGGTACGATTCATGATCGCCCAATAATTCTTCATCACTTCGCTGAAGCGCAGCGTCAGAGACTTCCGTTCTTCTGCCTCACCTTCATAGAGTGCCACTCCCTCTGCGTTCTCTCTCATACGGATCAATGAGAAACGAAAATCAGCCTCCCGGCGTTCTTGATCGAAGTTTAGTGGAATCAAGGGGCGACCGATGAAATGGACCAGCACAGTTCCGCATAATGCGTAGAGAAGCGCTGCCCACATCATATAGCCTGGTATCATGACCTCATGCCCGAACAGGGGAAGTGTTGCGCTACCGGACAAATTCCAAAGGATTAGCGAGAAGGCAGCTAAAGTCAGCACTGCGCTGATAAAACCGAGCACTAGCGCCATCGTATAACTGATGAATTTATTGATATCGTCTGCGATACGCTGATCGGGGTTATCGGCCTTGGCCTCACCCATTTGGAGGCGGTAGTAAATTTTCTCACTTAGGTATCGACCCACGAAACGGTCGGTCAACCAGCGACGCCAGCGTATTGTAAGCCATTGCTGAAGATAGAGCTGGTAGACAGCAGAGACGATGAAGATCGCCGCCAGCCAGCTAAATTTGACCATCTGCGCCCAGAAACCGTCGACGTCATAATTCTGTAGCGTGTTATAGAAATCGTTATTCCATTGGTTAAACCAAACCTCGAGTTGAACCCCAAAGACATTCAACCCCAACACCAATACCAGCAGCGTCCAGGCCGCTTTCCAGTCCTTGGACGTCCAGTAAGGGCCGATCAGGCTCCAGAGATTTCGCCAGAAAGACTGCTGATTGGGCTGCTGGATCACAGCGAAGGCTCCGCTTGTTGTTTCCTCGACGATAGAGGATTCAGTTCGCGAAAACATTCCTCCTGTTCCGCCTTTAAAAAGACGCATGCGCAATATGTTTCTATGAAGGCGAACTGAAGCGGAACCGGAGGCAGGCTATGCGCGTTTCGTCCTTTAAGCTGATTTCAGGGGTCGCCCTTGCCGGGCTTTTTGTCGGCACCCTGCCCTTTTTGAGCATGCCGCTCGATCAGGAAACGGCCAATGCCGCCGCCCGCATGACGGCGCGCTGGTCCTTCTGCTGGTTCATCCTGGCCTGGAGCGCCTCTTCCCTCGCGACCCTCTGGCCGGGCGGCTGGCGGGAGACGTTTCTACGCCATCGCCGGGCGGTGGGTCTCTCTTTCGCCGGAGCTCATTTTGTCCACGCCGGCTTCTTCCTGATCGCCATCTTCGGCTTTGGAGTCGAGCGGCCGCTGGCAACCTATCTGGGCGGCGGGTTTGTCTATCTTTTGATCGCCGCCATGGCCGCCACCTCCAACGATGCCAGCGTCCGCTGGCTGGGTTGGAAGCGCTGGAAGCTGCTCCATGCCATCGGCGGCTGGGCCGCGCTGGCTGTGTTCTCCAGCAGCTACGCGGGCCGTATTCCCGACATGCCGGTGCTGGGTGTCACCTCGGTCGGCATCATCCTGACGGCGGTATTGTTGCGCGGTCTTGCCTGGAGAAAGCGCCGCCTCAGCGCCCGTGCCCACTGACGGCGGAACCATCCTCGGGCTTCATACGGGCAAAGATCACAATCGACGCCATCGGCAGAAGCGCGACGATGGCGAAGGTCCAGCGGAAGTCCGACAAATCCGGATGCCCGCCGCCCAGCAGAAGCAGCAAAGCCGCCGCCAGGGCCACGCCGAGCGCGACCGAGAGCTGCTGACCCACGGCCTGTACGGCAGCGCCGCCAGCCGCCATCTCCGGCGGCAAATCGGCAAACCCCAGGGCATTCAGCGAGGTGAACTGCAGTGACCGCACAAAGCCATAGATGCCGAGCGTGGCCAGCATCACCCAATAGGGTGTGGAGGCATCGAAAAGCGTGAACAGCAGCGTGATCGCCCCAACGACCAGGCCGTTGAACATAAGGATACGGCGGAATCCCACCCAGCGGGCAAAACGCGTCGCAACGACCTTCATGCTCAAGGCCCCAAGACCGATGATGAAGGTGTAAGTGCCAGATTCCATCGCGCTGTAGCCAAGGCCCAACTGATAAAACAACGGCAGCAGGAAAGGCGTACAGCCGAAACCGATACGCACGATGGTCCCGCCGACCACGGCCATGCGGAAGGTCGGGATCTTCAAGGGCGACAGATCGAGCGCCGGTCGCTGGATGCGCCGGGAGTGCCAGACATAGAGCGCCATCAATGCGAGGCCACCGAAGATCAGCCCCAGCATGAAACTGATCGGCAGATGCGCCCGCCCGATGGTCTCCATGCCCCACATGAAGGCCGCGAGCCCGCCGCCGATCAGGATGAAACCGACGGTATCGAAACGCCCCGCCGCGACAGGGCGGTCATCGTCGAACAGCTTCCAGGCCAGCACGACCCCCAGGATGCCGATAGGGATATTCACGAAGAAGATCCAGCGCCAGTTGGCATAGGTCGCGAGGAACCCACCGAGCAGCGGCCCCACAGCCGGGCCGATCAGGGCGGGCATCGTGACATAGGTCATCGCCGCCATCAGTTCGGCCTTGGGGAAGCTGCGCAGCAACACGATACGGCCCACCGGCGCCATCATCGCCCCGCCGATGCCCTGGATCGTGCGCCCAATCACCAGTCCCATCGGTCCGGTGGCAAATCCGCAGACGATGGAACCCAGCAGAAAGGCGATGATCGCCGCTGAAAAGATCCGGCGTGCGCCGAACCTGTCCGTCGCCCAACCGCTGACGGGAATGAAGAGAGCAAGGCTCAGCAGATAGGAGGTCACGGCCGCCGACAGCGACAGCGGAGAGACACCCATATCCCGGGCAATCTCCGGCAGAGCGGTATTGATGATCGTGCCGTCCAGGTTTTCCATGAACAGAGCACAGGCGACAACGATGGGGACCCAGCGACGCTTTGGCGACGGCGTAGAAGCTTCACTCATGACAGGCCCATCATGGGACGATTTCACAGTTTCGAGCGTAACAATCCGCTCTACCCTGCCCTTCGGCGATAGCATGCCTATAAATGACACGTTTATGCCATGGGGTTGTAATTCAACCGATTTCAGCCTTATCTGGGTACCATGCGAAGCATTTTTACCGCCTTTTTGCTCCTCTGCGGCCTATACGCCCTGCCCGCTTCGGCGCAGGAGCAGCGGCCATTGATCGGGCAGTCCTGGCTGACGGAGAAGGGCAAGGCGCGGGTGGCATTTTCGCCCTGCCCGACCAACGGCAGCAGACTCTGCGGTTCCGTCGTCTGGCTTGCAGAGCCCAACGACAAGAAGACCGGTCAACCCAAGACAGATGTACTGAATAAAAATCCCAAGGAAAAAGGCCGTCCCATCGTCGGCATGACGATGGTGGAGAATTTCACCTGGCGGGACGATGCCTGGCGCGGCGGCACCATCTATGACCCGGAATCGGGTGAGCGCTATAATGCGACCCTGCAGACGGACGGCCGGTTCGAGCTGAAGGTCACCGGCTGCGTGTTGTTCCTGTGCCGCGCCCAGCGCTGGACCGAACCGAAGATGGAGACGCGCAAGACGAAGTGACCGGCTCGCCCGGCCACTTCGCACGTCTCGCTACGGCAGAACGGCAATATCCACCACGGACTTACCGAGGCCCTTGAGCGCCCCGGTAGTGCTGGTCTTCCAGGTCGCCACATCGACCTGATGCAGGGTCGATCCGGTCAGGAGCCAACCCTGGTTTCCGCCTTTACCATCGGAGGCGATGTCGAAAGCTGCCATCGTCTGTTTGGGAATGCCGGTCGGCCCCTTCACCTGAAGGATGCCGTCATTGGGCGGCGCCTGCAGCAGCCAGGCATTCTGACCGGCATCGAGATGATAGAGCGCGGTCTCTTTGGCGCCCGCCATGCTGTTGGTATAGGCGCCACCCGCCAGCAGAACCGCGCGATCCCCGCCCTGTTGATAGGTCAGCGGCTTGTCAACCGTCGTGGCACCATCGTCGATCTTGACGCGCAGGTTCGTCCCTCCCGCCGCCACGACCCGCAACCGGTCGGCGACAGGGTTGAAGTCGACGATCGGGCTGCTTCCCGCGTCGAACGGTACCGACAGTTTGGAGATCATCTGCCCACGCCCACTGACGGGATCGAGAGTGTAGATCGAGCCTTTGGCAGATAGCCCATAGAGCTTTCCATCGGCAGGACGGACATCGATCCCCACCAGCCGACTATCCACGCCGGAAATCAGCGTCGGCTTCGAAGCAGTCCGCGTAACGCTGTCGATCATCAGCAGATGATTATCGCTGGTGAGCGCCGCCACCTGGGCCGCGTTGGCAACCAAAGGCAGAAGCAGACTCGCAGAGGCGATGGCCAAAGCTGCTTTCATCGATTTTCTCCATGAAAAAGGGAGAAGCGGCGAACACCGCTTCTCCCCATTCTACGCAGGAAAATCCGAACTGGATTTGTACCGAGACTTACATTGCCGCGAGACGCGCCTCGGCTGCCTTGAGCTTGGCGATCAGCGCTTCTGCATCGGCCAGACGCTCGCGGTTCTCCTCGATCACGGCCGGGTCGGCCTTGGCGATGAAGTCGGCGTTCCCAAGCTTCTTCTCAACCTTCATCTTCTCGCCTTCCTGCTTCGCGATCTCCTTGGAGATGCGGGCTTTTTCGGCAGCGATATCGACAACGCCGCTCAGATCGAGGAACAGAACCGTCTCGCCCTGCACCACCTGCACCGCGCCCTTGCCCGGCTGACCTGCACCAAGGCCGGTCACGCGGGCCATGCGGCGGATCAGATCGCCGTGATTGGCAAGCCAGGCTCCCGTATTGCCACCGGCTTCACCCACCACAGCAGCGACTTCGGTGCCCGGCGAGACATTCATTTCGGACCGCAGACCGCGAATCTGCGAAATGACGCCGATCAGCCAGTCGATTTCAGCCGCTGCTTCGGCATCCTTCAGATCGGCAGCATAGACGGGTAACTGCTGGTTCAGCAGACGGTCCGAGGCATTGCCCGACAGGTTCGCCCACAGCTCTTCGGCAAAGAAGGGCATGAAGGGATAGAGCTGACGCGCCAGCTGCTCCAGCACCCAGGCCGTGGTGGCACGGGTTTCGGCCTTAAGCGCCTCATCCGTGCCATTCAAGATCGGCTTGGTGAATTCGAGGTACCAGTCGCAGAAGGTGCCCCAGGCCGTGGAATAAAGATGGTTGGCCGCATCGTTGAAACGATAGGCGCCCATCGCGGTATCGAGCTTATCCTTGAGGGCCGCGATCTCGCCGATGATCCAGCGATTGACGGTCCCTTTCACCGATGCCGGATCGAAACCGGCAACACGCGCGCATTCGTTCATCTCGGCGTAACGCGCGGCGTTCCAGATCTTGGTCGCGAAGTTGCGATAACCTTCGACGCGCTGGGTCGACATCTTCACGTCACGGCCCGGTGCAGCCATCGCCGTCAAGGTGAAGCGCAGGGCGTCGCAGCCGTACTGGTCGATCAGATCCAGCGGGTCGATGACGTTGCCTTTCGACTTCGACATCTTCTGGCCCTTCTCGTCCCGGACCAGGGCATGGATGTAGATCGTGTGGAACGGGACATCGCCCATGAAATGGATGCCCATCATCATCATGCGGGCGACCCAGAAAAAGATGATGTCGAAGCCGGTAACCAGCACGTCGCCCGGATAATAACGGTCGAGGTGCGGGGTCTTTTCCGGCCAACCCAGGGTCGAGAACGGCCAGAGAGCCGAGCTGAACCAGGTATCGAGCACGTCGGCATCGCGCGTCAGAGTCGCGGGATCGATGCCCTTGCTCTTGGCTTCGGCCTTGGCGGCCTCTTCATCCTCGGCCACAAAGATCGAGCCATCGGGCGCGAACCACGCCGGGATCTGATGCCCCCACCAAAGCTGACGCGAAATGCACCAGGGCTGGATGTTGCGCATCCATTGATAATAGGTCGACGTCCACTGCTCCGGCACGAACTTGGTCTTGCCGGTTTCGACTGCTTCCAGGGCAGGCTTGGCCAGGGTAACGGCGTCGCAGTACCACTGATCGGTCAGCCAGGGCTCGATCACCACGCCCGAACGGTCGCCGTGCGGCACCTGATGAGTATGGGCAACGGTATCCACCAGAACGCCCTGCTCGTCCAGGATCTCCAGGATCTTCTTGCGGGCGGCAAAACGCTCCATGCCCTGGAATTCAGCCGGGACGTTCTCGTTCAGATGGGCATTCTTATCGAGGATGTTGATGACCTCGAGGCTATGGCGCTTGCCCACATCGAAGTCGTTGAAATCATGGGCCGGGGTGATCTTCACCGCGCCGGTGCCCTTTTCGGGATCCGAGTATTCATCGCCAACGATGGGAATCAGACGGCCCACCAGCGGTAGGATCGCCTTCTTGCCGATCAGATGCTTAAAGCGCTCATCTTCGGGATGCACAGCGATACCAGTATCGCCGAGCATGGTTTCCGGGCGGGTGGTCGCAACCGTGATAGTCTCGTCGCTGCCTTCAATGGGATAGCGCAGGTGCCAGAGGTTGCCCTTCACCTCCTTCTGCTCGACCTCGAGGTCGGAGATGGCGGTGTGGAACTTCGGGTCCCAGTTGACGAGGCGCTTGTCGCGATAGATCAGGCCCTGGCGATAAAGCTCGACGAACACCTTGCGGACAGCCTTGTTGAGGCCTTCGTCCATGGTGAAACGTTCGCGGGGCCAGTCGGCCGAGGCACCCAGGCGGCGCAGCTGCTGATTGATCGTACCGCCGCTCTCGCCCTTCCATTCCCAGACCTTCTCCAGGAACTTCTCGCGGCCAAGGTCGACGCGCTTCACACCTTCGGCTTCCAGCTTGCGCTCGACAACCATCTGGGTGGCGATACCGGCGTGATCCATACCGGGCTGCCAAAGGGCGTCGCGGCCGCTGCCACGGTTCCAGCGAATGAGGATGTCCTGCAGGGTGAAGGTCAGCGCATGGCCCATGTGCAGGCTGCCGGTCACGTTCGGCGGCGGCATCATGATCGTATAGGGCTGCTGGTTGGAACTTACGTCAGATGCAAAGCCGCCGGATTTTTCCCATTCCGCATAAATGCGGCTTTCGACTTCCTTGGGCTGATACGTCTTTTCCAACATCCTGAAACATCCTTAAAAAGCAACGGCCGCCTGCGATGACGCAAGCGGCCGGGACATTAACCCGCCTCTTCCATAAGGAAAAGCGCGGAAGCTTTGTTTTACGAGTTTCTAGCGGCGGCGGCCGGCAGACGCGAGACGCTCGATCTCGCCTCGTACCATCTGTTCGACCATCGGCGGCAGGTTCCGATCCAGCCATTCCCGCAGGACAGGCTTCAGAGCCTCACGTACCAGCTCGTCCAGCGTCGGGTTACCGCTCGATAGGCGCGGCTGCACCTGCTGAGGTATATCCCGATCGGCCATGGCGGCCAGCTGGGCAAAACGGGCAGCCGTTTCACCGGCAGCCCCCGGAGACATGATCCCCGCGCCATCGAAGTCGTCATTGACGACCCCGGACATGGCATCGTCATCGTCCAGCATGCCCATCAGATCGTCGAGACCCGTGCCGCGCGCCGAGGGCGGCGCTTCGTCAACAAGATCAAACACATCACTGGACATCATGCCGCCACGCGACGCTGCCATCGGTGCAGAATCCGCCGCACCCGCCGTCTGCGCATCCCCATCTTCGGAGATGATCCGGCGGATGGAGGCTAAGATCTCCTCCATCGACGGTTCGCCCTGGCCCTTGCCTTCGCTCATCGCTTCCTCGTGGCACCAAACCTCAATAGCACCGACTTTAGTGCAAGAAATCTAGTCTTGCCAATAGGAAAGCCGACTTTCCTGCACTTTTACCGTATCACGGCTTCGGAGTAGCCTTGCTGTCCTGCAAAGTCCCGGTGCCAATCCAACGGCCATCCACGTCTTTATAGTTCTCTTCATAGTCATAGGCTTGGACGGGCAAGTTGAGGTTTTGTGCGGTCAAACGGCCGGTCGCAGACAGTAACTGATAAGCCGCGACGGCCTCATCACGCTGCGAGCGCACCAGCGCAACCTGGCTGTTCAGCGCTTCCTGCTCGGCGTTCAGAACATCGAGGGTGGTGCGCGAACCAACGGCCGCTTCCTGCTTCACACCATCAAGAGCGATCTGGGCAGCGCGGATCTGTTCGTTCAGCGACACGATACGCGCACGGGCCGACACGAGAGTCTGATAGGCCTGTACGGCTGCTTCGACGACGAGGCGACGGGCCTGTTCCTGTTCGATGCGACGCTGACCGGCAGTCTGCTTAGCCTGACGGACACGCGAATAGACCGAACCGGCTTCATACAGCGGGATCGAAAGCTGGGCAGTCAGCGAGGCCTGATCCTGCACTTCACCCTTGCGCTGGCTGTCAGCGGAGGTCGAAACCGAACCGACGAGGCTGACGGTCGGCAGCAGTTCGCCGCGGGTTTCTTCGATGCTGGCGCGGGCAGCAGCTTCGTCATAGATCGCGGCGATGACCTGCGGATTGTTCCGCTCGGCCATTTCACGGGCTTCCACGTCCGACTTCGGCAGCAGACTGTCGACAGGAGCAGGAACCGAGGTCGTGGAGAGTTCGAGGCCGGTCAGCTTGCTGAAGGTCGCGCGGCTGATACGCAGCTGACCGATGGCAGCTTCCTTATCGGCGACCACACCGGCCAAACGGGCTTCAGCTTGGCTGACGTCGGTGCGGGTCACTTCACCCACTTCGAAGCGGTCGCGGGTCGCCTGCAGCTGCTGACGCAGAACCGTTTCGTTGTTTTCGTTCAAGGTAACGACAGCGGCATCGCGGATGATCGTCAGATAGGCCGTCGTGGTATCGAGCAGCACGGCCTGTTCCGTCGCCAGCAGACGGGCGCGGGCGGCCGAGATTTCACTCTTCGCGCGCTCGATACCGTTCGTGGTGCGACCGCCACGATAGATCGGCTGAACGACCTGGATCTGCGCGGTCTTCGGAATGAGGCTGGCGGGATTGGGATCGTTGCCTTCGTTCCACACGCGGCTGACGCCGACGCCGGTGGTAAGGGTCGCGGTCGGGCGCCAACCGGACTGGGCCTGCGGCAGGCGTTCATCCGTCGCACGGACCTGGGCGCGCTGCGCATTGATCTGCGGGCTGGTGTTATAGGCCTGCGACAGGGCGTCGACGAGACTCTGGGCCGAAGCGGGCGCGGTCGCAGCGACCAGGGCGATCAGGGCAGAACCGGCGAGATAAGCGCGCGTACCACGCATTGAGTGTTCCTTCCAAGAACAGCAGGCAGGCAAGACAGGTTAGTAACGGGCCATTTGCGGATCGATGTCGGTTGCCCAGGCATCCATTCCGCCAGCCAGATTGATAGTGTTGGACCACCCCTGCGCACGCAGCCACTGGGTCGCCCGCATCGAGCGACCGCCGTGATGGCACACAAAGACGACAGCCTTATCCCGGGGCAGAGATCCGAATTCGGCCGGAAGCGTTCCGAGGGGCATATGGTGGCTCCCCTCGATAGCGCAGAGCGCCCGCTCCCACTCCTCACGCACGTCCACGACATAGGGGGCATCCGGCTGCTTGAGCCAGCCCTCCAGGGTCGAGACGTCGATCTCTATGGGAAAGGTTTCAATCATTAGAAGCTGAAGTGAGGTTTCGGAGCGAATTCGGCAAGGGCCGGTGTCGCCGCATCGAACAAAGAGCGCGGTGATGCGATATGACCTGCCTTGATGAACAAGGTAGCCACGCCGATGCCGGTACCGGCAGGACGCACGACCGCGACCAGACGACCGCCGTCAGCCAGCTGATCCAGGATCGAGGGCGGCACGCTTTCGACGGCACCGGTGATCAGAATCACATCGAACGGACCCTTATCAGCCGCACCGGTGGTCAGTGCGCCCTGAACGAAGGTGATGCCGTCATAACCCGCAGCAGAAGTCGCCGACTTGGCCGACGCCAGGATCGCCGCGTCACTATCCAGCGCGGTGACCTCCGCCCCCATCGCCTTCAGCAGGGCGGCGCCATAGCCGGTGCCGGTCGCGATCTCCAGAACCTTCTCCCCGGCCTTGACGCCAGCGGACTGGATCATGCGGGCGGCGATCATCGGTTCGACCAAAACGCGGCCAGGAGCGACGGGTAGATCCTCGTCGATATAGGCAACGCCTTTCAGGCTTTCCGGAACGAAGAGCTCACGCGCGACTTCCGACATGGCGTCGACGACCACGGGGTCAATCACCTTGTTGGTGCGAACCTGGCATTCGATCATATTCTTGCGCGCGGCTGCGTAATCCATCGTGGTGCCTCTTACTTCCGTAGCCAGGGCTCCCTATGGGGAACCTCCATTTCGTGTGCGTTATAGTCTTTGCCGCGCCGCACCGCAATCAGCAAACTGTAATTCGAATTACCGAGGAAAAATAGCCAATTCGTCAAACGGGTTGCCTCAAAAGCCACAGGGGGCTTGACCCTGGCGACGCAGGGCGCTAACACTCCGCCCGCAAACGGGTTCACCCCCGTCTGTCAGGCTCGGATTTCGAGGTCGGATGGCAGAGTGGTGATGCAGCGGCCTGCAAAGCCGCGTACACCGGTTCAATTCCGGTTCCGACCTCCAGCGCCCTGGGTTCTACCGACCCGAAAGCGCTGATAAAAAAAGAGCTTGCTAAGCCGGTGATGAGGCAGCTATAAGCCCGCCACCGACGACAACGGAGCCGCCGCAAACGGCAACGAAGTCGACCTGATCCCAGGTAGCTCAGCGGTAGAGCAGCCGGCTGTTAACCGGCTGGTCGGGGGTTCGAATCCCTCCCTGGGAGCCAAATTCAAGAAAGGCGCGCTGGCAACAGTGCGCCTTTCTGCATTTCAGATTGTTTTCGTTTTCAGACTGCCGCGATGCAATCGATCTCGATATCGAATTTCCCTGGCCAGGCGGGCACGCAGACGAAGACGCGGGCGGGCGGATCTTCCGGGAAATAGCGGGTATAGATCCCGTTAACGACCGCAAACACCTCGACCGAGGTGCAATAGACGGTGCACTTCAGAACATTCTCCAGCGACGTCCCCGCGGCCCCCAGGCAGAGCTTCAACTGGTCGAGGATCAATTCGGTCTGCCGTTCGATCCCCACTTCCGCAACCTCGCCTGTTTCAGGGTCAAAAGGTGGCAGGCCGGAGACATAGATCGTGTTCCCATGGCGGACGACAACCGAGGTCGGTGCCTTCCAGCGTTCCAGGTAGGTTGATAGAGGCTCAACACGGATGATTTCTTTTTTCACGGCAGCATCTCCCAAAAGCAAGGGAGATCGTGGGCCGGCATCCCCGTGCGCACAAATGAAGACGGTTCGGTCGCGACCGAACCGATCTCAGCCGAATGCTAGCTTCAGCCCATCCATAATGGATTGTGCCGACAGGGCGGCGAGCAGTAGCCCCATCACGCGGCTGACCACCAGAATACCGGTCTTGCCAAGCAGGCGCCGCAAGCCTGTGGCAAACAGCATGCAGGCAAAGCAGGCCAGCAGAGTCAGAACGGCCGCCAAGGCGACGGAGAAGCTGCGGCTGACGGTGCCATCCCCTGCCAGCAGCATGACGGACAGGATCGAGCCTGGCCCGGCGATGGCCGGCAGGGCGACCGGAAAGACAGCGACCTCGGAAACCGATTTCGACCGCTCCTCGCCCGCCACATCCTCATGGCCTTCGAAGATCATCTTCATAGCCACCAGGAACAGCACGATGCCGCCTGCGACCTGAAAGGCGGGCGTCCCGATTCCCAACTGATGCAGCAGCGGTCGCCCGACCAGCATGAAGGCCAGCAGCACGGCGGCGGAGATGACCGTTGCCAGCCAGGCAACGCGGCGCTGATCGTTGCCCGCCATGCCCGTGGTTGCGGCCAGGAAGATCGGCACGATGCCGATGGGATCGACGATCACAAACAGCGTCACGAAATCGGAGAGCAGGGTCGCAAGCATCTCTGTCTTACCTGGCAGGCGATTTCAGGGATTTCAGCCGTTGCCAATGGGCACCCAGCGGAGGCTGCAACCCCATCGCCCGCGCCTCGAGCCAACCGACAAGCAGCCCGGCCCCATAGGCTCCGTCATGGTTGAGCCCCTGAAGCGCCCCTTGGAGCAGCATACGCGCCGTCGCCCCGTCATTCAGGCGACCCAGCCCATCCTGGAGATCCGACAGAACTGGCCGCCAGTCTTCCACGCTCGATTTACTCAAGATTGATTTTGAAAAATCAACTAAATATCGAAGCTTCTTAATCTCAATCCGGAGATTGTGGCGCTCCACTACGGGCAGTTCGTCGAACTTGCGCCCCCGCGCCTTCACCCGACGCCAGCGCTTATCGATCAATTGCGGCAGCACTTCGCCGATGCGCCTCGTATCGGGAAGTCCACGATCAAGATGATCAGCCCAGCCATCAAGCGCGAGCACCAGTTCCAGCATCATCGGCCCGCCGACGGTTCGAGCCAGCAAGGTCCATTCCGCCCGGCGCTGCAGCGTGCCGTAGTCTTTGAGGTACGGCCAACCGGACTCGCCCGGAATCGCGCCTTGCGCATCTGGCAGAGTCTCGGTCAGGAAGACATCCCAGTCACGGGTACGCCCCATAATCCCCGCCAGAAGGCGCGCCTTTTCGCGCACGGCATCGGACTGCCCGGCGTCGACCAGACGACCGATCAGCGCCAATCCGGCGCGCAGGCGACGCAACGAAACCCGCGCCTGATGGATCGCTTCGATCCGGCCTTCCCGCACCAGGGGAAGCAGCTGCGCCACCAGATGTTCCCGCACATTCCGCAGCAGACAGGCAACAAAGCGGTTCAGCGGCAGGTCTGGCGACACCTCAAGCGGCATCGCCTTGCGCGGATGCCAGCTTTCCTTGGCAAGCAGTCGGTAGCCGACAGCAACATCATCGATGGCCAGCACCGGCACAGGCTCGGCATCGGCCAGATTGGAGCGCATGGGAATAGCTTGAGAGCGCGGCACAAAAAGGGTCAGGCGTTCGGCCGTCTGACCACCTGCAATAAGGCTGGAGCGTTCCAGGCGCACGCCATCCGGTCGTTCAGACTGGGAAAGAGTGATCGCAATAACCGCCGTCAGCAGCCCCTGCCCCGGATCTTCGGCCGACAACAGTGGCGCCGCCCGATGCTCGAGGCCTGGCGTATCGAGCACAAACAGCTTGGTCAGCCGCTCCGAGCCCAGGCCCAGTTGGCGCCTGACACGGGCAGCGGCAGCCGGATCGAGATCGAACGCTATTGCCACCCTTGCTCCTTAAGCTTCTGTCCGCTCGCTCTTCGGCGTCCAATAGTCCTGAAGATCGCCACTGCGCCAGCCCAGATCCTGCCACCGGTTGAGCGGGATATCAAAACTGCTGAAGGCGCCCGTGGGATATTTCGCGGCCAGACTTTCGCCCGATTGCCTCGGGCCGGTGTTGTAGATCCGGGCTGCGAACTGATGCAGCCCGTCGTTATGGCCGATAATCAGTATACGTTCGGCCTGCCCGCCATATTGCCGAGCCTGCGTCAAAATGTCATCGGCCGAGGCAAGATAAAGTCCGCCCAGTAACTGCAACTGGGGCAGCTTTGGAAGATACGGCAGCACAAAGGCGAGGGTTTCGCGGGTACGAAGCGCCGTGGAACTGAGAACGAGGTCGGGTGCAATGCCTGCCCTGGCGCAATAGGCACCCAGGGCTGAACCATCCCGTAAGCCGCGCTTTGACAGGGGCCGGTCATGATCGTCCAGCGTCTCATCCTCCCAATCGGACTTCAGATGACGCAAAACATAAAGGCGCTTCATGACCCCTCCCGCCGGTTACGTTCGCGGTGTATAGCTTTCTTTTATGACAGCCAAGCGACACTCCCCCGACGGCCCCGACCATGTGGAACATCCCGATGTCGAGGTTATTTCCCGATCCACCGTTTTCGAAGGCTACAGCCGGGTAGATCGCCTGCGCCTGCGCCACAAGATTCACGGCGACGACTGGTCGACCCTCGTCGACCGCGAGGTGTTCCGCCGCGGCAGCGCCGCCGCCCTGATCCCCTACGATCCCAAGACGGACACCATCGTTCTCATCGAACAGTTCCGCATGGGACCCTTCATCACCGGCGCCCATCCCTGGATGCTGGAAGTCGTCGCGGGCATGATCGACGAGGGCGAGACGCCCGAACAGGTCGCCGTGCGCGAATGCCAGGAGGAATGCGGTGCCATTCCCAAGGCGGTCGTCCCGGTTTTCCAGTATTTTCCGAGCCCCGGCGCGGTCTCTGAAACCATTCACTTGTATTGCGGCTGGATCGACAGCCATGATCTACCAGAAGTTCTCGGCTTGCATGACGAGGGCGAATATATCCGGGTCATACCCATGCCGAGGCTAGAAGCCGAGGCTATGCTAGAAGCAGGCAAGTTCAACAACGGTCTGACCATCATGGCCGTGCAGTGGCTTAAGTTGAACCATGCGTCCTTGCGTAAACGTTGGGGCGCCTGAGGGAGAGGGAACATCATGGGAGCGAACGGAGGGCGCAGCGCGCTGGTTTCGACGCAGTGGCTGGCCGATAATCTCGACGACCCCAAGCTGCGCATCCTCGACGCGACCTATTTCCTGCCGGGAATAGAGCGGGATGCCGATGCCGAATTTCAGGATCGGCATATTCCCGGCGCCCAGCGCTTCGACGTCGATTTCTATCGTGACGAAAGCTCGGACCTGCCGCATATGCTCCCCGAGCCGGAGAGCTTTGCCGCCTGGATGACGGAAATCGGCATCGGTTCGGATTGCTTCGTCGTCTGCTATGACACCCATGGTCTGCTGAGCGCCGCCCGCCCCTGGTGGATGTTCCGGGTCTTCGGGCACGACAAGGTGGCGGTGCTGGATGGCGGTCTGCCCAAGTGGCTCGCCGAAGGCCGACCGATAGAGAGCGGCGAAGCCCGCAACTTCCACGGTGTCTTCCAGTCGCGCTTCCGGCCCGAACTGCTGGCCGATACCGACATGGTAGCCGAAGCCCTGGAGCATCCGGCGATGCAGGTCGTCGATGCCCGGTCTGCCGAACGCTTTGCAGGCACAGCGCCAGAGCCGCGAGCCGGGCTGCGGTCCGGCCATATGCCCGGCGCGCGTTCGCTTCCCACCGGCACCATGATCAATCCGCCCCATGGCACGCTGAAGTCGGTTGAGGATTTCGGCAAGGTTCTGGAAGCCCAGGGGATCGATCCCAAGCGCAAGATCATCGCCTCCTGCGGATCTGGCGTTACTGCCTGTATCGCCGCCCTCGCCTTCTACGAGATGGGCAAGTCGGACGTGGCGGTCTATGACGGCTCCTGGAGCGAATGGGGCGCTCTGTCGCATCTACCCGTCGCCACCGGGGCGGCGTGACATCATGAGTGCCGCCCTACGCAAAATGATCCCCGTCACGATTACGCATCTTGAGATGCATGCCCGCCCGGAGCGCGCTCGCCTGCCCCTGCCCGGCCTTGCCGGAAAGGCCATCAGCCTGATGCGGGCGAAAGAACCGACCGCCGACTTCTATCGCTTCCTCTATGGCAGCGTCGGCAAGCCCTGGCATTGGTACGAACGCCTGCGCCTGGATGACGAGCAGCTTCTGGCACTGGTGCGGCATCCGGACGTCGAAATTTCGGTCGTCTATGTGGACGGCGTTCCGGCGGGGTTCTTCGAACTCGATGCCGAACAGAAGGGCGAGGTCGAGCTGAAATATTTCGGCCTGATGCCGGAATTCATCGGCCTGAAGCTTGGCCCCTGGCTGCTGGACACCGCCATTCATACCGCTTGGGATAAATCGCCTAAGCGCGTCTGGGTGCATACCTGCACGCTGGATCATCCTAAGGCGCTGGCGACCTATCAGAAGGCAGGCTTCCAACCCTTCGCCCAGGAACACCACGAGATCGCGGACCCGGCTGGGGTTTGAGGACCTTTACCGGTCCCCCTCGCCCTTTCCCGCCGTCATCCCGGGACTTGATCCCGGGGGCGTTGCAGAACCGTCACGGTCTTAATTGGACAGGCTCCCGGAGGAGATCCCGGTGTCGAGCACCGGGATGACGGTCATTTTGTATAATTACTTTATCGGAACCGCCGAGATCATCACAAACGCCTGGGCCAGTGGATATTCGTCGGTCAGGGTGATGTCGATCTGGGCGCGGTAGCCTTCGGGCGTCAGTTCGGCCAATTTCTCGGCCGCACGGCCGGTCAGCACCAAGGTCGGCTTGCCGCCCGGCAGATTGACAACGCCGATCTCCCGCCAGGAAACGCCGAAATTGATTCCGGTCCCCAGAGCCTTGGCGGTGGCTTCCTTGGCGGCAAAGCGCTTAGCGTAAGTGCCTGCGGGCGCCGCCCGCCGGTCGGCCTTGGCTTTCTCGATATCCGTGAAAACCCGGTTCTTGAAGCGGTCACCAAATCGGGCTAGGGACTTTTCAATCCGCCGGATGTCGCAGAGGTCGTTGCCGATCCCGATGATCATCAGCCGCGCGCCCTATCCACCGAATTGATGGCCGGTGTCGCACGCAGGGCTGCGATGACGTTGGTCAGATGCCGCACGTCCTTTACCTCGACATCAATCAGGATCTCGAAGAAATCCACCGAGCGGTTGGTGATCTTGAAATTCGTGATATTGCCGAGGTTCTTGCCGATCACGGTGCCGAGCGTGCCGATGGAGCCAAGCTCGTTCGATACGATGACATGGATACGCCCGACGTGCTTTTCGGGATCGAGACCGTCGGTTTCCCAGGCAACGTCGATCCAGCGTTCCGGCGTTTCGGCAAAGACTTCGAGGCTGACGCAGTCGATGGTGTGGATCGTGACGCCCTTGCCGGTGGTGACGATGCCGACGATGCGATCCCCCGGCAGCGGGTGACAGCAACGGGCATAATGCACCGCCATGCCGGGGATGAGTCCTCGCAGCGGCAGCCCCTTCTCGCCCTTTTTCTGAGAGGGCTTGCCCATCGGGACGAGGGTATTCTGCTTCGGAACGGTCGGCTTCAGGCCGGGGAAGACGGCGTGAATGACTTCACGGCCCGTGACCAGCCCTTCACCGACAGCGGCATAGAGATCTTCGACCGTCTGCGCCTGGAAGTTCTTGAGAACGGGATCCAGCGCCTTTTCCGTGAAGGAATAACCTTCGTGCCGGAATTCCTTTTCGATGATCGCGCGGCCCAGGCTGGCATATTGCGCTCGCCGCTGGGTGCGGATGAAACGGCGGATCCGCGCCTTGGCCTTGCCGGTGACGACAAAGTCTTCCCAGTCCGGCGAGGGCGTCTGGCCCTTCGAGGTGATGATGTCGACCTGGTCGCCGTTATTGAGCGGCGTCCGAAGCTGGGTCATCCGGCCGTTGATCTTGGCACCAACGCAGGTGTCGCCGATCTGGCTATGCAGGGCATAGGCGAAATCGACCGGGGTCGCGCCACGCGGCAGGGCGAACAGGTCGCCCTTGGGCGTGAAGACGAACACCTGGTCCTGGAACATCTCCATCTTGGTATGTTCGAGGAATTCCTCGGGCCCGGCGGCATGCTCCAGGATATCAAGCAGTTCGCGCAGCCAGCGGTACTGCTTGCCTTCGGTCTTCTGGGGACCCGCCTGCTTGTACTGCCAATGGGCGGCAACACCGAGGTCGGCAACCTCCTCCATCTCCTGGGTGCGGATCTGCACTTCGATGCGCTGACGCTTCGGGCCGATCACGGCGGTATGGATGGAGCGATAGCCGTTGGGTTTCGGAGTGGAGATGTAATCCTTGAAGCGCCCAGGCACCGAGGGATAGGCGGCATGCATGATGCCGAAAGTCTCGTAACATTTCTCGATCGAGGGCACGACGACACGGAAGGCCATGATGTCGGAGAGCTGTTCGAAGCCGACGTTCTTGCGCTGCATCTTGCGCCAGATCGAGAAGGGCTGCTTTTCGCGCCCGGTAACGGTCCCCTGGATCCCCGCCTCTTCGAGCTTGCTGTTCAGCTCGGCAATAATCTCGTCGATGACATTGGCGTTGTTGCCGCGCAGGAATTCCAGACGCGTCAGGATCGAGTCGCGGGCATCCGGGTTGATCTGCTGGAACGCCAGATCCTCCAGCTCGTCTTTCAGCTCATGGATACCGATACGTTCGGCCAACGGCACATAGATATCCATCGTCTCCGAGGCAATCCGGCGGCGCTTGGCCGGATCCTGGATGAAATGGATCGTGCGCATGTTGTGCAGACGGTCCGCGAGCTTGACCAGCAGCACGCGGATATCCTCCGACATGGCCAGCACGAGCTTACGGAAATTCTCCGCCTGTTTGGTCTGATCGGACTGCAACTCCAGGCGGGTCAGCTTGGTGACGCCGTCCACCAAGCGGCCGATATCTTTGCCGAATGCCTTGTCGATCTCGCCCAGGGTGATCGGCGTATCCTCGATCACGTCATGCAGCAGTGCCGTAGCGATAGATGCGGCATCGAGGCGGTAGTCGGTCAGGATGCCTGCGACTTCCAGGGGATGCGAAAAATAGGGATCGCCGGAGGCACGCGTCTGGGCGCCATGGGCCTTGAGAGCGAAAACGTAAGCACGGTTCAACAGATCTTCGTCCGCGCCGGGATCATAAGCCCGCACGCGCTCAACCAACTCGTACTGACGGATCATTGCCGCTGCCACGCTACGCCACCTTTACCCTTACCGTTTCGTCTCGTTAACCAGTTTGTCACGCGGAGCAAAACAAGCAAGAGACAGAAACCGTCATACGCGACGAAAAACGGCGCCCCCTGCCGGGAGCGCCGTCCTGTACACGTTCCTGCGATTCAAGGGGACGAAAAGCCACCCTGCATCGCGCAGCGATCAAGCCTCGCTGTCGTCTTCCGCAACAACCGGCTCGTCGGCCAAATCGTCTTCGTCGGCGCCGTCCAGCGCGTCGTTGACGGCCATGTCGCGGGCCAGATCCTGTTCGTTCGACAGGAACTCGATGACTTCGTCTTCCGGCTCGTCATTGTCGACGGCCTTCTGAAGACCCTTCACCAGCTGGTTGCGGATCACTTCGAGGTCGAGCTTGTCCTCGGCAATCTCGCGCAGGGCGACGACCGGGTTCTTGTCGTTATCGCGATCGACGGCGATCTGGGTGCCCGAGGCGATATCACGCGCCCGCTGACCGGCCAAAAGGACCAGTTCGAAACGGTTGGGAACTTTCAGGACGCAATCTTCGACGGTAACGCGGGCCATGGGACACTCGTCTAGCAATGAAACTAAGCTGAACGCGGCTTATAGAACGCCAGCCTTGACAAATCAAGCCGAACCGCCTGCCGTCATCGGGATGCACACCTGCCCTGGCGGCAGGGCAGCGATCATTTCCGTGACCGTCAGGCCCTTCAGCGGATGGCGGAAGTCCGGGCCGACCTCCTGCAAGGGCAATAAGACAAAGGCCCGATCCTGCAGACGCGGATGGGGCAAGGCAGGCTCATTGGCTACGAAATCCCCATAAGCCAGCAGATCCAGATCTAGCGTGCGGGCCGCGTTCCGTACCGTTCGTACCCGTTCGAACGTTGCCTCGATCCGGTGCAGCAGGGCCAAAAGCTCCGCTGGAGCCAGATCCGTCGATACCCGCGCGACGGCATTAATGAAGTCGGGCTGGTCCGACACTGGAACCGGGGCACTGCGATAGAAACGCGAGCAGGCCTCAATAATTACACCAGCGGCGTGCAAGTCATCCAGAGCTGACCGCAAGGTCAAGTCTGCGCTGCCAGCATGAGAAGGCAGGTTTCCGCCAAGCGCTATGAAAATAGCCGGTGATTTGCTCTTCACTTCTGCTGGATTTTTACGGCTTGCAGTCATGTACACCCTCAGTTTAACGTCGCGTCGGATTTGGAGGCGGTATCCCCGTCCCCACAAGCGATATCACCTGAAGATATAGAAGGTAGCGTCATGCATTTCTATCCGACCGAACGGGTCGCCGTTTTCATCGACGGCGCCAATCTCTACTCGGCTGCCCGCACCCTGGGTTTTGACATCGATTACCGCAAGCTGCTGGATCAGTTTGCCAAGAAGGCCATGCTGATTCGCGCCTTCTATTACACTGCCCTGAACGAAGACCAGGAATTTTCGCCGATCCGTCCGCTGGTCGATTGGCTCGATTATAACGGCTATACGGTCATCACCAAGCAGATCAAGGAATATACCGACAGCCTTGGCCGCCGGAAGGTGAAGGGCAATATCGACGTGGAACTGGCCATCGACATGATGGAACTGTCTCCCTTCGTCGATCACTTCGTCCTCTTCTCCGGCGATGGCGACTTCCGCCGTCTGGTCGAAGCCGTGCAGTCCAAGGGCAAGCGCGTGACGGTGGTTTCGACCATCCGCACCCAGCCGCCGATGGTCGCCGACGAACTGCGCCGTCAGGCCGATGTCTTTGTCGAACTTCAGGATCTGGGTACCCAGATCGCCCGCGCCCATTCGGCTCCGCGTGACGGCGCTCCGGCTGCTGGCGGTCGCGGTTTTGCCGATGAAGCGCCCCGCTTCATCCAGCGCGACGGCGACGTCGATTGATCCCTGCTCCTTCAAAGGACTGCCCGCTTTGCCCTCGCCTCGTTGCCTTCCGCAACGAGGCGAAGTCGATTTTGCCCGGCGGTCATAATGCCCCCGTCCCCACCTGGGGGCCTGACGACGCGTCACTGCTGATCGTCGGCCTCGCCCCCGGCCTGCGCGGTGCCAATCGCACCGGACGCCCCTTCACCGGCGATTATGCCGGAGACACGCTCTATGCCGCCTTGAAGCGCCATGGTTTTGCCAGCGGCACCTACGACAAGCGGCCGGACGATGGCTTGACCCTGCACGACTGCCGGATCACCAATGCCGTGCGCTGCGTGCCGCCGGAAAACAAGCCGGTGGGCGAGGAAATCAACAACTGCCGCCCCTTCCTGATCGGCGAAGTGGCAGCGATGCCCAGGCTGAAGGTCATCCTGGCGCTGGGCACCATTTCCCATCAGAGCGTGTTGCGCAGCCTGAAGATCCCGGTCGCCCGCCACGGCTTTGCCCATAATGCCGTGCATGCGGTAAAACCGGGCCTGACCCTGGTCGATAGCTATCACTGCTCGCGCTACAACGTGAACACCGGCCGCCTGACGGAGCAGATGTTCGACGATGTGATCGTGAATATCCGGCGCCTAATCTCCGGCAAGGGCCATTGATAGGACCCAGTAACCGGCTGCGCCTGCCGCGATAATAACGACCGTCCCGGCGGCCACCCAAAGCCCGACGGCTTTCCCGCCGATGGCCGTGGTCAGAACGGCCTTGCTGATGCTGTTGGAGGCAACGGCAAGGCCGATACCGCCCGCCGCCATCGTCGGTGTCACTTCGTTTCCAGCCATCCGCGCCAGCGACAGCGTCAAAGCATCGACGTCGGCAAGGCCGGATATCAGCGCCAACCCCAGCAATCCGCTTTCGCCAAGATACCGCTGAGCGATCTTCGCCGCCGCCAGTAGGACGGTGATGATCGCGCAGAGCTTTAGCGCCATCTTGAATTCGAATGGGTTCTTGATTTCCAGGTTCGGCGCGCTTCCGGCAGAATGGCGATGATAGAGCATCATGCCGCCCGCCAGGATCAGGGAAGCCGCCGCACCCGCCCCCAGTGGCCCGGCTAGGGGCAGAAGCATCTCGGCGTTGAGGACGCTCGCTACGACGATGACGCGGCCCATCATGACCGCCCCGGCCAGCAGAATGGCCCCCGCCAGCAGCATCGGCGCCGATGCTTCCGATCCGCTCGTCTGCCTGGCCATTCGGGCCAGGGTCACCGTGGTGGCGGTAGAGGATGCAAGCCCGCCGGTCACCGCCGCCAGAGTCAACCCAGCCTCCGCGCCTGCCGCCTTGACCGCGACATAACCCAGGAAAGACACCCCGCAAATGGCTATTGCCATGATCCAGACGGTGCGGGGATTGATGGTGTCCCAGGGATCGATGGTGCGATCCGGCAGCAAGGGCAGCAGCAGGAAACCCATCGCCAGCAGCATCAGCACGGCGCGGAACTCTTCCCAATTCATGCGCTTCAGCCAGGAATGCAGCGGCTGCTTCAAGGCCAGCAGCACTGCCACGGCAACACCGGCACCGATGGCGACCTGCATTTCGCCGACCACAGCCATCGCCCCAAGGGCCAACGTCAGCAGCGCAGCAATCGTGCTGGTCGCGCCGTAATTTTCATTATCGTCGGCCGCGATCTTCATCCGGGTATAGAGCAGCAGGGCCGCCGTATAGGCCAGGAACACTGCCGCCAGGATCATGGGCCCCATGATCTGCTCCAGGGCGCCTGCGACGCCGCCCAGAAGCCCCGTAATCGCGAATGTCCGCAGGCCCGCCGTGCGGCTGCCCTCTTCGCCATCGCGGTGTTTCCAGCCGCGCTCCAGTCCGATCAGCAGGCCGATAGCCAGCGCCACGGCCAGCCGTAACGCCAATTGTCCGTCAGGCATTTTTTTCTCCCCTTAGCTTAAGCCTGCCAGGGGGAGAAGGTTCCCATCAAGCAAAGACGAGACGTGCGGAACGAGCGAGACCGGCCGCGACACCACCGAAGGCATCATAGTCGACCGTGCGGGCCATCGGCAGCGCCCGGGCGATGGCGTGTCGCACCAGGGGCATGAGGCTGGAGCCGCCGGTGAAGACCAGGGCGCCGATACGCTCGCCGGTCAGATTGGCGCGACGCAAGGTTTCATGGGTCGCTTCGGTCAGACGAACCATCCCGGCATCCACAGCTGCGCCCAGGGCTTCCTGCGTTGCGTCGACCGTTAGACCGGCTTCGACAGCGGTCAGATCGACGGGAGTCGAGGGGGTTTCCGACAGCCGGATCTTGGCCGCTTCCACCGACGACGCCAGCCGGTGCCCCAGTTCCTCGGCCAGCACATGGCTCAGGCGCTGCAGCGGACGAGGAGTGCTCGCCTCCTCCGACATCGAGGCCACTTCGCGCTTGGTCTTCAGGGTATAGAGCTGGTTGATCTCCGCCCAGCTCGCCAGCTTGGTGAACAGCCAGTTGGGCGGCGCCAGCCCATCGCGCAGCATCGCCTGCCCATAGCCAAATTCCGGCTGGACGGTCGCAAGGTTCAGCAGCCGGTCGAAGTCGGTACCGCCCAGGCGCAGGCCATGGGCCGCCAGGATATCATCGTCGTGGGACAAAACGCGCTGGCGCTTGGGGTCGGCGCGGACAATGGAAAAGTCAGAGGTGCCGCCGCCGATATCGGCGATCAGGATCAGCGTTCCAGCCTCAAGTCCCGTCTCGACTGCCGTTGCGGCGGCAATCGGTTCGGGCTGGAACACCACGTCCTTATAGCCGATGGCATGGGCGAGATCGCGCAAGGCCGCTTCGGCTGCGGCATCGCCTTCGGGATCATCTTCGACAAAGCGCACCGGGCGACCATGCACCAACTGGGTCAGCTTGCCGCCCAGGGAGGCTTCGGCCCGGCGTTTCACCTCGGACAGATAGATCATCAGAATTTCGGTGAAGGGGCGACGGCGCCCCAGCACAACGGTGTCTTCGCGGATCAGCCCGGTGCCGAGTGTCGATTTCAGCGCCCGCATCAGGCGGCCTTCCTCGCCGCCCAGATAACGGTTCATGGCACTGGCGCCATAGCTGACGGACTTATCCGCCTCGGCAAAAAACAGGGCGCTGGGCATCGTGCGGTTGTCGCCCTCCAGCGGGATCAGATGCCCTGCCGCTGCATCCTGGGAGACTGCGATTGCCGAATTCGACGTACCAAAATCCAATCCGCACTGCATCGCCCCGCCTCCACCGACTGTCAAAAAAAGGGCGCGGACCATAAGGGCATCCGACATCGGATGCAATCCCCAATCTGAAGCGACCATCGCGGCCGTGGCTTTTCCTTGCTTTCGCTTTTCCAGCGTGCCATTTGGGGCGCAAGATTTGTGCGTATGACGATAGGGAGCGTGCGATGGACGAGGCAATGGCGCGGTTGGCGCAGGGCTTTGCAACTTTCCGCGAAACTTATTTCGAGCAGGATCGGGCGCTCTATCAGGACCTCGCCAACCGTGGCCAGTCGCCTGCGGTGCTGATCGTCGGCTGCTCTGACAGTCGCGTCGATCCCGCGATTGTGACCCAGACCAAGCCCGGCGATCTGTTTGTCGTGCGCAATGTCGCCGCCATCGTGCCGCCCCGCCAGGCCGACCATGCCTATCACGGCACCTCGGCTGCCATCGAGTTCGGGGTCTGCGGCCTGAATGTCGACCATCTGGTTGTCCTGGGACACGCCCAATGTGGCGGCCTGCGCGCCCTGGCCGAAGGCACCGCCGATCAGTATGAGTTCGTTGCCGATTGGGTGCAGATCGCCAAACCGGCCCTGACCGCCCTCACCGCCCTGCCCCAGGATGCGACGGATGTCGACCGCCGCCGCACGGTCGAACAGGCCGCCGTTCTGGTCTCGCTGTCGAACCTGCTGACCTTCCCCTGGCTGCGCGAGCGGGTGGAAGCCGGAACTCTGGCCCTGCACGGCTGGTATTTCGATCTGACCACCGGCGACCTGATGGCCTATGATTCCGTGACCGGCGGGTTCGAGCATGTGGAGAATGTGCCGACGCCTCTGCCCCATTCCACCATCGCCGAAGCCACCAAGCTCTTAAGCGAAGGCTGCCCGAGCTGCCTGCCGGCCCTGGGTTTCGACCGTTTCATCGAGACCACCAAGCGCCGCTTGCGCTGCGACGCCGCATAAGGCTTGTGGCGCAAGACATTCGTTTGATGTAGCTTTCGGACATGCGCACCGCTCGTCTTGTCCTGCTTACGCTTGCTGTCGGCCTTCTGCCGATGGTTTCGCTTGCTCAGCAGGACACCTACCCGACCCTGCGGGCGCCCAAGGGCGTGACTCATGTGGTGCGCACGCCGCTGCCGAACTGGCAGGTTGGCGATATAGACAAGGCACTGTCGAAACTCTGTTCGGTCGGCCAGTTCAATCAGAAGGTGCCGTTCAAATATTCTGGCTCCTTCACCGGCCCTAACGGCTCGGCTCTAGTCGGAGGCGCCAAAGGGACCGGCCTGAACCTGTTCGACCCGTTCAAGAAAGCCAAGGCCGACCGCGACTACTGGTTTCATCGCGACCGCACCAGCAACTGCATCGTCTATTGGGCGCGGGTAAAACCCGGCCAGACTGCTCCGGCCGGGTCGTAAGCACCCCCGTTAGAAGGACGGCTCCACCATCGGATTGCCGCCACAGACCAGCAGTCCCACCCGCTCGCCTGCTTCCGGCTTATAGGCACCGCTGATAAGCGCTGCCAATGCTGTCGCGCCGCCCGGTTCGGCCACGATCCGCAACTGCTTCCAAAGCAGCTTCTGCGCTTCACGGATCGCCTCATCGGCAACCAGGACCGAAGCCGCCACATACTGGCTCGCTAACGGGAACATCAGACTGCCGATCCGGCGGGCACCCAGGGAATCGACCGCGATCCCCCCTACGTCCGTATCCACCGGCTGCCCCGCTTTCAGGGCTTCCGCATAGGTCGGCGCGCTTGCAGGCTCGATGGCGATCAGTTTCTTGCGGCCGCGATACCAACTGGCCATGCCGCCGATCAAGCCGCCGCCGCCGACCGCGACCAGGATCGTATCCACCTCCGGCGCCTGCTCCTCGAACTCCAGCCCGACCGTCGCCTGACCGAGCAGCGTGGCCGGTTGATCATAGGCATGGATCGGCAGCGCGCCGCTTTTGGCCACATGCTCCTGGGAGGCAGCCAAGGCATCGGCGTAGCGGTCACCTGCAATCACAAGATCGGCGCCTGTCGCACGGATCCGGTCGATCTTGGACTGCGCCGCGACGGAGGGGACGAAGATCTTGGCGGGCACTCCCAGCTTTCCAGCAGCATAGGCAACCGCCGCGCCGTGATTACCACCGGAAGCAGCCGTCACGCCGACCGCTGGCACCTCCGCCCCCAAGAGATGGGTGAAAGCGCCGCGCGCCTTGAAGGATCCGGAGTGCTGGAGCAGTTCGAGCTTCAAGGTCAGTTGCTGGCCAGCGAATCCAAAATCCGCTGCATCGACCTCAATCACCGGAGTGCGGCGGATATGGCCGGAGATACGCTCGTAAGCCGCGCGGATGTCCGAGACGCCTGGATCGAAATGCATTGCCTTCTGCCCTTCTCTCGATAAGATGAAGCGACCATAATTCGTCGATTGGCTAATTGGCAATATGTCTTTGTCTGAAATTTTCCGCGCTCTGGGTAACGAGCGGCGCCTGCAGATCCTCTACTGGCTCAAGGATCCGACGGCGCATTTTCCGCCCCAGCAGGATGGCGATCTAATCGAGGACGGGGTCTGCGGATTGTTCCTGGCGGACAAGCTCGGCATCAGTCAGCCGACCTTGTCCGAACATATGCGACAGTTGACCTCGACCGGGTTGGTCAAGGCCAAGCGCATTAAACAATGGACTTTCTATCGCCGCGAAGAAGCGGAAATAGAAAGATTCACCAAAGAGTTACATGGTGAACTTTAAGTTATTTCGTCAAAATCCGATCAACTGCCTGCCGCCATCCGGCATAAAGACGGTCGCGCCGTCCGGCATCCATGTTGGGTTCGAACAGGCGGTCGCGCTGCCAAAGGCTTGCCAGATCGTCCGTCGATTGATAAAGGCCGACGCCTAGCCCCGCGAGATAAGCAGCGCCCAGCGCCGTCGTCTCCAGGATCTTCGGCCGCTCGACCGGAACATCCAGGATATCGGCCAGAAACTGCATCGCCCAATCGTTCGCGGTCATGCCGCCATCCACCCGCAGGGCAACCGGCTTATCCGCCCCGTCTGCCTGCATCGTGGTCAGCAGATCGCGGGTCTGATAGCAGACGGCTTCCAGCGCCGCCCGCACCAGGGTCGCAATGCCGGTATCCCGCGACAGCCCCAGGATCGCGCCCCGAGCATGGGCGTCCCAATAGGGCGCACCAAGGCCGGTGAAGGCTGGCACCAGATAGACGCCGTCATCTGCAGGGGCCGCTGCCGCCAGTGCCTGGGTTTCCCCGGCCGAGGCAAACAGCTTCAACCCATCGCGCAACCACTGGATCGAAGCACCCGCGACGAAGATGGATCCCTCGACCGCATAGGTCGGCTTGCCACCCATCTTATAGGCGATGGTGGTCAGGAGCTTATTCTTAGAAGCAACCCGGGTCGCGCCGGTGTTCAGCACGACGAAGCAACCGGTACCGTACGTCGACTTGATCGTTCCGGGTGCAAAACAAACCTGTCCGACCGTCGCCGCCTGCTGATCGCCTGCGATACCGGCAATGGGAATGGCGTGGCCAAACAGCTTGGGGTCGGTATGACCCACCACGCCCGCGCTATCCACCACCTGGGGCAGCAGGCTGCGCGGCACATTCAGCAAACCGCAGAGCTCATCGTCCCAATCGCCCTTGGCGATATCGTAAAGCAGGCTGCGCGAGGCATTGGTCGCGTCGGTCGCATGAACCTTGCCGCCCGTCAGGCGCCAGAGCAGGAAACAATCCACCGTGCCGAAAGCCAGATGGCCAGCCGCCGCCAGATCCCGTGCACCGGAGACCTGATCCAGGATCCAGGCAATCTTGGTGCCGGAAAAATAGGGATCGAGCAACAGCCCGGTCTTCGCCGTGAAGGTTGGCCCGTGGCCAGCTTTTTCAAGACGCTCGCACACATCGGCCGTGCGACGATCCTGCCAGACGATGGCGTTATGGATCGGCTTGCCGGTGCGGCGATCCCAGATGATGGTGGTTTCGCGTTGGTTCGTTATCCCCAGCGCAACCACATCGCTTGCTTTCGCATTGGCTTTCGCCAGTGCGCCACCGATGACGGCCTCCGTCGCCCGCCAGATCTCTTCCGGATCATGTTCGACCCAGCCCGAACGGGGGAAGATCTGCGGCAATTCACGCTGGTCTGACGCAACAGGTTTACCCTCTTGCGTCAATAGGATAGCGCGGGTGGAGGTAGTGCCTTGGTCGAGAGCGAGGAGCAACATGGGGCGAGAGCATTGCTGCCCCTACCCCTCCTCGTCAACAGACTTTGTTCTTGTAGGAAATCGCCGGGGAACGCGTTAAAGTGGCCGAAGGGTCGTAAGTTAGCCGGATGTCACAACCATCGGGCCGCGCCCAAGTGATGACCAGTAGCGAAAGCGGCAAGATCAGTGGTGGCGGAACCAGCACCCGAAACCAACCGCATCAGCGGTACAAATCAAAACGATCGGCCGCCTCCCGGGCATCCAGGTTGGACTCCCGGCCAGGTCGGCGCGCAGCCCCCTAAAGAGGATGACGCGCAGAAAAAGCGCCGTGGTCTTCGGGGCGAAGGGGTGTTCTCCCGGGCGTCTCTCCAGGTAAAGCTGGCGGTTATCGTCGTCCCCTTGATGACGGTTGCGCTCTGTCTGTTGCTGGTCGTGCTGATGTCGACCGCAGCCGAAGACGGGCGCCGCGCCCTTATGACCCGCGCCACCGTTATGGCCGACGTGCAGGTCCAGGCGCTTAGCCAGCCGGTCTGGGAACTCAATACCTCGCAGATCATCCGCCTTGTGCAGACTCTGTCCAAGGATCCGGACGTGGTAGGCGCCAAGCTGGTGGACGAGCTGGGTCGCCCCCTGCATGCCTTTGGCACCATCGAAGGGCCGCTGGTCATCGCCGTCACCAGAACCGTGCCACATCCGGTCGCCCGCGATACCGTACCTCTGGGTCAGCTGACAGTCGCCCTGTCGCGCGCAAGCCTTAACGAGACACTGCGCCTGCAACTGGTGACCGCAGGTGCTGCTATTGCCATCGGCGCCTTCCTGATGGTCGGTATCGTCTTCCTGTCGCTGCAGCATCTTGTGTTCCGCCCCCTCGCCCTGCTGCTGCAGGCGATCGAGAAGGTCGAGAACCAGGAATGGCAGATGGTGGAATGGGAGTCGCGCGATCAGCTCGGCACCGTGGTACGCGCCTTCAACCGCATGGTGAATACGCTGCGCTCCAATGAGCGCGAACTGCGCGAAGCCTTCCATGCCGCCGAAGCCGCCGCCCGTGCCAAAGACGAATTCCTGGCCAGCGTCAGCCACGAATTGCGCACGCCTCTCAATGCGATCCTCGGCTTCTCGGAAGTCCTGAAGAACGAGATGTTTGGCGCCCTGGGGTCCGACCGTTACCGATCTTATGCAGGCGACATCTTCTCCTCCGGCTCGCATCTTCTGAACATTATCAACGACATCCTCGATCTTTCGAAGGTGGCGGCCGGTAAGTTCGAGCTGGTGGAGCGGCCCTTCGACATCGGCCATGCCATCGAAGGCTGCGTCAATCTGGTGCGCGAACGGGCCAGCCGGAACCGCCAGAAGCTGACCGCCGATATTCAGCCGCGTCTGCCGCAGCTCTATGCCGACGAGCTGCGCGTAAAGCAGATCCTGATCAATCTTCTGAACAATGCCGTCAAATTCACCCCGCCCGGCGGTCAGGTGTGGGCAGCGGCGCGTGTAAACGACGTCGGCGGCATCGATATCATCGTGGGCGATACGGGTATTGGTATTGCCAAGGAAGATATTCCCCGCGCGCTATCGGCCTTCGGTCAGGTGGAATCGGTCCTGAACCGCACACACGAAGGTACGGGCCTTGGCCTGCCGCTGGTGAAGGCCCTGTCCGATCTGCACAACGCGCAGTTCAATATCGACAGCAGCCCCGGCGTCGGCACTATCGTCACCGTCAGCTTTGGATCCGAACGCATCATCGCGCGGACTCACAAGTAAAATGGCGCATGACGTTACCCTCATTTATGCCGTGCTGCCCGATGTGGATGCCGCGCGAGCCATCGCCGGAACCCTGGTTGAAGAGCGGCTGATCGCCTGCGCCAATATCCTGCCGGGGACGACGTCTATCTATCGCTGGGAAGGCGAAATCTGCGAAGCGCAGGAAGTGGTCATGATCTGCAAGACCAGCGCGGATCAGGCCGTGGCAGCCCGCGATCGTCTGGCGGCTCTGCATCCCTATGATGTTCCGGCGATTCTGGAGCTGCCGACCAGCGGCGGGCATTTCCCCTTCCAGTCCTGGGTCACCGCCGAGACCGACAACAGCTAATCCTGGGCCAAAAGACAACGCCCTCCCCGAAAGATCGGAAAGGGCGTCGAACAAGCGGCCTGTGTTCCAGCGCGAGCCTAGTCGAACTGCATATCGCGGAACTGGATACGGCGGATAAGCACAGCCTTCACCGGATTGAGACTCGCCTCAGCTTTCGGCGCCAAGAGCTCCTTCGAAGCCAGCATGAGCTGAGTCTTCACATAGGGCTCGTTATCGATATTTTCCGGCCCCGCACGACCGGCCAATGCCGTCAGATATTTATAATAGTCAGCGGCAAGCGCGGTCCGCTGGGCCAGGATCTTACCCATCGGCGTGCCTTCACGGCTTTCAATCGTCAACCAGTAGGTGCGGATTTCGGTCGGCACCCCTTCCTTGATGATCGTGATATTCATCGGCTCAAGATCAAGGAAGGCGGGGTTACCCGATTCATACTGCATTTTTTCGACGTGTTTATAGAGGTACCAGCCGCCTGCGGCACCGCCGCCGATGGCCACCAGACCGAACAGCGTCAAAATCAATCGGACCAGCGCACGCATCGCGTTCTGCTCTCCCTCTACCCACTAGAAATGCCGCCAACCGGTTCTGGTCAACGGGACGACCTGCCCCGATGCGTCCAACACCTGAACGCCTGGAGTTCCGCCAGGAGCAGCGACGCGACCGACTTCTGTCAGCCGAATGCCGATGTCCGCAGCAATCTGACTAATTCTCATACCTTGGTTAGAGCTTGCCGTGAAGACAAGTTCGTAATCATCACCCCCGGTTAGCGCATCTTCTAACCGTGAATGATTAAGTTTCATCGCGCTATTAAAGGCATCCGACAATGGTAAGCGGGCGGCTTCAATGAGGATATCGACGCCGCTACTGGCCGCGATATGACCCAGATCGCCGATCAGCCCGTCGGAAACATCCATCGCGCTGGAGGCTACGCCCCGCAACGCCTGCCCGAGCGCGAGACGCAGCGGCGGCACCCAATGGCGTTCGATCAGCGCGGCCCGGTCATGATCCGGGAGCCCCTCGCCGCCCCCGTCACGGGCCAGCCGAAGACCGACCGCAGCATCGCCCAGCGTGCCGCTGACATAGACGATATCGTCCGGCCGCGCGCCATTGCGGCGCAGAGCACTGCCCTGCGGCACCAGACCAAATGCCGTGATGGAGAAAGTCGGCGGTCCCGGCGTCTTGACGCTGTCCCCGCCGCTCAGACCGATACCGCTTAAGCGCTGAGTTTCCGCCAGCCCGGCAGCGAACCGCCGAAGCCAGGCCAGATCGCACTCCGCCGTCAGTAGCGTCGCGAGGCTATAGGCCAGCGGCGCCGCTCCCATGGCAGCCAGGTCGGACAGGTTTTTACGTAAGGCCTTGGCGGCGATCAGTTCAGGTTCGCCGGGCCACAGGAAATGGACACCCGCCACGAGGGCATCGGTCGTGACCACCAGCTCGAACCCTGGTGGGCATTGCAGCAGGGCTGCGTCGTCCGTCAGCCCCAAGGCGCCGGGGAAATCAGCGGCAAGCGGCGCGAAAATCGCCGCTATCCGCTCGAACTCCCCATCGGCGCTCATTGGGCGGCGCTCCTCTAAGCGCTCTCGCCGAACTCCGTCGCCCGCAGGCGGCGCGCCAGCTTATCCAGCATGCCGTTCACCATGCCCGGCTCGCCGCCGGTGAAGAAGGCGTGGGCGATCTCGACATATTCGTTGATGACCACACGGCTCGGCACCTCGGTCATCGCCAGTAGCTCATAGACCGATACCCGCAGGATCGCGCGCAGAACGCTGTCGATCTTGTCGATGGTCCAACCCGATGCAAGGTTCGGGATGATCATCTCATCGACGTCCGCCCGGCGCTCCTGCGCCCCGTCCACCAGCTTGCCAAAGAGGATCTTGTCAGTCCCCTCCATCAGGTAGTTGCTGGAGAAATCGGCGATCACCCGGATCGTTGCCGAATCCGGATTGATGTCGAGGCTATAGATCGCCTGCACCGCCGCAAGGCGCGCGGCCGACCGGCCGTGATTGGTGCGGGGCTTCTTGGTGTCTTTGCTCATCTAAATCAGCCGATATTGAAGTGGCGGCGCAGCTCGACCATGCGCAGAACGGCATGGGCGACTTCACCGCCCTTGTTTTTCTTGTCGCGCTTGGCACGCGCCCAGGCCTGATCGTCGTTTTCGACGGTCAGCACGCCGAAGCCAACGGCCGCCTTGTGGCGCAGAACGATATCCTGCAGGCCGCGCGCCGCTTCCTCGCAGACATAGTCGTAATGGGTGGTCTCGCCCCGAATGACGCAACCAAGGGCCAGATAGCCATCGTATTTGTTTGGCGCGCCGGTGATCGCGAATTCGATGGCGCCCGGCAGCTCGAAAGCCCCCGGAACGTCCAGACGCTCGTAAGTGGCGCCCGCCTTCTCGATGGCTTCGATGGCACCAAGGGCCAGTTCGTCAGCGATATCGGTATAGAACCGGGCCTCGACAATGAGGATATGGGGCTTCTTCATGGAACGAGGCTTCCTATTCAACCGTCAAAGGGCGCTGGCCTACGACCGAGAGGCCATAGCCGTCAAGCCCCACGATGGATTTTTTCGGCGTATTGGTCAAAAGAACCATCTCCTTGACCCCCAGATCGACCAGAATCTGAGCGCCGACACCATAGTCGCGCAAAGTCTCAGGCCCCGCACCCGTCCCGGCACGGGCCTTCAGACGGTCAGAGAGCGCGGTCGGGCTCGGCTCGCGGATCAGGACCACGACACCGCGGCCTTCCTTGCCGATGGCCTTCATCGCGTCCTGAAGCTCATGCCCATGGCTCGACTGCGCATCGCCCAGCACATCATCCAGAACATTGAGCGCATGCATGCGCACCGGCACCGGCTTGCCGTCCGCGATATCGCCCTTCACCAGGGCGATATGCTCGGCATAACCGACGGTATTGCGATAGACGATCAGATGAAAATCGCCGCCGTTGAGGCTTTGGAATTCCGACTCGGCCATCCGCTCGACCAGCTTGTCGCGGCGGCGGCGCCAGGCGATCAGATCAGCGATGGTGCCGACCTTCAGCCCATGGAACTGGGCGAACTTCAGCAGATCTGGCAGCCGGGCCATGGTGCCGTCGTCATTCATGATCTCGCAGATCACGCCAGCCGGATTGAGGCCCGCCAAGCGCGCCAGATCGACAGCCGCTTCGGTATGGCCCGCGCGTACCAGCACGCCGCCATCGCGGGCAACCAACGGGAAGACATGGCCCGGCGTCACGATATCTTCGCGTGCCTTGGCCGGGTCGATGGCGACCTTGATGGTCTGGGCGCGGTCGGCAGCGGAGATGCCGGTGGTGACACCCTCGCGCGCTTCGATGGAGACGGTAAACGCCGTCTCGTGGCGGGTGCCGTTCTGCTGCGCCATCAGGGGCAGGCCCAGCTTGCCGATGCGCTCGCGGGTCATGGCCAAGCAGATCAGGCCACGGCCGTGCTTGGCCATGAAATTGATGACTTCCGGCGTCGCATGGGAGGCGGGAATGACCAGATCGCCTTCGTTCTCGCGGTCTTCGTCATCCACCAGGATGAACATGCGGCCTGCCTTTGCTTCCTCGATCAGTTCGTCGATGGAGGCGAGGAAGGAGTGATCGGAGACGGTCTTCATTGCACTTCCCTCTGGCGGGCGACATAGCGCGCCATGATATCGATCTCGAAATTCACCCGGCTGCCGACCTGATAGGTGCCGAAACTCGTCACCTCGGCCGTATGCGGGATGATATTGACGCCGAAGCGATTGCCCTCGACCGAATTCACGGTCAGCGACACACCATCCAGGCAGATGGAGCCCTTGGTGGCGATGAATTTGGCGAATTCCGCCGGGACTTCGAAGGTGTGGCGGATGGAGCCTTCTTCGGCATGGCGCTCCACCACGCTCGCAACGGCATCGACATGGCCATAGACCAGATGACCGCCCAGCTCGTCACCCAGGCGCAAGGAGCGCTCGAGATTCAGCAGATCGCCGATTTTCCAGTCACCGACATTGGTCTTGTCGATGGTCTCGTTCGAAATCTGCAGATCGTAACGGTTGGCTTCCTTGGTCACGACCGTCAGGCAGACGCCGTTATGGGCGACCGAAGCGCCGATGGCGATATCATCGAGCGGCATGTCGGTTTCGACCGTCAGGCGCAGATCGCCGCCCACAGGGCGCGTCAGCGCGGCGATGCGGCCGCGATGGGTGATAATTCCGGTAAACATGGGGCGGACCTTAGCGACGAACGGTAAAAACTTCCATTAAGTCATCATCGACCGCACGCCGGTCAGATAAGACAAAACGAGGGGCCTCGCCAAGGTCCTGCAACCCCAGTGAAGCAACGGCGGGTATCCCGTCGCCCCCCACCAGTAATGGCGCGCGGAAAACGACAAGGCGATCCACCAGATCGGAACTCAGAAGGCCCGCTGCAAGACGTCCGCCGCCTTCTGCCAAGACAGAGGTAAGGCCACGCTCGCCCAGAAGCTGCGCCGCTGCGCCCAGATCAAGCGATCCGCCTTCCGTCGGAGGAACCTTAATCACCTCGACACCCGCCTGCTCCAGCGCGGAAATCCTCGCGCTATCGCTGGTTTCAGAGACCAGCCACCAGGTGGGGTGCTTGCGCGCGGTGCGGACGAGTTGCGCGGTAAGCGGTACTGCCATGCGGCTGTCGGCCACGATGCGCACCGGCGAACGATCCGCCAGTCCCGGTAGACGGCAATCGAGCGCCGGATCATCCATCGCCGCCGTCTGACCGCCGACGATGATCCCATCATGCTCGGCCCGCAGCATATGGCCAGCAGCCCGGGCTCCGGGGCCGGTGATCCATTTGCTGGACCCGTTAGCCGTTGCAATCCGCCCATCGAGGGAGATGGCCATCTTCAAGGTAAAGAGAGGCCGCCCTACTTCCTGACGCAGACGGAAACCCGCCTGCTGGGCGCAGGCTTCCTCGGCCCCCAGACCGACCGCCACCTCAATGCCAGCATCCCGAAGCGCCGTAAATCCCCGGCCCGACGTGCGCGGGTCTGGATCCTCGACAGCGCAGACGACACGGGCAATGCCAGCCGCAACCAGCGCCGCGCAGCAGGGGCCGCCGCGAGAACCATGATGGGCGCAGGGTTCGAGGGTGACATAGGCGGTAGCGCCCCGTGCCGCCTCGCCTGCCTGTTCCAGGGCATGAGCTTCGGCATGGGGACGGCCGCCGGGCTGGGTCCAGCCCTGGGCGATCAGGCGCCCATTCTTAACGATGACACAGCCGACGGAAACCGACGGCCACACCCGCCCCTGCCCGCGCCTCGCCAGCGAGAGCGCCTGGGCCATCCAGCGGGCGTCGTCGGCCATGGGTTAATCCTTGTCGACGTTCAACGACTCGACCAGATCTTCGAAGTCCTTCACTTCGCGGAAGTTCTTATAGACCGACGCGAAACGGACATAGGCGACCGGGTCGAGGTTGAAAAGCGCCTCCATGACCTGGGTTCCCACTTCGTCCGAAGAGATTTCAGGCTCACCCGTCGATTCGAGGCGCCGGACGATGCCATTCACGATGCGCTCGATCCGATCCGCATCCACCGGACGCTTGCGGCAGGCGATCTGGATGGAGCGGGCCAGCTTGTCGCGATCGAAAGGCATGCGCTTGCCGGACTTCTTCACCACGGTCAGCTCGCGCAGCTGCACGCGCTCGAACGTGGTGAAGCGAGACCCGCAGGCGGGGCAGAAGCGGCGACGGCGGATTGCCGCATTGTCGTCCGTCGGCCGTGAATCCTTCACTTGCGTGTCATCATGACCGCAAAACGGACACCGCATTCTGCCTCTCCTTAACTGATTGAACCGTCAGTTTTCTTCGTTACGAGTAGGTTTCGGTTACGCGTAGATCGGGAATTTATCGCACAACGCCTTAACCTTGGCACGTACCTCGGCTTCGACGGTAGCATTCCCTTCAGGACCATTGGCAGCCAGACCGTCGAGAACGTCGCCGATCAGGTTGCCGATCTGGACGAATTCGGCGACACCGAACCCACGGGTCGTGCCAGCCGGAGTGCCCAGACGGATGCCCGAGGTGATCATCGGCTTTTCATTGTCGAACGGAATGCCGTTCTTGTTGCAGGTGATACCCGCCAGCTCCAGGTGATGTTCGACGGCCTTGCCGGTCAGGCCCTTCGGACGCAGGTCAACCAGCATCAGATGGCTGTCGGTACCGCCAGAAACGATGTTGACGCCCCGCTTCATCAGCGTATCGGCTAGCGCGCGGGCATTGTCGACAACCTGCTTGGCGTAAAGCTTGAAGTCCGGACGCAGCGCTTCGCCGAACGCAACGGCCTTGGCGGCGATGACATGCATCAGCGGACCGCCCTGCAGACCGGGGAACACGGCCGAGTTGATCTTCTTGCCGAGTTCCGGATCGTTCGAAAGGATCATGCCGCCACGCGGACCGCGCAGGGTCTTATGGGTGGTGGTGGTGACCACATGGGCATGGGGAACCGGGTTCGGATAGACACCACCGGCAACCAGACCGGCGTAATGGGCCATGTCGACCATCAGCAGCGAACCGACGCTGTCGGCAACTTTGCGCAGGCGTGCCCAGTCGATGGTACGGCTATAGGCGGAACCGCCACCGATCATCAGCTTGGGCTTATGAGTGTTGGCCAGCTCTTCGACTTCATCATAATCGATCAGCTGGTCCTGAGTGCGAACCTTGTAACCGACCGGCTTGAACCACTTGCCCGACTGATTGACCGGCGCACCGTGGGTCAGATGGCCGCCGCAGGCCAGATCCATGCCCAGGAAGGTATCGCCCGGCTGCATCAGTGCGAAGAAGACCGCTTGGTTTGCCTGCGCGCCCGAATGGGGCTGCACATTGGCATAGGTCGCGCCGAACAGCTCGCACGCGCGGTCCTGAGCCAGCTTTTCGGTGACGTCGACGAACTCGCAGCCGCCGTAATAGCGGCGACCGGGATAGCCTTCGGCATATTTATTGGTCAGGACCGAGCCCTGGGCTTCCAGAACCGCGCGGCTGACGATGTTTTCCGACGCGATCAGCTCGATCTGATCCTTCTGGCGGACCAGTTCGTGCTGGATCGATGCGTTCAGCGCCGGATCGGCGTCGGCAAGGGACTGCGAGAAGAAAGTGCTGGGCGTGCTCATGGGCGGACCTCGGTAACTGGCCCACCGGTCATCCCCGGCAGGCATAGGATGCGAAGGGGGAAGGCGACGGTTCAGCAGGCCGGCGGATTGCTCAGCTTGTCGACCCGGCGCTCATGGCGGCCGCCCTCGAAGGCAGTCGCCAGAAAGACATTGAGACATTCCTTGGCGAGCTCGGGCCCGATCAGGCGCGCTCCAAAGGCAATGACATTGGCATTGTTATGTTCGCGGCATAGGCGCGCCGACAGCGGCTCCGATACCAGCGCGCAGCGGATATGGGCATGGCGATTGGCAGCAATCGAAATCCCGATACCGGATCCGCACAGCAAAACGCCCCGATCTGCCTGACCATCGGCCAGAGCTTTAGCCAGAGCATTGCCGAAATCCGGGTAATCGACCGATGCGGGACCGTTGGTTCCTAGATCCAGGACGGTAAAACCCTGCCCTTCCAAGTGCTCCTTTAAAAGCGCCTTTAATTCGAAGGCACCGTGATCTCCAGCAATGGCGATCGTATTCTGAGGGGCGTTTTCGGGCATTCCACTGTCCCTAGCGGTCTGAAGGCGGCCGCACCATACCATATGTCCTCTGGCGGTCAAACATTGCGACGGCAAAGCTGCTGTGCACGGATTATGCATCGATTTTATTGATTACTAGGTTTTATCACACGAACATTCTCGCAAGACATCGACAATTCTATTTACAAGTCGATCCTAGTGCGGTTAATAGAATTTTAGGGTCTTCCCAATCAATTGAAGGTGCTTATAGCGCTATGAACGAAGAAAAATCCGCCCGCCCTGTAGGTCATGTCGAATTGCTGGATATGACTGCGAAGGTTGCCTCTGCTTATCTAAGCAAGAATGATGTACCGGCGAGCACGATCACGGATGTTATCAACACCGTTTATGTTTCTCTGAAAGAACTGGGAACTCCGCAGCCGGAAATCATCGTTGAGCCACAACGCCCGGCGGTTCCGGTGAAGAAGTCGGTATTCCCCGATTACATCGTTTGCCTCGAAGACGGCAAGAAGCTGAAGATGCTGAAGCGTCATCTGCGCACGATGTACAATATGACGCCCGAGGATTACCGCTCGAAGTGGAACCTTGGTCCTGATTATCCCATGGTTGCGCCGAACTATGCTGCGCAGCGTTCTGAATTCGCCAAGCAGATCGGTCTGGGTCGTGCCTCCGCGAAGGACCGTCCGCGCCGTGGCCGCCGTGGCGGCAACGACTAACCGTCGTTTTCAGGGTAAGCGGAACGCGAAACGCCGGGCAGATGCCCGGCGTTTTTCTTTCATTATTTATGGGCGTAAAATTAAGCCTTAAGTCCTTTAAGCCTCTGTTCAAGGCGTCGGACGGCCGTGCGGGTCAACATGGCATCCGCCCCCTGCGACGGACCGCTGACACTGACCTCGATGCCGGTATCGGGATCGACGGCCGTTGCCTTGGCAAAGGCGCCGATCCGGATGATTTCTATGATGTACCCTTCGGGTGAAGCTCGTCTCATAAGGTCGATTTAACGTAGCGTTGCTGTTGCACGCAAGACGGTTTGGCCGTAGCGTCGGTCAAGACGAAATGCTTTAGGCTTAAAACATCAAAGCCACCAAGGGACCTGGGAGAGAGACGTTGAGCAAATTCGCTTTTGATTGGTCGGACGCTTTCCTGCTGGAGGATCAGCTTACGGACGAGGAGCGCATGATCCGCGATGCGGCGCGCGACTATAGCCAGGACAAGCTGGCGACCCGCGTCCAGGAAGCCTTCCGGAACGAACATTTCCATCGCGAGATCATGTCCGAGATGGGCGAGTTGGGTCTGCTGGGCCCCACCATCGACGGGTATGGCTGCGCCGGCGTCGGCTATGTCGCCTATGGCCTTGTCGCGCGCGAAGTAGAACGTGTGGACAGCGGCTATCGCTCGGCCATGAGCGTGCAGTCCAGCCTGGTCATGCATCCGATCCATGCCTATGGCAGCGAAGAACAGCGTCAGAAGTATCTACCCGGCCTTGCCAAGGGCGAGCTGGTCGGCTGCTTCGGCCTGACCGAACCCGACCATGGCTCCGACCCCGGCAGCATGGCGACCCGCGCTAAGAAGGTGCCGGGCGGCTATTCGCTGTCGGGCGCCAAGATGTGGATCACCAACTCCCCCATCGCCGATGTCTTCATCGTCTGGGGCAAGACCGAAGATGGCGTGATCCGCGGCTTCATCCTCGATAAGGGCATGAAGGGCCTCAGCGCGCCGAAGATCGAAGGCAAATTCTCGCTGCGCGCGTCGATCACCGGCGAAATCGTCATGGATGAGGTCTTCGTCCCCGAAGAGAATATGCTGCCGAACGTCAAAGGCCTCGGCGGTCCGTTCGGTTGCCTGAACAATGCCCGTTACGGTATTGCCTGGGGCGCCATGGGCGCGGCCGAGTTCTGCTGGCAGACGGCCCGCCAATATACCTTGGACCGCAAGCAGTTCGGCCGTCCCCTCGCCGCCAATCAGCTGATCCAGAAGAAGCTGGCCGATATGCAGACCGAAATCACCCTCGGCCTCCAGGCGGCATTGCGCGTCGGCCGCCTGAAGGATGACGGCAAATGGGCGCCGGAAATGATCAGCCTCATTAAGCGCAACAACTGCGGCAAGGCCCTCGATATCGCCCGCGTCGCCCGCGATATGCTGGGTGGCAATGGTGTATCGGACGAGTTCCAGGTCATCCGCCACGTCCTGAACCTCGAAGCCGTGAATACCTATGAAGGCACCCACGATATCCACGCCCTAATCCTGGGTCGCGCCCAGACAGGACTTCAGGCCTTCACCGGGGCGTAAAACAAAGGGCGGCATCTAGCGATGCCGCCCTTTTCTTCAATACGGCCAGGCGCTTACTCAGCCGGGCAGCTCAAGGTAGCGCGAACCTGATTGAGGATTGTCTCGCTGTACATCTTGCCAGCGCAGGACTGCTGATAGCGGGCGATGCGGTCGTTATAAGACGACACCGACTGCTGATATTCTGGGAGAACCTCGCGATCCAGGCGCTCAGCCTCGGCGTCGCGGGTTTCAAGCGACATGCGGAAGCTTTCAACCGCAGCCGGATCATTCGTATTGACCGTCGAGCGCTGGCCATCGAGGCGCGCCGTCATTTCGGCCAGTTGCTGGCGCTTCAGATCATAGGCACGCTGCAAAGCCGTCATCTCGTCACGCTTGCGCGCGATACCTTCTTCGAGGCAAAGGCAGGTACGGGTGCCTTCGGGGGTTCCGAGGTCCTGGGCGGAAGCGCTGGTTGCTGCGACGATAACGATCAGGGGTATCAAAGACTTCCACATTGGACTTAACTCCATTTATGATCTTGGGCGAGCGCCTTTGCCGATACCATAAATCCATTGCGATTATGGCGTCGTGAAGGCACCTTGCCGGGGCTCCTCAATGCCTGGGCCAAGCCCAGGCTTTTGCCGAAGAGGTTAACCGATGCTCACCCTGTATGTCGCGACCGAACAAGCGGTCGAGAAGCAGACTGTCGAGCGTCTGGCTTTGGGCAGCCAGCCCGGCGAGATTCCACCCGCCGTCTGGTACGATCTGCTGGACCCGACACCGCAGGAAGTCGCCCGCGTTCAGCGGGCGCTGGGCATTGAGTTGCCGTCGCGCGAAGACATGCAGGAGATCGAGGTCTCCAGCCGCCTCTATGAAGAAGACGGCGCAATCTTTATGACCGCGACCATCATGACCAAATTCGATAGCGGTCGGCCGGAGACCCATGCGATCACCTTCATCATGGCGCCCCAAGCCCTGGTGACCGTGCGCTATGCCGATCCCCTGCCCTTCATCATGTACGCCAACCGGGTTCAACGCTCTCCGCAGCTCGCCAGCAGCCCGGACATGATCTGGATCGGCCTGATCGAAACCATCGTCGACCGCATCGCCGACGTTCTGGAGCGCCTGGGCGCCGATATCGAGCGCGTCGGCCTCAATGTCTTCGACCGCACCGACGAGCGCAAGCGCCAGGGTCAAGCGCTGGAACAGGCGCTGTCCAGTATCGGTAGCGCCGGTACGATCGTCTCGGGCATTACGGAATCGCTGATGACCCTGAACCGGGCCGTCACTTTTGCGGGGAACGCGCCGACCGAGTGGCTGCGGGCGGGCTCCAAACAACATATGAAGGGGCTGACCCGCGATATCAAATCGCTGCAGGACCATGCCGCCTTTCTGGCCCAGAAAACCGCCTTCCTGCTCGATGCCACCCTGGGCCTCATCAATATCGAGCAGAACGTCATCATCAAGATCTTCACCGTCGCCTCGGTCGGCTTCCTGCCTCCGACACTGATCGCGTCGATCTATGGGATGAATTTCGCCAAGATGCCCGAGTTGGAATGGGCTTTCGGCTATCCGCTCGCCATCGGGCTGATGGTCATGTCGGCGGTCGTGCCGTTCCTCTATTTCAAGCGCAAGGGCTGGCTCTAGAAAACAAAAGGCCCGCAGGTTTGATCTGCGGGCCTTTCTATTGCCTCGAAGGAGCAGCCTACTTCATTTTGCCCAGGAAAACGCCGGTCCCGAATTTCTGCGAGGCGACCGACGCCGAAGACCCGCCCGATTGCGCGAAGCTGAAGTGACCAGCGGTCTCGGCAGCCTTCGGACCGAAGAAGCCACCCTTCACCGCCAACCCTGAACTCACACCGGCAACCGTCTGGTTCTTCTGGCCAGTATAGGTGCCAGTGCTGGAACTGCCTGTGACCGAGGTGCTGAGGTTGACGCCGTCGAAGTCCTTAAGAGCGAAAGTCCCCTTGCGCGTGCCGAAGTTGTAATCGACCTGCGCCCCGCCGACAGCGACATATTGGTTGCGACCGGCAGAATTGATGGTCTGGACGGTCCCGATTGCCTGCCCGACATAGCTCGCCGAACCGGAGCGCGGCACATCGGCAGCCGACAGCATGTCACCGGCAACCCAGGTTCCAAGATGGACTGCTTCGGTGCTGATATATCCACCCGACCCAGGGACGACGAACTGCCCGCCCCACCAACCCCACTGGACGTATTCACACGCGCAGGTCTGAACGCTACTGGGGGTGATGTTGGAAATGTCGGTCAAGCCGCCCGAAATCATATAGGTCGCGGCATAGTCCATCTGGACTTTTTCGCCTTCGACTTCGTAATAGGAACGTTGGGTATATCCAGACGACGACGAGCTGGAATAGGTTATGCCGTTCGCTGCGGCAAAGCGTTTGTCGTCGATGAAACCTGGACCGCCGCTGATGCTGCTGCCCTCGGTGGTCGGCCCGAAGGACAGATGCACCTTCTGGCTGCCGTTTCCATCATAGGTCGGCGCCTCGAAGCCGAACTCGCCGGTTACCCGTCCAAGTTCGGCGTTGGTCGTGATGGCGACGCTATCTGAGACCATGGGGATATTGCCGTAGGGCATCAGTGAGCCTAGGCCCGTGGCAAAGCCATTGATGGTCCGGCTGGTGCGCGTTGCCGAGCCGGTGCTCTCCGTGTTGCGGGTAAGCTCGTGTTTGAACTTATAGCCCTTCTCGTAACGGCTGTTGGTCTCATAGTCGTAATAGGTGCCGAAAACATAGGCATCATGATCGTAGCGTTCGCCGCCGCTGCCGGTAATCTGCTTATTGTCCAGGGTCAGCTTGTCCGGGAAGCCACTGCCATCGGCCAGCGTCGGATCATTCGGCAGCGTGTTCGTCAGCCCGCCGCTCAGGATATACGGATAGCCGTCGTTGCCGCCCAACATGGCGCCGCCACGAAGCGCGCCATTCACTTCAACAATGCCGCCGCCGTTGTATTCACCGACATAGAGAGCAGCGAGCGAGATGATCGATTTCTGGCTAGCGCCTGTCCCGCTGATGCCGAAATTCACCTGCAGACCACCGGTATTGATGTATCGGCCCTCGGCATCTTTATCGCCGATCTTGGTGGACGGCTGATAGAAATAGACCGGCGACGAGGAGGCGAAGTCGAAGCTTTCCCCATCAATGGTCGGCACGAACGCCAGCTTGGTCCCGAGGGATGCATCGGTCGCAAAATTATAGACGACGAGACCGTTGCTGCCGGTATTCGAGCGCTGCTGGCTGATCTCGCGCGTATTGACGTTCGCCGGCGTGGTCACCACGGGAACTTCCGCAAGAATCTGGCCCTGCGAGCTGCTCAGACCGCCTTCAAGCCCGACATCGGTAACCGCACCGTTACCGCCACCCTCGAACTGCGCCTTCTGAGCACGGATTTCATTGGCCGACAGACGACGTGGCGGTTCGAAGTTGCCGCCGGGTAGCATACGGGCCGCAAAACCAGGGCGAGTCAGCTCAAGGGATTGGCCGTTCTGGTTGGTCAGAGTGAGGCTGCGGCCGAACATGAAAGCCGCATCGACACTGCCATCACCGCCAATCGTAAAGCTGCCGATACCGCCGCGGATACCAATGGTCCCGATAGGCGTCTTGATGGTGACCGGCTCATCCTTGGACAGCTTCCCGCCGACAAAGCGGAAAGCCCCCTTCGTAACGGACATCGCCAGCGTGCCTTTTTCCGCAACCGGATCATAGACCAACTCATCCAGCACCATGGAGCCATTGGGCCCCATGGTGAAAGCCGTCCCGTCCAGGAAGACCAGCTGAATCTGGCCATCGGCGGGCGTGTCGACTTTTTCATTCTGGAACACATCCACCCCGACTTGCAGCTGGCGGGGCGGAGCAATGCGCGGCGTGCCGTTAGCCGTGGTCACAGCCATCGTAGTTCCGGCCTGACTTTCGCCCGCAGGAAGCGGCACGCGAGGGGCAGCGGTCTGGGCAAGGGCAGTCCCGGCCAAAAGAACCGTGAGCAGCGAAACGGGAACGAGCCTCATGTGACTTCCTCCGCAAACATCGTGCGCTTAAAAGCGGTAGCTGGTCGCCAGGGTGACCGCGAAATCTTTGTACTCATAGTTCGGCAGGTTCGAGGTCGTGTTCGTGTACCTCATGTCGAGAACGCCGGCCCAACCTTCGCGCAAAGGCACCTGAAGGCTGCCACCAAGGAACCATTCGCGGTCGCGACGGCGCTCAGTCGGATCGATTGTCGCATCGGGAGCATCATATCGCCGTCCCGTGACGCCCAACTGAAGCGCCGTCGTCCAGGCCTGACGATTAAATTCCCAAGGGGCAGGCCATTGACGGCTGTAGGTAAAGGTCGCCCCGACCTCTCCATACCGTTCATAGTCGGCATCGGCGTTGTTGCTCTCAAGCTCGATCTCGCCACGGATCATATCCGTGGGGGTGAGAATGACGCTGAGACCGGTTTTGAGATTGACGACTTCGCCATCCCTTTCATCAAGGGCTGCCCGCAGACTGCTGGACATATAATCCACCGAGCGAAGCTCCAGGGTGGCATCCAGCATGGCGTCGGATGCAAGGCGGATCTGGCCGCTGACCCCGCCCCCAAAACCGGACGAATATGGGTTGTCGCCAACGGAGATATATGACCCCAGCACATAGGGCCGGATGCTGCCCATGGCCTTGTCGGCCGGCGCGAAGAAATAGCGTGGGCCAAAGTCGATTTCAGCCGCCGTCACCGACAGCTCCGTCAAGGTCATCTGACGGCCAACATAGAGATTGGCATTGCTTTCCAGCAGCAGGCCGCTCTGAAGGCCAGGATCATAGTTGGCTGCCAGATTGGCGGCAGTGAAGATCGAGAAGTCGCTTTTAGACTGTCCGCCGCCGCTGATGGTCGCGGGTAAGCCGAAGATCTCTACACGATCGCCGACCGGACCGGCATTTGCGTTGGTCTGATATCGAACACCGCCGGAAACCTGGCCTCGGATCGTAAACGACCGGCTACCTTCATCGATACCAGCCAGGAATTCTTCCGCCCGTGCCTTGACTTCATCAGGAACACCAGGTGTCGCAAGCGCTTCCTCGAAATAGCTCCGGGCCAGTTCGTACGAGCCAAGGCGATAGTACAAAGAGCCAAGCTCCAACCTAACGCGCGGAAGATTTCTGTTATAAATAAGCATTCTTTCGAGGGCGCCGATGGCCCCCTCGTAATCACCGCCATCCGCTGCGATACGCGCGAACGAGAACATCTTATCCATATTACCGGGATCCGAGATCATTTCTTGGAAAGCCCGGTCGTAATCAGTTTTCAACGCAGGATTTACTCCCTGGGCACAAGACGCACCAGAGAGCAAAAGGACAGAAACCAAGGACACAGCATAGACGGAGTGCTTCATTCTCTCGGTTCTCTTGAATGGTTTATTGCTTCCGCCTTTAACCAACTGCCATAAGCATGAACCGAATGTCAAACTTGAATAAAATTTTTAGAATTTTCCTTATGCCTCTGCCGAAAACTATATGCTTACCAATATTATCAATTTTAGAGATCGAGAATAGGAGCTGGTCCCTGAGCCTGATCTGCGCATAGAATTTGATGAGTGTGTCCAGAAAGGTCTGAGCATGAAGTCAGCAGCTTATCTCCTCTTCACTTCCTTGATCCTTTCGGGATCAGCAGCCTCGGCTCAGGACTTCGATATCAAAGCTTTCTTTGCAAAAGCTGATAGCGTTGGTCGGGTCGGCCTGGCACAGAAAACCCGGCCAGTCTATGCCCGGCCCGCGACCCCTGGAGAGATCGTCGTCACGATCCTTCCCGACGATGGGGTGGAGACCAAAAGCAAACCCGCTGAAGCCGGTGATATGTCGGTCAACAACCGTTGCTCGGCCGACGATAAATCCGAATATCTAGTGAAAGCCGCCCAATTTCCCAAGCGCTATAGCGAACCCCTCAGCGCCGCCGACGACAAGGGCTGGCGCCAATATCGGCCGCTGGGTGTATCCATGCGCTATGTGGTGATGAAAGCCGACGAAGGCCCCTGGACCTTCAAGGCTCCCTGGGGTGAGGCCATGATCGCCAAACCGGGCGACACCATCGTGCAGGATCCGAACAATCCGGCAGACACCTATCGGGTGGCCAAATCAGCCTTTGACTGCACCTACGAGATTACGAAAACCCCATAAAGAAAAAGCCCGGAATTCCCGGGCTTTTTCTTTAGAACATCCCCTGACTGCGGATGCCGTAATCCAGCATGGAGATAAGGAAACGCTCCAGCCTGCGATAGACGTTGCTAGCGTTTGCCATCTCTTCTTGCGACATGCCGCCAGACAGCGCCGTCAGTTGCTTATCGAACATCGCTTCCATGCGATTGCAGAGATCGAGCCCCTTGGCCGTCAGCTTCACCCGGATCGAACGGCGATCATGGGTCGAGCGTTCCTGCACGATGAAACCATTCTCAACCATCTTGCGAACATTATAAGAAACGTTCGACCCCAGGTAGTATCCTCTGTTGGTCAATTCGCCGACCGTGAGTTCCTCTCGGCCAATATTATAGAGGATGAAGGCCTGGACGTTGTTGATGTCCTCCATCCCAAGCCGATCCAACTCCGCCTTCACCAATTCCAGAAACTGCCTGTGCAGTCGTTCGGTCAGGCGAATGGCGTCGAGGTAGGTCTCCTTCACTGGGGGGATCTCCGGCGATATCGTTTATTGGTTATTAATAGGCTCGCGTATACTTCCCTAGAATCTAACGATTTTGCAAGTGCGGCTAACGTATCCGCACAAGAAAACCGTCATATCAGCGCTGTTTCAAGCCAGCTCTGGCTAGAGCAGCGGCCATTGCCCCGCCTCCACCATCAGAAGACCCAGATACCGCGCCCTTGAAAGCTTTATGATCGGACCTGGATGCAACCTGCTGTTGACGCGGCGCAGGGGCCTGATCGCCCATTTTCATGGTCAGCGCGATACGCTTACGCGGCAGGTCGACTTCCAGCACCTTGACCTTCACGACCTGCCCAGGCTTCACCACCTCGCGGGGATCCTTCACGAACTTATCGGCCAGGGCAGAGATATGGACCAGCCCGTCCTGGTGGACACCGATATCGACAAAGGCGCCAAAGTTAGTGACGTTGGTGACCGCCCCTTCCAGGATCATGCCCGGCTTCAGGTCCTTCATTTCCTGAACGCTGTCGTCGAACTTCGCTTGGCGGAACTCCGGACGCGGATCGTTGCCCGGCTTTTCCAGTTCTTTCAGGATGTCCTTCACCGTCGGAACGCCGAAAGTATCATCGGTGAAATCAGCCGGGTTGAGGCGGCGAAGGGTCACACCATCACCGATCACGTCCGCCATTGCCTTGCCCGTCGCCTTCAGGATGCGGCGCACCACCGGATAGGCTTCCGGATGAACAGTGGAGGCATCGAGCGGATCGTCGCCATTTGGCACCCGCAAGAAGCCCGCCGCCTGTTCGAAGGCCTTGGGGCCAAGGCGTGAGACGTCTTTAAGCTGGTTACGGTTCTTGAAGGCGCCATTGGCATCGCGCCAGGCGACGATATTGCGCGCCAGCGCTTCGGAAAGGCCCGAGACACGGGTCAACAGCGGCACCGACGCCGTGTTGAGATCGACACCAACCGCGTTCACGCAGTCTTCCACCACGGCATCCAGGGTTCGGCCCAGTTTGTTTTCCGACAGGTCGTGCTGATACTGGCCAACACCGATAGACTTCGGATCGATCTTCACCAGTTCAGCCAGCGGATCCTGCAGGCGACGGCCAATGGAAACTGCACCGCGCAGCGACACATCGACATCCGGGAATTCCTGGGCCGCAAAGGCCGACGCCGAATAGATCGAGGCGCCTGCTTCCGACACCACCACGCGGGTGAGGCCCAGTTCGGGATATTTCGTCGACAGCTCACCCGCCAGCTTCTCCGTCTCGCGGCTGGCCGTGCCATTGCCGATGGAGATCAGCTCCAGCTTATGTTTGCGGCAGAGCGAGGCGAGCTGCATCAGCGCATCGTCCCAGCGGCGCTGCGGTTCGTGCGGATAGATCACGGCGGTATCGACCAGCTTGCCGGTGGCATCGATGGCTGCGACCTTCACGCCGGTGCGGAAACCAGGGTCGAGCGCTAGCGTCGCGCGCTGACCGGCCGGGGCTGCCAACAGCAGATCGCGCAGATTACCCGCGAAGACCTTGATCGCCTCTTCCTCGGCTGCATCGAACAGGCGGCCCAGCAGATCAATCTCGATATGAATCGACAGCTTCGTGCGCCAGCACCAGCGGCAGACATCCAGTAGCCACTTATCGCCCGGCCGACCGCGATCCGCGATGCCGTTATGGGCAGCGATACGCAGTTCAGGCGTCGTGGTCGTATCTTCAGGCAGGGCAAGGTTGAGCGTCAGCACCTCTTCCTTACGGCCCCGGAACAGGGCGAGCGCACGGTGAGAGGGGATCTTGGCGATGCCTTCGGCATGTTCGAAATAGTCGCGGAACTTGGCGCCGCTTTCCTGCTTGCCCTCGACCACAGCGGCCTTCAGCACGCCCTGTGTCCAGAGGTTGTCGCGCAATTGACCGACCAGTGTCGCGTCTTCGGCGAACCGCTCCACGAGAATCGAGCGGGCGCCATCCAGAGCGGCCTTTACGTCGGCAACCTGCTTTTCAGCATCGACATAGGCAGCGGCAGCCTGTTCCGGCACCAGCGTCGGATCGGCCAGCAGCGCATCCGCCAGCGGCTCCAACCCGGCCTCGCGGGCGATCTGCCCCTTGGTGCGGCGCTTCTGCTTATAGGGCAGATAGAGATCTTCCAGGCGGGCCTTGCTGTCGGCGGCCAGCAGGTCCGACTTCAGCTCGGGCGTCATCTTGCCCTGCTCTTCCACGCTGGAAATGATTGCCGCCCGGCGCTCTTCCATCTCGCGCAGATAGCGCAGACGCTCTTCCAGCGTGCGCAGCTGCGTGTCGTCCAGTCCGCCGGTCGCTTCCTTGCGATAACGGGCAATGAACGGAACGGTCGAGCCTTCGTCCAGCATCTTGACGGTCGCCACCACCTGTTCGGTGCGGGCGCTGAGTTCCTGGGCGATACGGGCTTCGATGGACAGCATGGCAATAGTCTCCCTGCCCGGCCAATCTGCGGGCGAAAAAATAGGGAACCGTCCTTTGCCAGACGGTTCCCTTCTGTAACTCGGACGCTTAGTGCGCCATCAGGACCGGAACGGTCATATGGTCGAGGATCGTGCGGGTTGCACCGCCGATGATCGTCTGACGCAGGCGCGAATGGCCATAGGCGCCCATGACCAGCATATCGCAGCCTTCGTCCAGCAGTGCCGACAGCAAGGCATCGGCAACCTCTAGTTCCGGCGCGACGATCTTACCCACTTCCACCTTCACGCCATGACGGGCCAGATGATGGCCAAGATCGGTACCGGCAATCTCGCCGACATTATTCGGACCAGACTGCGGATTGACGACTACCACCTTGACCTTTTTGGCCTTGGTCAGCATCGGCACGGCATCATTGACAGCACGGGTCGCCTCGCGGCTGCCGTCCCAGGCGACGAGCACATAATCGGCGGTCTGCGGCAGCGCACCGATATAAGGGATGATCAGGACCGGACGGCCGCTTTCCATCACAACATCGTCGGGGCGCACGACCGAAATCGGACCCTTCGGATCAGGCTGGCCGACGATGGTCAGGTCCGAATAGCGGGCCGACAGCGCGACCTGAGCCGAAGCCCCACCCCGCGCCAAGCGCCACTCGCCGGAAATACCTTCCACACGGATACGTTCCTCGAACAGCTTCTGCGCCTGAACCGCAGCCGCTTCGGCTGCATCGATCAGCAGTTCAGATAGCGGATTCTCGGTCGCCTGCAGAAGGAATTCCGGCAGTACCACCGGCTCGATCACATGCAGACCGATCAGATGGGCATCGTGCGAACGGGCCAAAGCAATAGCCAGATCCAGTCTGTTCTCGCCGCGGGTACCCGGTTCGACGTGAACGACGATGTCCTTAATCATTCTGACTATTCTCCAACTCGGACCAACATGGTCAGCATGATTGGCCGGAAGGTATAGCTCTGGTCAAGCAGCATCGACAGTGCCGAGAGTACCTTGGGCACTTTCCTCGGTGGAACTATTCGCAAGCCTACGTTGGTCGAACATCGACCAGGTATTTTCCCAATCGCCTTGGGTGGCAGCCTTTGAATATTCGGTCGCGCGTTGTTCGAAGAAATTCGCGTGCTCGACGCCGTTCAGCAGCGCGGTCAGCCAGGGCAGCGGATGGTCACCGATCAGATAGATCGGCTTCAGGCCCAACTGCTGCAGACGCCAGTCGGCGATATAGCGGATGTAGCGCTTCACATCGAGCGGCGTCATCCCCTCGACCGGGCCCATTTCAAAGGCGAGATCGATGAAGGCATCTTCCAGGCGCACCACGGTCTGGCAGCAGTCCGAGATGTCATCCTTCAGCGACTGCGTCAGGCAGCCGGTTTCGGCCGTGAAGGTGTGGAACATCTTGATGATGCCTTCGCAATGCAGGCTCTCATCACGCACCGACCAGGATACGATCTGCCCCATGCCCTTCATCTTGTTGAAGCGCGGGAAATTCATCAGCATCGCGAAGGATGCGAACAGCTGCAAGCCTTCGGTGAAGCCACCGAACATCGCCAGCGTACGGGCGATATCCGCATCGGTTTCGACGCCGAACTTATGCATATAGTCATGCTTGTCGGCCATCGCCTTGTACTTCAGGAACGCGGAATATTCCTGTTCCGGCATGCCGATGGTATCGAGCAGATGGCTATAGGCCGCGATATGCACCGTCTCCATGTTCGAAAAGGCGGTCAGCATCATCTTGATTTCGGTCGGCTTGAACACCCGGCCGTATTTCTCGTGATAGCAGTCCTGCACCTCGACGTCCGCCTGGGTAAAGAAGCGGAAGATCTGGGTCAGCAGGTTGCGCTCATGATCCGACAGCTTCTTCGACCAGTCGCGCACGTCTTCGCCCAGCGGCACCTCTTCCGGCATCCAATGGATCTGTTGCTGGCGTTTCCAGAACTCGAAGGCCCACGGATATTCAAACGGCTTATAGGTCTTGCTGGCGGAAAGAAGCGGCATGGCGGGAACCTTGCTCGAAAATAGGCGTGAATTTGTAATACGGACGAGGAAGCGGACGGTCCTACAGGGACTCGTCCGCTTACACAAGGGGCCTTACTGGCAGGCCAGGCACTCGTCGTAGTTCTTGACCTCGGCGATCACCTTACGGCGCTCGTAGGTATTGTCGGCATCGACGGCGCCACCGGCCCAGGATGCGCGCTGCACGCTCTTGGAGCGGCAGTAGTAGAGGCTCTTCACGCCCAGTTCCCAGGCGCGATAATGCAGCATCAGCAGATCCCACTTATCAACATCCCCTTCCAGGAAGAGGTTCAGCGAGGTTGCCTGGCAGATGTAGGGCGTGCGGTCACCGGCGAATTCGACGACCCAGCGCTGATCGATTTCAAAGGCGGTCTTGAAGATCGACTTTTCGTCGGCGGTCAGGAAGTCCAGATGCTGGACCGAGCCTTCATGTTCGAGGATCGAGTTCCAGACCGTCTCGTTATTGCGGCCCTTCTCGTCCAGCATGCGCTGGAGATACGGGTTGCGGACCGAGAAAGAGCCCGACAGCGTCTTGTGGGTATAGACGTTGGCCGGAATGGCTTCGATACCAGCCGACGTGCCGCCGCAGATGATCGAGATCGACGCGGTCGGCGCGATGGCGATCTTGTGGCTGAAGCGCTCCATGGCACCGGCATCGGCGGCATCGGGGCACGGGCCACGTTCCTGGGCCAGATACATCGAGGCGGCGTCGGCGCGTTCCTTGATGTAGCGGAAGACCTTGAGGTTCCACGACTTTGCCAGCGCGCTTTCCAGCGGAATGCCACGGCTCTGCAGGAAGGAATGGAAGCCCATGACGCCCAGACCGACCGAACGCTCGCGCATCGCGCCGTATTTGGCGCGGGCCATCTCGTCCGGCGCGCGGTCGATGAAGTCCTGCAGGACGTTATCCAGGAAGCGCATCAGATCTTCGACGAAGCGCGGCTCCTGGGACCATTCATCCCACTTCTCGACATTGATCGAGGAGAGGCAGCAGACGGCGGTGCGATGCTGGCCGGTATGGTCCGGACCCGTGTGCAGGGTGATTTCCGAGCAGAGGTTCGAGGTCTTGACCGACAGGCCCAGCTGACGCTGATGTTCCGGCATCGTGCGGTTCACGGTATCGATGAAGATCAGATACGGCTCGCCGGTGGTGATGCGGGTCTCGACGATCTTCTGGAACAGCGCGCGGGCATCAACCGTGCTCATCACTTCCTTGGAGCGCGGGCTGCGCAGCGGGAAGGACTTGCCGTCGCGGACGGCTTCCATGAATTCGTCGGTGATCAGGATGCCATGGTGCAGGTTCAGCGCCTTACGGTTGAAGTCGCCCGAAGGCTTACGGATTTCGAGGAATTCCTCGATTTCCGGATGGTTGACGTCCAGATAGACCGCAGCCGAACCACGGCGCAGACTACCCTGGCTGATCGCCAGCGTCAGGCTGTCCATGACGCGGATGAAGGGGATGATACCGCTGGTCTTGCCATTGAGGCCGACCGGCTCGCCAATACCGCGCACATTGCCCCAGTAGGTGCCGATGCCGCCGCCACGGGCCGAAAGCCAGACGTTTTCGTTCCAGGTATCGACGATACCTTCAAGGCTGTCGTCGACCGAGTTCAGATAGCAGGAGATCGGCAGACCGCGGCCAGTGCCGCCGTTCGACAGGACCGGGGTCGCCGGCATGAACCAGAGCTTCGACATATAGTCGTAAAGCCGCTGGGCATGGGCATCATCGTCGGCATAGGCGCCGGAGACGCGGGCGAAGAGATCCTGGAAGCTCTCACCCGGCAGCAGATAGCGATCGCGAAGCGTTTCCTTGCCGAAATCGGTCAGTAAGGCATCGCGAGAGCGATCCAGTGTGACACGACCTGGCGCAAAGCTGCGAAGATCACCATCCATGACCTGTTCCCCGTTGATCAAAATTATAAAAGTCAGCTCGCAAAGCGAAGGCCCCGGTTTCTCCGAGGCCTTCGATCTATAGCGACGTTGCGCTGTTGAGACACAAGATATTGCGGTCATACGGGCTACGCAAGGAATCAAACAGCTTGACGACGTCTTTGATTCGCGTTCCTCGGATTTAAGAATTTTAACCTTCCCGTGAAATCCGTGAAACGTGCCGAACGCCGGGATTCTCTAGCTTTAGCTAAAATCCGTCTCATCGGAAGTTACGAGTATTTCGTTATCAAAACGGACCTATCGGTTCGACCAAAACCGTCGGCTGAACCATAAATCCTTATGATATTCTTATGATCGGATGAGAAAAATCATCTCGAAAGCATAGCCCCACCCCCTAGATCTTGTGGGGGCTATGCAGATCCCCACCCTAATCGTGGCGATGCTGGTCACAGGTCAGGCCCTCGCCTGCCCCGCCACCATCGACCGCATGAGCGGCCCCGCCTCCTGGTACGGGCCGCGTCACCATGGGAAACCGACTGCCAGCGGCTTGCTGTTCGATCAGCATGCGCTGACCGCCGCCCATCCCTATCTGCCCTTCGGCACCAAGATAGTCGTGACGGCCCGCAAAACCGGCGCGCAAGCGACGGTGACGATCACTGATCGCGGCCCTTTTATCGCCGGACGCATTCTCGATCTCTCAGAAGCAGCGGCGGAGACGCTCGGCATCAAGAGAGCCGGTATTGCCTGTGTCGATCTGGCGTTTTTTAGAGCGCCGCCGCCAGTTCGGCCGCAGCCTCGACAGCCGGACGGCCCGGAACCGTCACCGGCATATCGGGCGGCAGGGCTGCCTTGACCCCCGCCGTGACCGCCGGATGCAGCTTGAAGCCGCCGCCGATCAGCACCACCGGCAGAGGTCCGGTGCGGTTGGCCAGCACCAGACCCAGACGCGCCAGTTCAGCACCCGCATCCCCCAGAATCTTCAGAGCGACGGCATCGCCCGCTTCCGCCGCTTCCGCGACGGCAGGCGCAAGCCCGGCAATCGATCCGCGATCGCCACTATAAATAGTGCTGCGGACGAGGTCCCAGCGAGCACCGCCGAACCGCTTGGCAAAGGCCGAGCCCAGCGGGCTGTTCCAAGCCGACGCACCGCGCTCGTCCACAGCCCGCATCAGATGATGTACACCCATCCGCGCGATCCAGAAGGCCGAGCCACCATCGTCAATAATATAGCCATGGCCGCCCGCACGCTCGACGCGCCCGCCTTCGGCGATGTGATAGCCGACAGATCCCGTGCCGCAATAAACCAGGATGCCTTTGCCCGGCTGGAAAGCCGCCAGATAGGCGATCCACATATCGTCGACGACCCGCACCCGGTCGCGCGGCAGATCCAGTCCTTCAGCGATCAGATCGATGTAGGTCTGGGCGGCCTCGCTTTCCTGAGACAGGCCGGTGATCCCGGCGCAAACGGCCGCTGGTTGCCCGGCATCCCGGACATCGGCAAGGATGGCATCCAGCGCGGCGAGCGAGCGCTTGCGCACCTCGTCGTTGAACAGATGGCCGGACATCGGCAGCCCCTGCCCTTCGGCAACCAGTTTGCCTTCCTCACGAAGCTGCCAGCGGGTAGCCGTACCGCCCGCGTCTATACCGAGCGTCAGCACGCCCCGCTCTCCGTGACGAAGCGGCGGGTGATGTCGCGCGGATTGGTGATGGCGGTGCCGATGACCACAGCATGGGCGCCCAGCTCCAACGCCCGCGCCACTTGCGATGGCTCCCAGAAGCGCCCTTCGGCCACAACCGGAATATCGGTCGCCCGCACCAGGGCTTCCAGCAACTCGAAATCCGGCCCCGAACCCTTGCGGGCTTCGGTTTCATCGGTATAACCGGCCATTGTCGTCGCGACATAGGTCGGACGAGCCGCCGCCGCCTTCAGCCCGTTTTCCAACGTATCCACATCGGCAAAGACCTCGCACTTCAGGTCATCGCGGATATAGGCGATCAGTTCTTCCACCGGCCCGCCGTCGCGGGGGCGCTGGGTGGCGTCGATCCCGATGATCTCCGCCCCCGCAGCCTTGATCTTATCGGCCGTCGCGCGGTTCGGGGTGATATAGACCGGAAAGCGGGCATCCCAGAGCTTTGAGATACCGATGATCGGCAGATCGCAGACTGCCTTGATCGCCGCGATATCCTCGGGTCCGTTGGCACGGATCGTCGAAGCACCGCCATCCCGCGCCGCCAGCGCCATCGCCGCCATATAGATCGGGCCATGGAGCGGATTATCTTCCCGCGCCTGGGCCGAAACGACGAGGCTGCCTTTACGGATCAAGGTCACTTCACGGCTCCACTGGTCATGCCACTGATGAACTGCTTGGACAGGGCGATATAGAGCAGCGAGATCGGCAAGGCCGACAGCGTCAGCCCGGCAAACAGCACGCCCCAGTCCGTCGTATATTCGCCCATGAAAGCCGTCAGCCCCTGGGGCAGCGTCTTGGCGTCGTTCGACTGGATGAAGACCAGCGGAAAGAAGAAGTCGTTCCAGATCGGCACTGCATTATGGATCGCCGCGATCACCATCGCCGGACGGATCAACGGCAGCATCACCGACCAGAGGATTCGGGCTTCCGACGCCCCATCCATCCGCGCCGCATCCTCAAGCTCACGGGGGAGCGTACGGATGAAACCCGTCAAAATGAAGACCGTCGACGGCAGCCCCATCGCCGTATAGACGGCGATCAGACTAAGGCGGCTGTCCAGCAACCCGAAGTCGCGCATCTGAATGAAGAGCGGAATGATCGCCAGCTTCAGCGGCATCATCAGGCCCGACAGGAAGAACAGGAAGACGAAGACCGAACCCGGAAACTCGTACCGGGCAATGGCATAGGCGGCCATGATCCCCAGGGTCAGGATCGCCAGCAGCGACAGGCCCGTCACCACAATCGAGTTCCCGAGATAGAGCATGAAGCTCGTCTCATCCAGGATACGCAGGTAGTTCGTCAGATTGCCGAAATCGGGAACGGCAAAGGGCGTCGAGAAGATCTCGCCGGTCGATTTGAAGCCCGAAAACACCATCACCAGAATGGGATAGAGCATCAGGAAGCTGTTCGCGACCAGCAGGATCTGCAACAGGCTCGAACGCAGGCTCGGCACCACGGGAAGCGTCTTCACGGCACTCATATCTCGATCTCCCGCTTACGCAGGCGGATGGTCCAGAAAGCCGACACGACAGCAATGAACAGGAAGGTCAGCACGGCCAGCGCACTCCCGCGCCCGAAGTCCTGCACGCCTGCCGACTGATTGCCAAAGGCGGTGCGGTAGAACAGCAGGCCCAGCACATCGGTCTTGCCATAGGGCGAGCCGTCGAGGCCGGTCATGACGTAGGGCAGTTCGAACCAGTTGAAGCTGCCGATGAACAGCAGCACGAAGCAGATGGTGGCGCTTGGGGCGACCAGCGGCCAGACGATTTTGGTGATCATCGTCCATTCCGAAGCGCCATCCAGGCGCGCCGCGTCGATCACCTCGGACGGAATGCGCTGCATGCCCGCCAGGAAGACAAGCGCCGGGAAACCGACCCAATGCCAGGCATTGACGAAGACCAGCGCCCAGAGCGCCGTACTCTCCTGCCCCAGCCACGGCTGCGCCCAGCTATCGAGGCCAACCGAGACAAAGGCGGCATTCACCAGACCGAACAGCGGATGCAGAAACAGCTTCCACAGGAAGCCGACGATCACCGTCGACAGGATCACCGGCAGGAACACCGCCACCCGGTGGAACCGATGACCGGGCAGTTCCTTGGAGATCGCATAGGCGATCAGAAAACCGAAACCATTCTGCACGATCATCAGGGCGATGAAGACCCAGACGTTATGCAGGAAGGCATTGAGCGTCCAGGCAGCAAAAGGCTCGCGCGTCAGGACGTCGATGAAATTGCCAAGGCCCACGAACTCGCCGCGCTTCAGCCCTTCCCAATGATAGAAGGCATAGGCCAGGGCCGACAGGATCGGCCAGACCACGAAGGTCGCCATGAACACCATGGGCGGCACGACCAGGAACATGATCCAGGCAGCACGACCGGGTTTCCTGAAGAAAGCGGTGAGCGAATTCATCGGCT
>NZ_JBHUIP010000009.1:88874-273942 GCF_042683105.1 Lacibacterium aquatile
GGCGGCGGCCGGTAGAGACTACTTCTTGAAGGGCTCGAAATAGGTCGCGATGCCCTTGGTCACTTCCGTGCCGATTTCCGCCGGGGTGGCCTTGCCAGCCAGCAGCTTCTGCACGCCCGCCTGGATCAGCACCGAACCCGACGGCTCCTGGTAGCGGAAATGCACCAGGAACAGATAGGGGATCGACGACTTATTCAGGTCGGCAACTTCCGCCAGGATCGGATCGGTGAAAGCAACACCGGGGATCGGCGAGATGTTGGACAGGCCATTGGCGAACTTGTCGCCAAATTCCTTGGTCGCGAGGAAGCGCAGGAACTTCAGCGCGTCGGCCTGCTTTTCGGATTTCGCATTGATGGCATAGCCGCCGTCATAGTAGACGCCAACCAGCTTATCGTCGCCCTTCTTGGCGGGCGGCGGTGCGAAGACGCCGATCTTCAGCGCCGGATTTTGGCGCAGGAAGTTGGCGGCTTCGAAGGAACCACCGGCGAACATGGCAGCACGGCCAGCGATGAACAGCTGCTGGGCCGAGGCATAGTCGATGCCGATGAAGCTGGGCGGGAAATATTCCTTGGCCAGATCGTTCATCTTGCCCAGGGCCGAGACGAAACGCGGATCTTCGAAGGTCGCCTTGCCCGACAGGATGTCGGCTTCGAACTGCTTGCCGAGCAGGCTGGAGAGCAGCGCCGAAACGATGGTCTCATTCTGCCAGGCCGTTGCGGTGCCATTGCCGAACGGGGTGACACCAGCGGCCTTCAGCTTCTTGGAAGCTTCGACCATCTCGTCCCAGGTTTCCGGTTCGCTGATGTTGTGCTTGGCGAAGATGTCCTTGTTATAGAGGACAAGCATCGTCTGCGAGGCGAACGGCACGGCGTAGAGCTTGTTGTCCGAGCGCATGGTCTCGGCCTTCAGCGCGCTGGCCGGGAAGCCCTTCAGCTCCGGCACATTGCTTTCGTCGAGCGCCAGCAGATAGCCCGGCTTGGCAACGGTTTCAAGATTACCGTAAGCGCGCACCTGAATGACGTCCGGACCCTTGCCAGCGGCCAGCGCGGTCGACAGGATCGTCTGATACTGGGTCGGCTCGAACGCCTCGAACTTCACCGTGACGTCCGGGTGCTTCTTGTTGAAATCCTTAATGTATTCGGCGTAGGCAGCCTTATCTTCCTGGCGCCAGGACCAGAAAGTGATTTCGCCTGCCATCGCGCTCGCAGCGCCGAACATCGTAGTAGCTGCCAGCAGAACACCGGTCAGCTTGTGACGCAAAGCCATAGCTCCCTCCTCCAGAGATGTAGACCTTCCCGAGTAAAAATCGATCTCTTCGATCGAATTTTACTCAGCCTTTTTTTGAGCTGAAACAAAGCGTTCAATTGAACGCTTTGTTCCAGGGGCCAGTTCTTATTCGGGATTACCCGATACCGGCAATTCTAGGAGCACTCCCCTTCTCCTGTCCATGCTAAATGGTATTGAACTGGTCACACTCCATTTACCCAGGTGCCTTGCACCTGAATATCGTTGTCCAGCGCCACGAAATCGGCGCGGGCTCCAATCCGGATACGCCCGAGATCCGGGCGGCGCAGGAAGTTTGCAGGCACCAACGAGCCCATGCGCAGACCCGCTTCGATCGGCAGGCCCAACAGGTCGCGGACATTACGCACCGTGGTCGCCATATCGATGGCGGCGCCAGCCAGCGTGCCTTCCTCGGTCACGAGGCGTCCGCCATCGGCGATGATCCGGCGGCCATCGATATAGAATTCGGCCGACTTGCCCCCGACCGGCGGCATGGCATCGGTGACCAGCATGATGCGGTCTTCGCCCTTGGCCTTGATGGCCGAGCGCAGGCTGGCGGCATGAACGTGGAAACCGTCGACAATCACCCCGGCGTAGGTATCGGGAGTGTCAAGTGCGGCACCGACCGCGCCCGGTTCGCGCCCCGTCTGCGGGGTCATGGCGTTATAGAGATGGGTAAACCCGCGCACACCATTATCCACGGCCTGCATCATCTGATCATAGGTCGCGGCGGTATGCCCCGCGCAGATCAAGGCTCCAGCAGCGGCCAATCGACGGATCGCCGCCAGCGACGTCTGCTCCGGCGCCAGGGTGATCAGCAGCGCACCGGCAAAGGGCGTCGTCATCCAGCCCAGATCATTATCGGTCAGCGGCGTGATGGCTTCGGCCCGATGGACACCTTTGCGAGCGACATTCAGGAACGGCCCTTCCAGATGCACACCCAGAATGCCGGAACTCTGGAAGTCGATGGCCTGGGTCGCCAGCGCCTTGAGATTGCGCGGCTTTTCCACATCGTCGGTAATCAGGGTCGGCAGCAGGCCCGTGGTGCCATACTTGCGATGGGCGGCAGCAATCGCCTCCATCCCTTCAAGGGTCGGGTGGTCGTTCAGCAGCACATCGCCGCCGCCATTCACCTGCACATCGATAAAGCCGGGCGCCAGGAAATGCCCTTTGTCGAGCTTGGCGGTTGCCTGAACCTCGCCGGACTCCAGCGCCGCGACACGTCCGTTCTCGACAACAACTGTCGTCGGCCCCAGCCAGCGATATCCCGTGAAGACCCGATCCGCAAACAGACGCATATCGCCGCTTCGGCTCATACCCGATCCTCCGACAAATCGACCCGCAGTTCCGCGACAAAATCATACTGATCGGCCCGATAGGCGGACCGGGTGAATTCCAGCGGCGTCCCGTCACTCATGAAAGCGCGACGCTCGATATGCAGAATTGCGCTATCCGGCTGGATCGCCAGCAGACGCGCCTCTTCCGGGCTGGCGAGATCCGCCCGCAAGCGCTGCAGCGCCCTGACCGCCCGATAGCCCTGGGCCTTCAAGGCCTCATAGAGGGAAACGCTCACCATTTCGGCCGACGGCAGATACCGCTCGGAAACGCTGGCGCGCTCCAGCGCCAGCGGCTTGCCGTCAGCGGTACGCACACGCACCAGCCGCACCACCCGCTCCCCTGGCGACAATGCCAAAGCCATGGCTTCTTCAGGGGTCGGTCGGGCCAGCTTCTTTTCCAGCCATTTCGAACCGGGACGCAGGCCACGCGCCTGCATATCCTCGGAAAAACCAGCCAAGATCGACAGGGGCTGCTCGAAGCGCCCTGCGACAAAGGTCCCGGCGCCCTGGCGCTGGATCAGCAACCCGTCGCGGACCAGATCCTCGATGGCTTTGCGGACGGTGACGCGGCTGACATCCGCCAGTCCCGCCAGTTCGCGTTCACCCGGCACAGCCTCCCCCGGCCGCCATTCGCCCGCACGGATGAAGTGCCGCAAACGATCCGCCAACTGCAGATACAGCGGCGTCGGGTTTTTGGCGTCGAGGACGAAGTCCTTGCTCATAGGACTTTGCCTTCGGCATCGAACAGATGGCAGGCCGCAGGCAGTACGGTAACGGCGATCCCCTCACCCACCTTGACCGCCAATGTCCCCGGCTGGCGCAGAACCAGCGGCTCCGTACCCGGGCCGGTCATATGCAGATAGGTTTCGCCGCCCAGCCGTTCGACCACCAGGGCGCGACCGCTCCAGACCGAACCAACCCCTTCGCCGACCAGCAGATGTTCGGGACGAATCCCCAAGGTCACGGACGAGCCGGGCTGCGGCATGCGCGAGACAGGCACCGACAGCGGTGTCAGCCCCGCCACCTCGACCTGGGCAGCCCCTTCAGAAACGCCAATCACCTTGCCAGCCAGGAAATTCATCTTGGGCGACCCGATGAAGCCCGCGACGAACAGATTGGCGGGCTTCTCGTAGAGATCCAGCGGGCTGCCGACCTGCTCCACCCGGCCGCCATTCATGACAACGATCTTGTCTGCCAGAGTCATGGCTTCGACCTGATCATGGGTCACATAGATCATGGTGACGCCCAGCTCGACCTTCAGACGCGCAATCTCGAACCGCATCTGCACGCGCAGCGCGGCATCGAGGTTCGACAGAGGCTCGTCGAACAGGAAGACGCGCGGGCTGCGGACGATGGCGCGGCCAATGGCGACACGCTGGCGCTGACCGCCTGAAAGCTCACGCGGGCGCCGATCCAGCAATGGCGTCAGTTGCAGCGTCTCGGCTGTCTCCTTGACCCGCTTGTCGACGTCAGCCTTGCTCATCCCGGCGAGCTTCAGGCCAAAGGCCATATTCTCGTAGACGCTCATATGGGGATAGAGCGCATAGGACTGGAACACCATGGCGATGCCACGTTTGGCGGGAGCCACATCATTGATGCGCTCGCCATCGATGGACAGATCGCCGCCACTGATCTCGTCCAGCCCCGCGATCAGGCGCAGCAAGGTGGACTTGCCGCAACCCGAGGGGCCGACGAAGACGGTGAACTCACCGTCCTCGATATCCAGATCAATGCCATGCAACACCGGAACGGTGCCGAACTGTTTGGTGATCCCGCGAAGGGTCAGCGAACCCATAGACCTCAGCCCCCCAGGATTTCAGCCAGCGCGGGGCGCAGATGCCCCTCATGCTTGGTCAACAACGCCTCGGCTGCCGCACGGTCCAGCCCGGCCAACAGGACGCGGGCCAGCTTGACGTTGCCATTGGCCTCGGACAGTGCCGAACGGATGGCATCATCGGCAGCGCCCGTCAGGCGACGCAGCATATTCTCCGAACGGCGGCGCAGCTTTTCATTCATCGCCACCACATCGACCATCAGCCCTTCATAGACCCGGCCAAGTCGGATCATCGCCAGGGAGGAGATGAGGTTCAGGGCGATCTTCTGCGCCGTCCCCGCCTTCATGCGGGTCGATCCGGCGATGGCTTCGGGGCCGGTATCCAGAATGATGCCATGTTCGGCCGCGCTCGCGAGGGCCGCGCCCGGATTATTGGCAATGCCGACGGTCAGCGCACCGACTTTGCGGGCAGCCTCGATAACGGCAATCGTATAGGGCGTGCTGCCGGAAGCAGCGATCCCGATGACGGTATCGTTGGGGCCGATCTTATGATCGGTGATGGTCGCAGCACCCGCGACCTTGTCGTCTTCGGCATTCTCGACCGACCGCAGCAGCGCAGGCTCGCCGCCAGCCATCAGCAGAACCAGCCGATCACGGGGCCAATCGAAGGTCGGGGGAAGCTCTGCACCGTCCTGAACGGCAATACGGCCCGAAGTCCCTGCCCCGGCATAGACGATACGACCGCCCTTGCGCAGGCGTTCGACCATGGCAAGCGTGGCAGCTTCGATCTGGGGAGATGCGGCCCTGACGGCGGCAACAGCGGCCAGTTGGCCTTCGATCATTGCATCGAGCACTTCGCCCGGCGCCCAGGCGTCGATATCGCGGTAGCGCGGACTGATCTGCTCGGTGCCCATGAGTTATCCTATTGGTTATGCCCTGATAGAGCCGGAACATTACCAATCAGATACCAGTGAATGCAAGAGGGCTAAGTGCCCTCTTGCACCTCATTCTCACCTATTCGACGAGGCAGAGACCCTCGGACGGCAGGGACAGCAAAGCGCTGGCCCCGGCGGCGAAGGCATGGTCCAGCGGCTGGGTGACAAAAATGTCCCCATGCTGGCTGCCCACCGTATATTCCCAGTGGGAACCGAGATATGTGGCCTTCTTCACGTCGACCGGGATTGCCGAGACGGCAACGGTCGCCGTCAGCCGACCGGCGTTCGGGCGCAGGGCCAGACGCGCTGGGCCGGTCTTGGTGACCGGACCACGACGCACATTGACCTCGACATCCCCCAGACGTACCCGAGCCGTTTCACCCTCAATCACCACGACTTCGCAGGGGAGCAGATTGGCCCCGCCGATGAAGTCCGCCACAAAGGCATTGGCCGGGCGATCATAGAGATCGTTCGGCGTGCCGATCTGGGCGATCTGGGCATTCTTCATGACGATGATCCGGTCGGACACGGCCAGGGCTTCTTCCTGATCGTGGGTGACATAGACCGAGGTCAGACCCAGCTTCACCTGCAACTCGCGGATATCCTCGCGCATGCGGCGGCGAAGCTTGGCATCGAGGTTCGACAGCGGCTCATCGAACAGCAGAACCTTCGGCTCCAGCACCAGCGCGCGGGCACAGGCCACACGCTGCTGCTGACCACCCGAAAGCTCGGACGGCAGACGCCCTTCAAAGCCGTTGAGACCAACCAGAGCCAGACCCTCGCGGGCCTTTTCCAGCTGCTGAGCTTTGGTCAGGCCCGAGACGGTCAGGCCATAACCGACATTCTCGATAACCGTCATATGCGGGAAGAGCGCATAGGACTGGAACACCATCGAGACGTCGCGCTCGGTCGCAGGCAGATAGGTCACATCGACATCGCCGATGGTGATCTGCCCGTCGCTCGGCATCTCCAGGCCCGCGATCATGCGGAGCGTCGTCGTCTTGCCGCAGCCCGAAGGCCCCAGCAGCGTGACGAGCGTCCCCGGCTCGACGGTGAAGGAGATGTTATCGACAGCGGCGATATTGCCGTAACGGCGGCTCACGTTCTTGAAGATGACGGAACCGGACTTGGACTTAATAGTCATGCAACGAGACTCCCCGCAGCCGGAATGGACTTCTGGGCCGACCGCCGGCCGAGCTTGCGCTCGCCCACCAGCAGCTGGATCACCAAGATACCGACTGTCATGAACACGATCAGAACCGAGCTATAGGCAATTGCCACCCCGAAATCGGAGACTTCCACACGACCGACGATATAGGCGGTCGCGAGGTTGAACTGAGCCGACACCAGGAAGACGACGGCGCTGACCGAGGTGATCGAGCGCACAAAGCTATAGACCAAGGACGCGACGATGGCCGGACGCAGCAACGGCAGGATAACGCGGCGAAGGGTGGCCGCACTGCCATGACGCAGCGTCAGGGAACATTCGTCGAGGCTCTTGTCGATCTGGCTCAAGGTCGCGATGCCGGCGCGGATAGAGACCGGCATATTGCGGAAGATGAAGCAGATCACAAGGATCGCGCCCGTCCCTGTCAGCTCGATCGGTGGCACATTGAAGGCCACGATATAGCTGACGCCGATGACGGTACCGGGAATGGCAAAGCTGAGCATCGTTGTGAATTCGAACGCGCCCTGCCCCGCAAACCGCTGACGGTTCAGGATATAGGCTGTCATGAGACCGATGGCAGCCGTGAAGGGAGCCGAGATCGCCGACAGTTCAACCGTGGTGAAGAACGAACCCCAGGCGCGGCCGGTCATCTGCCAACCGTTGGCGAAATCGATGCCGAAGGCCGTGATGTAATGTTCGAGCGTGAAGGTGTTGTTCACGCCGAAATTCTTCACGAACCCGCCATAGAGCACCATGCCGTACAGAATGACGGTGAAGGCCATCCAGGGAATGGTCGTACCATAGACGAACCAGCGCATGCGCCGCGGCAACGGACACGGGAGGCCGCTGTCCCCCTTGCCCGACACGGTGGTGTAGGACTTGTTGCCCAGCCAGAAGCGCTGCGCAAAGAAGGCCGCCATGGTGAGGGCCAGCAGAACGATGGAAAGCGACGAGGCGCGTCCCTGGTCCGACTGGGCACCGACGATGGCATAGAAGATCTGAGTCGACAGAACTTCGAAGTTGCCGCCCAGGACTAAGGGGTTACCAAAGTCCGCAAGGCTTTCGACGAAGCCGATCAGGAAGGCATTGGCCAGACCCGGACGCATCAGGGGCCAGGTCACCGTGTAGAAAGTCCGCCAACGCGTCGCCCGAAGGGTCTGCGCAGCTTCTTCCATCGACGGGCTGATGCCCTGGACGACGCCGATCAGCACCATGAAGGCAATCGGCGTGAACGCCAGCACCTGCACGATGACCAGACCAGTGAAGCCATAAACCCAGCGGGTCGGCTCGATACCGAACCAGCTTTCAAGCATCAGCGAAAACGCGCCATTGCGGCCGAACAGCAGAATAATGCCGAGGCCGATGACGAAGGGCGGCGTGATAACCGGCAGAATGGTCAACGCCTTGAGCAGGCCCTTGGCACGGAAGTTCGTGCGTTCGGACAGCAGCGCAAAGGCCAGCCCCAGCAGCGTGGTCAACACGCCGGTGACAAGCGCCAAGGCAAAGCTGTTCCACAGCACGCCGCACTGACGGCCGCCCATCAGGCAGTCGAGGCTCCAGATATCAGGCGATATCAGGCGCGATACCAGCGAGCCGAGCGAGCTCTGCCCCTTGGAATCGACGGCGGCACTGCCCAGGATCTTCACGACCGGGAAGAACACGAACAGCATGATGCTGGCCGCGATCACGCCGATGGAGCTGACGACAAAGGCATCGCCCCGCATGGCGCCGCGCCGGGCAAGGCCGATGGTCAGCTGCAGCAGGAAGACGGTACCGACAACCAGACCGCCGTACCCCATGCCGAACTGGCGCGAGGAAATCCGGCCAAACATCTCGGTCATCCAAGGCTGTGCGAAGCCCCGCACGCCGACTGTGAAGCCCTGGCCGAACAGCCAGACCAGACCAAAGATACCGCAGGCAACAAGCACCGTGCCTGTCATGCGGTCGGTGCGGTCCCGATTGATGATCGCCAAGGGGACCAGCAGCGGCACCAGCATAGGGGCCAGCCAGAATTTATCCTTGAAGATCTGAACGATAGCGGGGGCCGCATCGGACCCGGAGGGATAACTAGAAAGCCAGCCGAAGGCCCAGAAGCCGTCCTCTATGGCATACCAAGGGAGCAGGAGGAAACCAATCCACCCGCAGACGAGTAGGAGCAAAATACGATTAGACAACGGCCGGTCTCCCAGCGCGCAAGAATTGACCCTGTTCAGGTGAGACTGCGGCCGCCCCACCGATCAGATGGAGCGGCCGCAAGGCTAGTTTTTATAAGCGATCTTATTTCGTCGCTTTGATTTCAGCGTCCCACTTGCTGAGCAGGCGAGTACGCTCGGCGCTGGAGCCGTATTTTTTCATGTCGTAGTCGATGAGCGAGATCTCTTCCATCTTGGTCGCTTCCTTGGGAAGGGGTGCGGCCTTGTTGGAGGGATTCTGGAAGCTGGCGGCCTTGGCGCCCAGAGCCTGGGCATCTGCGGACAGAGCCCAGTCGTAGAACTTCTTGGCCTGTTCGACGTTACGGGCGCCATCGATGATGCTCATCGAGCCGATTTCGAAACCGGTGCCTTCGCAAGGAGCAACCGACACCACGGGCAAGCCCTTGGTGGCCGGAGTCACGACATCATGAAGGAAGGAAATGCCGATCAGCGTCTCGCCACGACCCGTCGCCTGGGCCGGAGCGGCACCCGACTTGGTGTACTGGTTGACGTTTTCGTTCATTTTCTTCAGGAAGTCGAAGGCCTTATCTTCGCCCCACAGCTGAACCAGCGTGGCAACGAAGGTGTAAGCCGTACCCGACGCATGGGGGTTCGCAACCTGGACTTCGCCCTTATATTCGGGCTTGGCGAGGTCGGCCCAGCACTTGGGTGCAGCGATGCCCTTCTTCTTCAGCGTCTCGGAATTATACCCATAGCCAAGGGCGCCAAGATAGATACCGACGGTCTTGCCGCCCGAGGTCTTATGCTGGCTGACGGACCAGGGGTGCAGTTCCTTCATCATGGGCGAGTTGTACGCCATGGTCAGGTTTTCTTCGGCCGCCTGCAGATGCGGGTCGCCCGTACCACCCCACCAGATGTCGCCCTTCGGGTTCGACGCTTCAGCTTTGATCTGAGCGAAGATTTCACCGCTGCTCTTACGGGTCATCGCAACGTCGATGCCCGTCTTGGCCTTAAATTCGTTGACCATGAGCTGGCACCATTCTTCCTGGACGCCGCAGTACATGGTCATCTTACCCTGCGCCGAAGCGCCGCCTGCAAGGCCAAGGGTCGCGGTGGTGGCCAAGGCCATAACTGTAAGTGTGCGCTTCATATTCGTGTTTCCTCCACATTTGTGCATTCACCATGGCATTTTTAACGAGCCATTGAAACGTGATTGCAACAATTCTGTAACACTGCGAAGCTAGCTGCGGAATGTCAATTTTATAAATATGCTGGATAGAAATAATATTCGATCCAGCGCCAACGGAGGAATAAACCTGTCATGCCTACCCCGACCGCTCTTGATCTGCGCCACGCCGCCGCGACTGGTATTGTTCGCGAAGCGGGCCTGAAAGCCCTGGATTTCTTCCGGCGGCGCCACGAGCTGGTGGTCGAACATAAGGGCACGCAGGACGTCGTCAGCATCGCGGACCGGGCCGCCGAAGACCATATCGTCGGAGCTTTGCAGCGCCTTTTCCCCGAGGATCGGATCCTGGGCGAGGAAGGCGGCTTCCGGGGCGGCGACGGCGAATGCTGCTGGATCATCGACCCCATCGACGGCACCTCGAACTTCCTGCACGGAATCCCGCACTGGTGTGTGTCGGTCGGCATGGCTATCGGTTCGACAGTCGAGATCGGCCTGGTCTATGACCCGAATACCGACGAGATGTTCAGCGCCCGTCGCGGCCAGGGCGCCTTTCGCAATGGCATGCGCATGAAGGTTTCAGGCGAGAGCGAGGAAACCAAGGCCCGTTTCGGCATCGGTTACAGCTTCCGCCGCCCGGCCGAACCGACCGTGGAAGCCATCGGCAAGATCCTGGCCGCCAAGAGCGAATGGGTGCGCGGCGCCTCGGGAACTCTCGGTTTGACCTATGTCGCCGACGGCCGCTCCGACGGTTATTGGGAACATCACATCAACGCCTGGGACGTCGCGGCAGGCATGCTGCTGGTGACGGAAGCCGGCGGCAAAGTGAATGATTTCCTGGCAGGTGATGGCCTGCATAAGGGCAATGAGATCATCTGCGCCACCCCTGGCCTCTTCGATCATCTCTCCCGCCTGACCGGCTTTGGCGAGCGGAACGCCTGACATGGCCAACGCAAGCATGGTTCTGGTCGATCTGCTGGGCGCCGTAGCGCTGCTCCTCTGGGGCATGCGCATGGTGAAGACCGGGGTGATCAGGGCTTATGGCGCCGATCTGCGCGCCATCATCGGCCGGGCGACGGCCAATCGCGTCACCGCCTATGGCAGCGGGATCATCGTGACGGCGATCCTGCAGAGCGCGACAGCGACCGCCCTGATGACCACGTCTTTTGCCGCCCGTGGCCTGATCGTCCTGCCCATGGCGCTGGCGGTCATGCTCGGTGCCGATCTGGGCAGCACCCTGGTCGCGCAGGCGTTGTCATTCCGTTTTGATCATCTACCTGCAATATTTATTCTAATCGGCGTCTTCACCTTTCTGTCGGCATCGGCCTCGCGCGCTAAGGATGTGGGACGCGCCGTTTTAGGCCTCGGACTGATGCTGCTGTCGCTGAAACTGATCAGCGCGGCATCAATGCCCCTGCGGGAAGCGGAGACCCTGAAGCTCGTCCTCAATGCCATGGGCGACGATGTGCTGCTGGTGCTGATCGGCGCCCTCATGACTTGGCTCGCCCACTCCAGCCTCGCCATGGTCCTGCTGGTTGTTACATTGGCGGACGGCGGCGTGGTCGATATGCACAAGGCGATGGTCCTGGTGCTGGGCGCCAACCTGGGCGGCATGATTCCGCCGATCCTGGCCGCTCTGTCCGAAGGCAGCGCCCCTGCCAAGCGCATCGCCTTCGGCAATGCCGCCTTCAAGATCATCATGGTCCTGATCACCATCCCCTTCCTGGGATTGATCGCCCCCTTCATCCAAGAACTGGCGAGCGATACTGGTCGTCAGTTGGTGCATTTCCACACTGCCTTCAATCTGGCGCTGGGCTGCACCTTCATTCTGCTGATCGGTCCGGCATCGCGGCTCGTGACCCGCTTCATTCCCGAAAAAGTCGGGGAGACGCCCGGAGCAGCCCTTTATCTCGACCGCACGACGCTCGACACCCCTTCCCTCGCCCTCACCTGTGCCGAGCGTGAAGCCCTGCGCATGGGCGACACGGTCGGCCGGATGCTGAATATGTCGATGGACGCCCTGACCAAGGACGACCGCCGCCTTATCTCCGAGCTGGAAGCAATGGACGATCAGGTCGACCGCCTGCATGAGGCGATCAAGCTGTTCGTCACCGACATCACCCGCACCATCCTGGACGAGAGCGAAGGGATGCGGGCGACCGAGATCCTGGCCTTCTCGACCAACCTCGAGCATATCGGCGACATCATCGATAAAAACCTGATGGAACTGGCCCGTAAGCGCCTGAAGCACAAGCTTTCCTTCTCTCCTGAAGGTGAAGCCGAGTTGCGGGCGCTCCACGGTCAGGTTGCCGCCAATCTGCAGCGGGCGCTGGGTGTCTTCATGTCGAGCGAGGTTAAAATCGCCCGGCAGCTTCTGGACGACAAGGTGCGGGTGCGCGACGCGGAATGGGCCTCGGCTCAGAGCCATCTGGCCCGCCTGCGTCAGGGCCGTGCCGAAAGCATCGAATCGAGCGCCCTGCATCTCGACGTGCTGTCGGATCTGAAGCGTATCCATTCGCATATCTGCGCTGTTGCCTATCCCGTCCTTGAGCGGGCTGGCGAACTGCGTCCCACCCGCCTGATCGAGGGCGATAAAACTTCAGCTTCCGCAGTTTAGCGGAACCCCGTTCGCCTCTGGTGCCTTCCTCTCACGTTCCCCGAATGTGAGAGGAGGCTTTCCCATGACGAATATCCGCGAAGCGAGGATCCTGATCCTGGCAACCAACGGCTTCGAGCAGTCGGAGCTGGTGGTGCCACGGGATGAATTGCGAAAAGCCGGCGCGAAAGTCGACGTCGCCTCCCCCGATGGCAAGCCGATCCGGGGTTGGAAGCTGAAAGACTGGGGCGACACCATCCCGGTCGACCTCAAGATCCCCGAGGCCAATCCCGCCGACTATGACGCGCTGGTGCTGCCCGGCGGCCAGATCAATCCCGATCAGTTGCGGATCAATCAGGACGCAATGCGCATCGTGCGCTCTTTTGTCGATCAGCAGAAGGTGATCGCCGCGATCTGCCATGGCCCCTGGCTTCTGATCGAAGCGGATGCCGTTCGCGGGCGCGACGTGACTTCCTACAAATCCATCCGCACCGATGTCGTAAACGCGGGTGGACGCTGGTGCGACAAACAGGTCGTGACCGACAAGGGCATGATCACCAGCCGCTCGCCAGACGATCTGCCCGCCTTCGTCTCCAAGATCATCGAGGAGATCGAAGAAGGTCATCACACCCGGCGCAATGCCGCGTAGCAAAAAGCAAAACCCCGCCGACACAACTCGGCGGGGTATTTTTCTGGCAAGCTAAAACCTTGCAATAATCCAGTATGAAAACGGCGAAGCTGGATCTAGGCTTCCCTAATCATCAGATGAGGGCTTTAATTATGAACATCGACCCGGCCGTCCTCACTATCGTCTTATATTTAAATTTTGCATTCCTAGCCTTAATGCTCTTGATGGCAGGAATAATTATGATACTTACAAAAACAAGCAATGACAGAGAGGTAATTAAGTTAAGATTTGCTTATGTAACATTCACAGGAATTATGATCGTATTCATATTCACTGCCATTTTATATTTTTGCGACTCTCGCGGCATCGGCGAGAAAATCTTTGATCGAGCTGTAACTGCCATGACACCTCTTGCAGGGGTGATCCTCGGATACATCTTTGGCGGCAGAAAACCGCAAACGACGGATGGTTCCGCTTCCAAGTAAAAACCCCGCCCTTTCGGGCGGGGCTTTCTTTAATCCAGCGACTGCTATCGCTTACATGCCCCAATAGGGCGGCACGCGATAATAGTCATGGATGTTCTTCTCATAGTCGCGATCCCAGGCCGGAGTGCTGTCGGCCGCATAGGTCGGAGCCTTCATCAGCTGCTCCTTGGAGAGATTCACGACATAGCCGCCTTCGCGGGTGTCGTAGTTCAGGGTCGACCAGGGCAGCGGATGGTATTTCTCGCCAATGCCGAGGAAGCCGCCGAAGGACATGACCGCATAAGCGACCTTGCCGGACTGCTTATCGAGCATGACATCATGGATGTCGCCCAGATGGTCGCCAGAAGCATTATAGACCGACGTCCCCGAGACCTTGTCGCCTGCGATGAGATTGCCGGTTTCTTCACGATGTTCCATGACGATCCTCCTGATTTTTGAGTGTTCGATGCCCCTTCAACACATCAGCACCGGCTCAGGTTCCAGGAGGATTTTCTCATGTCACGGCAAAGGAAACTCCAGCTTTAGCGTAGTTTAGGCGGTTGTCTTCAGCCTCGCGCAGCCTCTCTGCAAAGGCCTCATCCGACCGGCCCGCCGTGTGATAGAGCCACATCTGCCCGATGGATTGCTGATCCAGCAGCCCCTGCACCGTATCGAAGTCGCAGTGTCCCGGAACAGGTGCCTTACCACTAAGCGCCTGGGTCTCGTGGAAGGCGACCTTCACCCCAGTCATAAGCTCCCGGCTAGCGGGGGTCGGGCGACCATCGCCGGAATAGAAGAAGCTCGCCTGCCCCAGTTCCAGGCGGATGGCATGGTTGGTTGCCGAATGCTCGGTCTGGGCAAAGCGTGCCGTCATAGGGCCGATGGCGGATTGCGCCAGCTTCGGCAGTACCTGGACCGGGAAATCCAGGGTCTTGCCCGGCCAGGCAGCGAACAGGATCGCCGCCTCGATCCGGTCCAGCGCATCGTCTGGGCCGTAGATCACCAGCGGCTTCTTGCGCCCAGCCGCCCCCATATGGTCGAGCAGCGCGGGCAAGCCGCCGCAATGATCGACATGCAGGTGGGTGAAATAGACGGCGTCGATGAAATCCGCATCCATCGACCGCTGCCAGACGGCCTGGGCAACCCCCATGCCGCAGTCGATCAACAGGCGGAAGCCGTCCGCCGTCACCAGTACGCTCGAATTGGCGCGATCCGGGTCGAAAGCTTCGCCGCAGCCAAGAATATCGATGTGGATCATAGACTTATGTTCCGATCTTGGCGGCGACATCGGCTTTCAGGAACCGTTCGACGATGACCATGAAGAGGATGGAGGGGATCAACAGGAAGATCGCGGTGATGGAGGCGATCTGATAGCTGCCTTGCATGCTGGCGGTATAGAGCAGGATCGGCAGGGTCTGGATATCTGGCACGCCGACAAAGAAGGTGCCGGTGAACTCGTCAATCGAACCCAGGAAGACAAAGATCGCGCTGGCGATCAGCCCTGGAATAGCCAGCGGCAGGGTGACCGACCGGAAGACATAGCCCGGTGATGCCCCAAGATCGCGGGCCGCCGCCTCCAGATCCTTATCCACCGAGGCAAAGGAGGCGGAGGTGATCCAGACGGCGAAGACCAGACCCTGAAGGGTATGCACCAGCACCACGCCGGGGATCGTGCCGTTGAGGCCGATCATATAGAAGATCTGGCCGATGCTCTGGTGAACCGTGACCGAGGGGATGGCCTGGGGCATCAGGAACAGCAGCATGGCGACGGCCCGGAACGGGATGGAGCGACGGGCCAGCGCATAGCCTGCCGGAACCGCCAGTGCCATCGAAACCACAACGGTCAGCAGCGCGATGGAAATGCTGTTCCACATGGCTTCCATGGCGCCTGCGCGCGGACGGAACACCCGCTCCCAGAACTTGAAGCCCCATTCGGTGGGCAGTTTTGCCGGGAAGAACCACTGTTCGGCAAAGGCCCAGATCAGGATGTTCGACATCGGGCCGATGATCAGGAAACCGAGGACCGCGAGCAACAGAGCGCGGGTCAGGAGTTTTCCCGGATTATTCAGAAGGTCAGCCATAGGCCTTCTCCTTCTCACGCGCGGCGTGGCGCAGATAAAACCAGGCGACGGAGGACGCCATGAGCAGCGAGACCACGCCCAGCGCATTGGCAACGCCATAGTCGCGGTAGGAATTGACGCGCCAAGCCATATCGACGGTGATCATGGTCGGCGATTCGGTTCCCAACATGATCGGCACCGACAGCACAGACAGCATCATGACAAACGACAGCACCATGGTGACGGCGATGGTCGTCTTGACCTGGGGAATGACAATCTCGAGCAGAATGCGGGTCTTGGAGGCACCGAGGTCGCGGGCGGCTTCGATGGTGGAGCGGTCGAGCGACGCCATCGCCCCGCCGATCACCAGAGTCGCAAAAGCGGACTGCTTCCAGACGAACGCGAAAATAATGCCCCGCCAGTCGAGCCAGCCGGTAGCCGTATCCGGGGTCAGAACGCCGACGGTCATAAGCAGGCTGTTGAACAGGCCGAACTTCGCCAGAAACGTCCGCATCATCTGCGCGACGACGACAAAGGGCACAAACAGCGGCATCCGAAACAACCAGCGTAGGATCCAAACGGTATATTTGCCGCTCGACAGGATCAGGAATCCACCCATGGAGATGGATACCAGTGCCGTCAGCGCGGTCGCGACCGTGACGATCACGATGGTGAACAGCACATCCTTGCCATAGAGCGCAAAGGCCTTGACGAAATTCGCCATGCCGATACCCGCGCCCTCAGGCTCGATGAAAGCCTGCTGGATCGACAGCACCAGCGGAAACATAAACAGCCCTAAGACGATCACCAGGGCGGGCGCGATCATCGCGAGCGATATCCAGCGATTCTCTTTCACCGACTAACCTCCCCAAAGAAGCTGATGCACCCGGCCTTGGAGCGGCCGGGTGCATCCATCACTGTTACTGCGTGACGTTGGCTTCGTAGCTTTCCTGGATTTCCTTCAGATGGGCAGCAACCGGGAAGACCTTGCCTTTGGTTGCGAGGTCGGCCGGGGTCACGTTGGTGAAGAGCTTGTTCCAGGTGGCCTGGTCCAGGTACTTCTGAACGTGCTGCGCATCGATGCCGGGGTACCAGTTGTAGCGCTTCACGATGCCTTCAGCCTGGATTTCCGGGGATGCTGCGAAGTCGATGAACTTCTTCGCGGCATCCTGGTTCGTGGCCTTGGCAGGCAGCACATAGTACATCGGCTGACCGGGCATGCCCGGGCCCAGCAGGACCAGCTTGGTATTCGGGTTCAGCTTACCGTCGCCCATCCAGCTGTAGAACATGTCGACCCAGACCGGACCCATGGCGATTTCGCCGCGGCCCAGCATGTCCAGCGTTCCGGCGTTACCCGGCGTGATGACGGCGTTCTTGTTGAACTCCTTCAGCGACGCCAGCGCGTCCTTCCAGTTCGACTTGGCATTGGCGTCGTAGGAAGTGGTGATGCCGAGGCCGCTTGGGGCGAAGGCATACATCCAGCCGGTGACGAAACCGACGCCGGACATGCCGCCCTTAATGCCGTTGTAGCCGAACTTCTTCGGATTGGCCTTCACCCAGTCGGCGAGCTGCTGATAGGTGCGCGGCGGTTCCTTGACCATGTCCGGGTTATAGGCAACAGCGATCTGGCTGTTGAACATCGGCATGACATAGCCTTCGACATTGGCGCCGAGGGCGTTCTTGGCCGAGTCGCGGGTCGCGAGCTTACCGGCTTCGATGTCGCCGGTATATTTCGCCAGCAACCCTTCATTCATCATCGGACCCGAGATGAACTGATGGACGACCGCGACGTCGACGTCCCACTTATCGTTGGCCTTCTGGGCTTTCAGCTTTTCGAAGACCGACTGCGAACCCGAATCGCCCGGACCGGTGCCGACGGCACGGACCTTCACACCCGGATTCTTGGCTTCGAACTTCGGTGCCAGGAAGTCATTGATGTAGTCGAGCATGTTCTGGTCGCCCGCCGTGATGACATTCAGCGTCACCTGGGCATGGGCGGTACCGGCGAGAGAAACGGCAAGCAGACTGGCGGCGGTCAGACCCGCCAAGCGATAACCACGAAACTCAACCATCTGGAACTCCTTTGGTTGATGGATCAAAGTGCCGGAAAGGCCATGAGGGCCGAGACCGGCAGGACGACACGAACGCTCTCCCCTTCCGCTAACTGCTGATCGTAGTCGACCAGCAGCTGACGGTCGCCCAAGGCTACGGCATAGCGGTAGGTACCGCCGGGATAGGACCGCTGGCGGATCTTCCCGCCAAGGCTCAGGCAATCTTGTGAAGCCGCCTCATCCGCCCCTGCGAGGCTTACGGACGAAGCTCTGAAATGCAGCCGCAGCCGCCCCTTGGGCGGCAGATCGGCCAGATGCGCGATCAGCGAACGCGGCAGGCTCTGGGCCTCCCGGGTTTCGGACATGCGGATCGTGATCCGCTCGCCGTCGATCTCATAATCCGCATCGATACGGTTATCCGCGCCCATGAATTCAGCGACGAAGGGCGTCGCGGGCTTGGAATAGATCTCCTCGGGCGTGCCGAGTTGTTCGATCTTGCCGCCCTTCATCACCACGATGCGGTCGGCCATGATCATAGCCTCTTCCTGGTCATGGGTGACGAGAACGGCGGTCAACCCCAGGCGGGCCTGGATCGCCTTGATCTCGTGGCGGACCTGATGGCGGATGCGGGCGTCGAGGTTCGACAGCGGCTCGTCCATCAGCAGGACCGCCGGATTGACGACGATGGCCCGGGCCAGCGCCACACGCTGACGCTGACCGCCCGAAAGCTGGGTCACCATCCGGTCGGCAAAGCCGGTCAGGCCAACCATGTCGAGGGCGGCGGTAACCTTGTCGTCGATCTCAGCCTTTGGCGTTTTCCGCAGGCGCAGCCCATAGCCGATATTCTGCGCCACGGTCATATGCGGCCAGAGGGCGTAGGACTGGAAAACCATCGCCGTATCGCGTTTTTCCGGCGGCAGCGCGGTCATGTCGGCGCCATTGATGCGCACTGAACCTTCGCCCGCCGCATGGAAGCCCGACAGCACCCGCAGCAGGGTCGTCTTGCCGCAACCCGACGAGCCGAGCAACGCGACCAGTTCGCCCTTGCCGACCGACAGTGAAATATCGTCCAGCACCTTGTTCGCCCCGTAGGAGGCAGAGACCCGATCGATCTCCAGGAACATGGTATTTCCCCCCTTTTATTATGCTTGTTGCCGCAAGGTCGCGAGGAAGCCCGATACATCGGCCTCCAGGCGCCTGATACGGTTATCGACCGAACCCGTCGCATCGCGGGCTTGAGACGCCGCCAGATTAGTTTGATCCGTCGCATCGCGCATGGCACCGGCGGCACTGTCGAGGCTCGACACCTCCTGTGCCAAGGCCGCGACCGTGCTCTCGATACGGCGGCCCGCCTCGTCCTGATCCCGGATCACGCCGCCCACCTGGACTGCATAATCATCGATCCGACCGACCGTCGTTGCGATCCGTTCCACAGCCCCCACGGCTTCACGGGTAAAGGCCTGGATATCGGCGATACGACGCGCGATCTCCTGGGTAGCCTCCGCCGTTTGCCGCGAGAGGGTTTTTACCTCCGATGCCACGACAGCGAACCCACGTCCCGCCTCGCCTGCCCGCGCCGCTTCGATGGTCGCGTTGAGGGCCAGAAGATTGGTCTGTTCGGCAATGCCGGAGATCAGGTCCGTCACAGCGCTGATTTCGCTGGATGCTGTATCGAGTTCGGACACCGCCTTGCTGGCCAGGGAAATCTCGCTCCCCGCCTGGGTCGCAATCTCGCCGGCGGCACCGATACGCTCGCCGATGCCATGCAGCGTCTGGACAAGATGCCCGACCGCCGACCGGCATTCCGCCAGATAGGACTGGGTCGCCTCGGCCGTGGAGGACAATTGCCCCATGCGCTGCAGGGTCGATCCGGTGAGGCTGGACAGTTGCTCCGTCGTCGCCACCAGATCGCTCGATCCAGTGCCGATGGCGGCAATATGCTGATGCACCACCTGCTCGAAGGCATCGCCCGACTGGGCCAGCGCCCGGCGCTGCTCTTCCTGGGCGGCAACCCGCTCGATCTCCAGTGATTGCGCCAGACGCAGCCGTTCGATCTCGCCCTGGCGCAGAATTTCAGCGGCGCGGGCGATGGCGCCCAGTTCGTCGCCAGCGTTCACATAGGGAACCGTGGCATCCGCTTCGCCCGCAGCGATACGGCGGACAGCTTCACCCAGGGCGTTCATGCGCTTGGAGATCCGGACCCGTGCCAACCACAGGCCACCCGCCAGCAGCAGGAAGGCGGTCACGATGCCCAGGATCACCGTATCCTTGCGCACCCCTTCATAGAAGGCAGCGCCCGCTTTGCCCTCGTCCGCCATGCGACCGGCGATCCGGTCCGCCAGCAGGCCCGTCGCAGCGACGACCTTTTCCAACGCCGGGCGGCTTTTGGTCGAAGACACCTCAAAGGCACCCGCCAGATCATATTGCTGAGCCTTCTGGCGCACTTCACCGACGGCAGCCAGATATTGCGCAAAGCTCGCATCGAACGCCGCAACCGCCTCGCCCATGCCCTCGATGCCACGAACCTGCGCCACCGCTTCGGCAATCGCCTTGCGCCGGGCTTCGTCGCTGGCCTGAAGCCGGGACAGGGCCTGGGGGTCCGTCGCCAGCACCGCCTCCAGCTCCTCGCGGGCCAGGGACAGCACCTGCTCTTTCAAGGTTGCGACCAGACGAAATTCGACGCCAACAGCCTCGGCCGTTCCGGCGAACCGTTCGTTGAGAAGAGCCATGCGTGAGAGTGCAAGACCGCCCACCGCCGCAGTCGCGGCAACAGCCGACAGCACCAACAGCAGCAAAGCTGTTGAGATATGAAAACGAATGCGCATGGTGCGCCCGTCCGCCTTTGTTACGTTTCGTCCCAATCTTGCGGGATATTTTTCCCGCTTGATTGAAAGCGTATGCAATTTCTGGATCGAACGCTAACGAAATCGTGTGACCGGCAAATTTCACGACCATGACGGATATATGACTAATTTTCGGAAAATACAGGTTGCCGAAAATACCGCAGAAAGGCAGGATTCTTGCCATGAATAGACGCATCACCTCCGAAGACGTCGCCCGGCTCGCCGGGGTCTCTCAAGCCACGGTTTCCCGTGTATTCACGGCCGGTGCAAGCGTATCCACAAAAGCGCGAGAAAAAGTGGAACGGGCAGCATCGGAGCTTGGCTATACGCCAAATGCCCTGGCCCGAGGGCTCACTCAGCGCCGCACGGGACTGATCGGGATCGTCACCGGCGATCTGACCAGCCTCTATGATACGCAACTGCTGTCGATCCTGTGCGGAGCCTTACGGGCCGAACAATGGCAACCCCTTCTGATGCGCACGGCCCGCACGGACGAGACGGGTGGCGCGATGCTGGAGGCGATGGCCTATCAGGTCGATGCGATCATCGTCGCCGCTGGCAGCGTCTCCCCGACCATCGTCAGCGAAACCCAGACCTATCACACACCGGTCATCATGATGGGCAAAGGCGAGACGGCGGGGGTCGATACAATCTGCTGCGACAACGCCTATGGCGTGCGGCTGGTCGCCCGGCATCTGCTGGCAGGGGGCCACCGCCGTATCGCCTATATCGGTGGCAATCCGGCAGCTTTTAGCGAACAGGAACGCAGGCACTGCTTCACCGAGGCCCTTGAAGCCCAGGGGGCATCGCTCTTTGCCAGCGCATCCGGCGATTATAGCTATGAAAGCGGTCAGGCTGCGGCCTTAAGCTTGCTGACTGCCCCGACGCCGCCCGATGCCATCTTCTGCGGCAACGACACCATCGCACTCGGCGCCATGGATGCCGCCCGGCATATCCTGGGGCTGAAGGTGCCGCGCGATCTGTCGATCATCGGCTTTGACGATATCACCATGGCGGGCTGGCCGGGCTATCGCCTGACCACGATCCAGCAGCCGATGGACAAGACCGTAAGCGCGGCCGTCAATCTCCTGCAGCGCCGCTTTGCGGGGGAGGAGCTACCGCCCCAGGCGATCCGGATTCCGACCTCGCTGGTGATCCGGGCATCGTCGCGGGCCCCCGATCTCGTCTAGTCGCATCGCGGATCGCGATATTCACCTCCGCCCCCAGCACAAACAGGATGGCGGAGAAATAGAAGAACAGCATCACGCCGATCACCCCGGCCAGACTGCCATAGGTCGCACCGAGATTGCCGAGCTTGGTGACATAGAGCGAAAACCCCGCCGCCAGCGCCAGCCATAGGACCGAAGTCGTCAGCACCCCTGGCCAGAGAAACCGCCAACTCATGGTCTGGCAAGGCAGCCAGCGATGCAGCACCAGGATGGCACCGAACAGCACACCCGCCGACGCCGTATAGCGCGCAATGTCGAAGACCCACTTATCCGCCCAGCTTAAGGGAATGAAATAGGCCGTCGCCTTCCACAGCACCGGCGCCAGCACCACCGCCAGCGACAGCAGGATGAACGCCACCCCCGCAAGCAGGACTCCGACCAGGCTGACGAGTTTGCTTTTCCAGAAAGCACGCCGATCCTCCAACCGATAGGCACCGGTCAAGGCATCGCGCAAGGCATCCACGCCGCTGGAAGCCGCCCAAAGCGCGCCGATCAGACCGAAGCCGATAAAGCCCGTCCGCTTTTTCCGCAGTATCCCTTCGACAACCGGCAGCAAGGTCTCCGCGACCGTGGGGGGCAGATATTCGAAGGCCAGATGGGTGATGCCTTCCATCTTCACAAGGCCACCGCCCATGAAGGCGACCAGCGCCGTCAGACACAGCAGGAACGGGAAAAGCGCCAGCAGCGCACTAAAGGCGACGTGGCTCGCCAGATAGAGGCCGGAACCGCTGGCCAAGGAGATACCGGCCGTGACAGGAACCGTGACAGCCGGATGGGACCGCAGCTTCCGCGATACATGTGCGATCGATCTCACCCGGTTCCCCTTCGTTTTTTCTCATCACAGATTATAGCGCAATCCAGGCAGCTGGAAGCGGTTGAGCGCCACCAGCGCCACACCGCACGATGTCACGATAACGCCGAAAACGACCCAAGGCTCCAAACGCTCGCCCAGGATGGCCCAACCAGCCAGGGCGGCCGCCACCGGCACCAAGGCTCCAAAAGCCGCCGCGGCCCCTGCCCCGAGGTTACGGACGGCCAGAGCGAAAGTCGCAAGCCCCCCGACGCCAGCCAGCAGCCCCTGCCACAGGAACTGCAAGGCTATATCCGGCAAGGGCGCCGTCAGCAGCTTCCCCGACCCCAGCACCAGCCAGGCAATCAGCGCTATCGGAAAGGACCAGGCCGATATCACCGCCGAGGACACCCAGGGCGACAGGCCGCTCTTCCGGTAAGCCACGGTATAGATCGACCAGAGCATCGACGCCCCCAGGAACAGCAGATCGCCCCGCCAGGCGCCACTCCCCAGGCTCAAGGCAGGAAGCGCGATGGCGGCAACGCCTATGGCCACCAGGACAAACCCCATGAGGCGGGCCTTGCTCAGGCTCTCCTTCAAAAAGACCCAGGCCATCACGCCGACAAAGACCGGCATGGTCGCGGGCAGGAGAGCTCCCATATGGGCCGCTGGGGCAAATTGCGCGCCCGCCATACCGACTAAGCCGAAACAGGCCCCTGCCCCCAGCACCATGAAGAACAGCAGCAGCCTGGAAACACCAGCGGGCAACAAGCCTGCCCGCAACCAGATCGGGGCGAGAATCAGCGTCGGCACGCCATAGCGTAGCAGGGCAAGATCTGTCGGCTCCAGGCTGGAGGTAACCCCTGCCCGCGTCGCGATCTGCCAACCGACGCCAATCACCACCGATGCAAAACCCGCCCCGATCCCGACAATGATCTTTCCCTGCATGCCGCTATCCCTTCCCGTCGCCTGAAGGGCCCACTAACGCGCCAGATCGACCGCCTTGCCAAATGAGCATTGCGCGCCGCCCCATGAATCCATTTCATAGGGGATAAGGAGATAGCCCATGCGCCGCCTGCCGCCCTTTGCCCCTTTGGTTGCCTTTGAAGCCGTCGCCCGCCTTGGCAGCTTCACGGCAGCAGCGGCCGAGTTGCTGCTGACCCAAAGCGCGATCAGCCACCGGGTGCGCCTGCTCGAGTCCCATATGGATGCCAAGCTCTTCGAACGGCTAAACCCTGGCCTTGCCTTAACCCCGGCCGGACGCTCTTTGCTTGGGGAGCTGTCCCCGCTGCTGGAGGGGCTGCAAAGGCTTCAGCCACCCGCCAGGATGCCGAAGTCCCCGTTGCGCCTAGGTGCCAGCGCTGCCGTGATCAGCTGGTGGCTCGCCCGGCGTCTACCCTCCTTTGCCAAGCAACACCCGGACATCGCTTTGGAGATCGTCCCCTTCGTCGATCTGCGCCAAGCCCAGGAGACCGAGGTCGACCTGCGGCTGATGTGGGAGCTTGAAAGCACCGTTACGGATCGGGACGATCAGTTGATCCTGCCGCGCGACAGTGTATTCCCCGTCTGCCATCCCCGGCTTGCCGGGACTGCGCCCCTAAAGGATCTGCCGCTGATCCACAAAGGATCCGTCGAAAGCGACTTCGACCGGGGACGGGAATGGAATTGGGACTCATGGCTGGAACAGAATGATCTGCCACCGCCGAGTCTGAAGTATCGCGATATGGGATCAGCCTTGGCCGCTGCAGCCGAGGGCGCTGGCGTTGCCCTGGGCCGCAGTCTGCTGGTTCAGGATGCCCTGGACGAAGGCAGGCTCGTGCGAGTGCTTCCCGCTAGCGCCAGCCTGCCCTCCTCCAAGGTCCATGTTGTCCGCTGGTATGGCGATCCTCGCGGGCCGTTGGTTGCCCGCTGGCTGGTCGATGAAGCCAGAAGCACCCTTGCCCGCGAGGATACTCAGGCCGATTTGACCTTGGCCAGGAACAGCTGAACCTCCTGTTTCAAGCGGTCGGACTTCTCCACCAGACCGCCGGATGCATTCAGGACTTCTCCTGCTGCCTCACCCACCTTACCGGAAGCCTGGGTGACACCCGCGATATTGGCGCTGACCTCATCCGTCCCTTGGGTTGCCTGCTGAACGCTGCCGACAATTTCGCGCATCGCCGTTCCCTGCTGGGCCACGGCGGCGGCGATGGCACTGGCGATCTCGTTCACTTCGGTGATGGTCGTGGCGATGGCATTGATGGCCGAGACCGCATCGCCGGTGGTCGCCTGGATTTCCTTGATCTGGTTGCGGATATCCTCGGTCGCCTGGGCGGTCTGATTGGCCAGGGTTTTTACTTCGGAGGCAACGACGGCGAAGCCTTTACCGTGCTCGCCAGCCCGTGCCGCCTCGATAGTGGCATTCAAGGCCAGGAGGTTGGTCTGCCCGGCGATGCTTTCGATAAGGCCAACGACTTCGCCGATTGTCTGGGCGGATTGCGCCAGACTCTGAACCGTCGCGTTGGTCCGCTCGGCCTCCAGGGACGCTTTGCCCGCGATCTCCGACGAACGACTCACCCGCTGGCTGATATCGCCGATAGAAGAGGATAGCTCCTCCGTTGCCGTCGCCACCGTCTGCACATTGCTTGAGGCCTGGGTGGAGGCCGCAGAGACCGCGACCGCCCGGCGGTTCGCATCTCCAGCGGCTTGCGTCATATCGGCAGCCGTATGTTTCATCGCCGATGCTGCCGAGGCCAGCCCCTCGATAATCCCGCCCAGCGACGTTTCGAAATCACGCGCCAGATCATTCATTCCCTGGCGCCGATCCTGGTCAGCCTGCCGCTTGTCGGCTTCCTGTCGAATGCGGAGATCCGAATTCTCGACGGCCGTGTTGCGGAAAACCGCCACCGCCCGTGCCATATCGCCGATTTCGGTTTTTGCCTGAAGCGACGGGATCTCTTCTGTCGTCTCCCCCTTGGCAAGTCGTCCCATCAGGGCCGTGAGGTCGATCAGCTGGCGGCAGAGCGGCCGGATGCTTAGGAAGCCGATAACCGCTGCGATGATAAAGGCCCCTAGCGCGATGGCTGAAGCCACCCAGCGCATGGTGGTGCGGGCATCGGCATACCAGCCGGTATCGACCATGATTTCGACAACGCCAATGGCATTGCCCGAATAGTCCTTCACCGGTGCCGCCAGAACCGAATAGAGATTACCCGCGTTCTGCCAGGACAGGACACGCGGCGTCCCTTCGGCAAATACCGCGCGCAGATCGGCATCGCTGAAGCTGCGGGTGTCCTTCATGGTCTCAGCGAAGGTCTTGATCTCCTTCTCGTCCACCAGGCGCAGGGCGATATCGACCTTATGTTCCTTCTTGAAGCGGTCGAAGAAGCTTTGGCCGAAGTTGGTGCCGAATTCGATGGAGCCGACATGTTTACCGCCGGATGCGACAGGCATGACCCCGCGCACGCCAAGGCCAGCCACCCCGCGCTCCAGCCCGATCACCGGCGCCATGGTCTGATTGGCTGCCAGGACCGTCTTGCGAAAGCTAGAAAGATCGTCCCCGAATTTCGCTGGCTGATGCACGCGGTAGAACGAGATCGCTGGCGGCAGATGAAACTGGAACTGCTCGATATCCTGGGCAGCCTTCAAGGTTTTAAAGCCGCTCTCGAACAGTTTGGCCAAGGCATCGCGGTCCTGCTTCCCCAGCGCATCCTGAACCGGCGCCATGGTGGCCACCACGCTCGCCATCGCCGCCGCGCGCTCGGCTTCCTTGGTCAGGCTGCCAAGAAAATAGGTGTAATGCCCATCAAGTTCGCGACGCTCCGCCCTGTCGATCAAGCGATCTACCGCCCGAAACAGCCCACCGGCTGTAATCAAAACGGCAAGCACCGAGGCGCCAGCAACGGTTGCGATTACTTTTGATTGTAATTTCAACTGAAAGCGCATACCACAACTCCGGCGAGCAGATTTATTTCAAATATACTTCCAATTATCGTTTAAAATATAGTTACCTCGCATATGCATTATTATGAATGCCGCATGATTACAGGTTATTCCCTATCTCGCTTACACAGGCTTGACAGAGGTCACGATCGGCGCGATAACCAACTTAACGAACGTTCATTCATGTGCGGATTGCAATGACCATCACCTCGACCAAAGACCGGATCAGACAGGAGGCTTTGAGGCTCTTTGTCGAACGCGGTGTCGATGCTGTTTCAGTCCGGGATATCGCCAAGGCTGTCGGCATGAGCGCGCCGAACCTCTATGCCCACTACAAGGGCCGGGACGAGCTGGTCGCCGACCTGTTTCAGGCGGGCTACGCCAGCTACGGTCGGCAGCTTCAGGATATTGCCGATGGCAGTGGCAGCTTTGCAGAACGTCTGGAGGCGATGATCCGCCTGATTTGCCGCCTGCATGACGCGGATCGGACGCTCTTCCAGTTCCTGCTGCTCAATCAGCACACCCACCTCAATCGCGTGGCGCCGGACGACAGCGGGAATCCGATGGCGGTTCTGCATCGCCTCATCACAAAGGCGGTCGAGGCGGGAGAGATGCCCATAGCCGATCCGGCCCTACTGACGGCCGCCGTTGTCGGCATCGTCGTGCAAGCGGCGACGTTCCGCCTCTATGGCCGCATCTCCCGCGATCTGGAGCCGATGGCCGACGAGATCATCGCCCTCTGCGCCAAGGTGCTGGCATGAGCTGGGGCGCGCTGCTCTGCATTCCGGGTATATCCGGCCGCAAACCTTGGGGCGATATCTGGGTTCGTGAAGGCTGGCGCGTTCAGCGCCGGGCCGGAACCTCCCTGCATCGCGTCCTTGATCCGACGGGCAAGAGAACGGCCCAGGGCGACCAGCAGGCCTGTCTGGCCTTTGCAATGGCGGCAGCCCCCGCCCTCACGCACAAGCGCGCCCTGATCCTCCTGCACGGCATCGGCCGGGACTATCGGATCATGGGGCGCCTGGAGCATGCGGCTGCGGCCCAGGGCTGGGCGGTCGTGAATATCTCCTATCCCAGCCTGACCCGGCCTTTTTCGGAGCATGTGGCGCAGGTCCATGGGGTTATCGATGGCTTGCGGGAAGCCGGTATCGACGACATCCATTTCATTGGCCATTCCATGGGCGGCCTGATCGCCCGCGCCGTGATGGCGGAGCGTGACCTCACCTGCCGGGCCGTTCTGCTGGGCAGCCCGAACCAGGGCGCCGTGATGGCCGAGGTTCTGGGACGCTATCGCAGCTTTCACACCGTCTTCGGCCCCTGCGGTCTGACCTTAAGTCCGGCAGAGAAACACAGCATCCCCATTCCCGAACGGGCCGAGATCGCGGTGATCGCGGGCGGCACTGGCCGGGGCGGCTATAACCCGCTGCTTCCCGGCGACAACGACAGCATCGTCACTGTCGCCGAAACGCGGCTGCCCGGACGGGAGGCGGATTTCGCCCTCATCCCCTCCCTGCATATCTCACTGCCGCTGCGATCAGATGTGATCGCAGCTTCTCTGGGCTTCCTTGAAACCGGCCGCCTGACCCAGCAGGCGGCATCCCCTTTGTCCTGACGCGAACGGAGCTGCAATGTCAGCCTCTCCCTCTTCCCTGCTGCGGACCCGGCGTTTCCTGCCCCTGCTGATCACGCAGACGCTGGGCGCCTTCAACGACAATCTGTTCAAGAATGCCCTTGTGGTGATGGCGCTCTTCCAGGCGGGTCAACATGGGCCGATGCTGGTGGCCTTGGCCGGTGGCGTCTTCATCCTGCCCTATGCGCTCTTCTCCGCCGCCGCCGGGCAATTGGCCGACCGTTATGACAAAGGGCGCCTGATCCGCATAACCAAGGCCTATGAGGTCGTACTCATGGCAGCGGCAGCGGCAGGTTTCTTCACCGGAAGTCTTCCGCTGCTGATGCTGGTTCTCTTTGGTCTTGGGGCCCAGGCGACCTTCTTCAGTCCCCTGAAGTACGGAATCCTACCCGACCATCTGCGCGACGAGGAACTGGTCGCGGGCAATGGTCTGATCGAAGCCGGAACCTTCCTCGGCATCGTCGGCGGCACCGTCGCCGGTGGCGCACTGTTCGCGCTGGAGGGCGGGCCTGCGATCACGTCTGCCGTTGGTTTCGTCCTCGCCCTTATCGGCATGCTGGCCGCCTGGGCGGTTCCCGCGGCCCCGTCTGCTGCTCCCGATCTGGTGGTCAGCTGGAATATTCCGCGCGAGACAAAAAAGCTGGTCACCCTGGCCCGCCCGAACCGTCCGGTCTGGCTGTCTATCCTCGGGCTCAGCTGGTTCTGGACCATCGGCGCCATCGTCCTGACCGAACTGCCGATCCTGTCGAAGGAAATGTTCCTGGCAGGCCAACCTGTCCTGACCCTGCTGCTGGCGGTCTTTGCCATCGGCGTCGGTATCGGCTCGATCCTTTGCGCCAAGCTGCTGAATGGTGAGGTGTCGGCCCGGTTTGTGCCCTTTGCCGCCATCGGCATCTCGCTGTTCGCATGGGATTTCGCCTCAACCGCTGCCGTCGCCGGTCCCATGCCCGATGTGAATGCCCTGATCCACAGCGTGCGCGGCTGGCGCATGCTGATCGACCTGGCCCTGCTGGCAGCCTGCGGCGGTCTCTATTCCGTGCCGCTTTACGCCATCTTGCAGGAGATGTCGGCGCCGGAAGTCCGCTCGCGGATGGTGGCCTGCAACAACATCATCAATGCCGCCTTCATGGTGTTGGGCGCGCTTGCCGCCGCCGCCCTGCCGATGCTCGGCCTCGATGCAGCAGGCATCCTGATCGTCGCTGCCATCGCCAATCTGCTGGTCGCCCTCTGGATCGCGCATCTGCTGCCGCAGGAGGTGTTCCGCACCCTCTTCCGCGCCTATTTCAAAAGCTTCCACCATGCCGAGGTGAAGGGGCTGGAAAACGCGCTGGCGCTGGGCGAACGGTCGGTCGTGGTGGTGAACCATCTCTCCTTCCTGGACGGCTGTTTCCTGGCGTCATTCCTGCCAGGCAGCCCTGTGTTCGCCATCGATACCGATCAGGCCAAGCGCTTCTGGTATCTCAAATATCTGGTGGATTTCTTCCCGGTCGATCCGACCAACCCGATGTCGACCAAGGCGATGATCAAGGCCGTCAAGGAAGGTCGCCACCTCGTGATCTTCCCGGAAGGCCGCATCACGCTGACCGGCGCGCTCATGAAGATCTATGACGGTCCCGGCACCATCGCCGACAAGGCCGATGCCGAGATCCTGCCGGTACGCATCGAAGGCCTGCAGTTGCACAAGTTCTCCCGGATGGAGGGCAAGCTGCGCCAGCGCTGGTTCCCCCGCATCTCCATGACCATCCTGCCGCCGCGCAAAAGCAGCATCGATCCCGACCTGAAGGGCAAGAAGCGACGCGAGGCCCTCACCCGGTCGATGCAGGACATCATGTCCGATGCCGCCTTCCGGCCCGAAGGTCTCAACAGCTCGCTCTTTGGGGCGCTGCTGACCGCCAAGGGCAAGTTCGACACCGGCAAGATCATGGCGGCCGATGCCCTGAAGAACGAGGTCACCTATTCCAAACTGATCCTCGGCGCGACCGTTCTGGGTGCCAAGCTCGCCAAGCTGAGCGAACCCGGCGAGCGTGTCGGTGTGCTGCTGCCGAACTCGGTTGGTGTCGTGGCGACCTTCTTCGGTCTCCAGGCCTATGGCCGGGTACCCGCGATGCTGAATTTCTCGGCTGGTGCCGACAATATCCTGTCGGCTTGCAGCGGGGCGACCATCCGCACCGTCCTGACCTCCCGTGCCTTCATCGAGAAAGGTAAGCTCGACAAGGTAATCGAGGCTGTCGCGGCCAAGGTCCAGGTCGTCTATCTGGAAGACATCCGCAAGACCATCGGCACGGGCGACAAGCTCTCCGGCCTTTGGAAGTCCCGTTTTCCCCGCCGCCTGCCGGGAGCGTCCAGCGACCCGAGCAGCCCGGCGGTGGTGCTCTTCACCTCCGGCTCGGAAGGCACGCCCAAGGGTGTCGTGCTCTCTCATGCCAATATCCTGGCGAACTGCGCGCAGATCGCCGCTGTGGCCGACCTCAATCCGTCGGATAAGTTCTTCAACGCCCTGCCCGTCTTCCATAGTTTCGGGCTGACGGGTGGCACGATCCTGCCACTGCTGCTGGGTATCCGCACCTTCCTCTACCCAAGCCCGCTGCACTACAAGCTGGTGCCGGAACTCGCCTATGCCGAGCAATCCACAGTGCTGTTCGGCACCGACAGCTTCCTTGCTGGCTATGCCCGCATGGGGCGCCCGCAGGATTTTCAGAGCATGCGCTTCATCGTGGCGGGTGCCGAGCGGGTGAAGGACGAAACACGCAAGATCTTCTGGGAGAAATTTCAGAAGGCGATCTACGAGGGCTATGGCGTCACCGAATGCTCGCCCGTGCTGGCGGTCAATACCCCCGCGCACTTCCGCTCCGGCACAGTCGGGCGCTTCCTGCCGGCCATTCAGTACCGCCTGGAGGATGTGCCGGGCATCGATAAGGGTGGCCGCCTCTATGTGAGAGGTCCCAACATCATGCTCGGATATCTGAAAGCCGAGGCACCGGGCCTGCTGCAGGAGCCCGAAGAGGGTTGGTACGATACCGGCGATATCGTCTCGGTGGACGAGGATGGCTTCGTCACCATCCAGGGGCGTGCCAAGCGCTTTGCCAAGATCGCGGGCGAAATGGTGAGCCTTGCGGCCGCCGAAATGCTGGCCAACGACGTCTGGCCCAGCGAAAGCCATGCCGTCATCGCCCTGCCCGATCCCCGTAAGGGCGAGCAACTGGTGCTGGTCACGACTCGTCAGGACGCGACGGCAAAGGATCTGCTGGCAAAGGCTCGGGAGAAGGGCATCGCTGAGATCATGGTCCCGCGCAACCTGAAGATCGTCGATAAGCTGCCGCTGCTCGGTACCGGCAAGACCGACTATCCGGCACTATCAAGGATGGGCGCTGACTGGGCGGCAAAGCCCACGCCGGAAACGGAGGAGTAGCGCGGCTTCCCGTTCGTTTGGATCGTCACCCCGGGACTTGATCCCGGGGTCTCCTCCGGGCGCCCTTCCACCCTATCACGATTAGAATTGGACAAGCTCCCGGAGGAGATCCCGTGGTCAAGCCACGGGATGACAACTCAAAGGATCAGCCCCACATTTGGCTTGGCGCCAACCAGGAAACTTCCCGGCGATCCGCGAGCACCGCGAACAGGTCCTCCAGGAACTGCCACAGGCTTTCCTCATGGACGAGGTGATGGGTCAGGAGCCCCGTTGCCTCTTCCGGATCCACCTCGCCCAGGCGGCGTCGGCTTAAGTGCCCCGCCAGTTGCTTCAGACTATGCTCGGCCCCCCGGAAGGTCTTGCCCGCGCGCCAGGCGATGGGATCGACATGGGTGTTGATGGGAACATAGCCATATGCACCAGCCGCCTTGCGCGGCTCGAAGGTCGATAACCCTCGATAGCCAATCTGCGCCAGTTCCGGCAGCAGATCCTCGCCGATACGGTTCCAGGGCGGCACCAGAACCGGGACGAACTTCTCGCCGAACAGCCGCCACAGTTTATCTCGTCCGGCGCAAAGATCGGCCACGCGGTCTTCGAGATCGCGGTGAGCGCCGAATTCGGCCGACTTCACCTCCGGCGGCGCATGGTTTGTATGGGCAAACCCATGCTGCAGAACCTCGACAAAGGGCTCCTCCAGCAGGCGCACCGCCAATTCCCGCACGGCAGGTTCCGGCACGACCGCCAGACCGCACGGCACGCCGCGATGGGACAGGTCGATCAAGCGCTCCAACTGGGCGGTCGGCTTCACCGCATCATCGTCGCGCCACCAGAGGGTCGCGGTGCGGCCTGCCGCACGCCAAAGGTCGAGTTCAGCCAGCAGGGGGGTAAAGACCTCAGACAACCACCCGCTCCTTCAAAAGCCGCCAGACCTGCCGCGCCGTTTCCGCCGCGCCATCCCCCTGGAAATCAACCGAAGCGCCGCGAAGATCCGCAGCGGCCTCAATGGCCTCGGCCACGGCCTCGGGGGTAAGCCCATCCTCCGGCACGATTTTCACCCGCCCCGCCGCTGCCAGGAATTCAGCCCGCAAGGTCTGTTCGGTTTCCCCAGGCGCCGCAAAGGGGATCAGGACCGAGGGCGTCCCGGCCTGCAGCAGATCCAGAACCGTGTTGTATCCGGCTTGCGAGACCGACAGTTTTGCCCCCGCCAGCAACGCCCGGAAATCCTCGCGATGGCGAGCAATCGTGACACCCGGCCCCGCTTCCGCCGTCAAAGCATCAATGGTTTCCTGGGCCGCCATCACCCCGGCAATCAGCAGCCAGGGGCGATCCTTGAAACGGGTTAGTGGCCGAGCGTGCAAGGCAGCCTCCAGCAACTCCCGGCCAACAGCCCCGCCACCGACCGACACCACCACATCAAAAGCCTCGGCTGCCTTCTGCGTCGGCAGCGGCGGCATGACATAGCCGGTGTAGATCCGCTTATCGCCCAGCGCCTCTGCCTGCGGGAAACTGCGCTCGAGCGGGATAACCGTCGGATCGCCATGGATCAGCACGGCATCAATGGCACGTTCAATGGTCGCCAGCACCTCGGCGGTGCGTTCCGGCTTGTTCTTTTCGACCAGGATATCCCGGACCGAGGTCAGCACCAGCGGCCGGGGGCGCGAGCCTGCGACGGCATCCAGAAGCGGTAGAAGTTCAAAGCGCAACTGTCTGCGAGCAAAGGGAAACCCCTCTAGAAGCACCGCATCCGGTTCGATCTCCTGAAACAGATCCAGCAGGGCCTCGCGCCGTCGATCCCGCCAGACGTCGTCAATCGGCTGGCCGTCTTCGGCAATCAGGGTCTGAAAGTCGGTTCCGGCGATACGGGCGCTGGGAAGCTGACGCACCTCGGCCCCGCCCCAGTTCTCGCCCTCGACCGGCGTGCCGCCGCGGGCAACCGTCACCGCGATTCCCGATGCCTGCAACGCCGCCGCCAGCCGCTCGGCCCGGCGATGGTGGCCGATCCCCAGAAGATGCTGAACATGGAAAAGCAGGCGCGGTTTGGCAGGCACGGATCGCGAGGTCATTCGTCCAGTTTGCTCAACGAGATATTCGCCTGATAAACGGTAGGAGTCCCGTCGGGCGCAAGCTTAAAAAGATGACCCGCCCGCCAATCGAAACGCACCGGCGGCTTCCCCATGAAATCCCAGCCGGTTGCCAATCCCATGATGGCCCGGATGACACCTTTGTGGGTAACTGCAACTACCGGATCGCCGATACGCGCCACCTCCTGCAGGAAGGGCTTCAGGCGCTCCTGCACCATGCGTGGGCTTTCCCCTCGCAACGGGAGGAAATCGAGGCCCGTGCCAGCCTGCGCCTCATCCCCGGATGAAGCGATATCCGCCAAGGTCCGCCCTTCCCAGGCACCCCAATCCTGCTCGATGAGCGCGGATTCGCTCCGGGGCTTGCGATTGGCGAGCAGTTGAGCTGTTTCCTGGGCGCGCAGCAGCGGGCTCGCGAGCAACGTCCAGCCCAGCCATTCGACAGGCAGGCGGGACCGGGAGATGCTGCCGCGCCCCTCGTCGCTCAAGGGCATATCGACCCGCCCCTGCATACGCCCAAGGGCGTTCCATTCGGTTGGACCATGACGCACCAACGCCAGCCAGGTCATTGCACCACCCTCGATAGCTCTGCATCCAGCTGCAACGAAGCTTGCTCGATGTCGTGATCCTGGCGACTGAGGTGTTTTGCCGTCGCGCCAAAAGCCGCCCGCTGCGTCTCATTTTGCAGGAATTCGGCAATGCCTGCAGCAAATCTGTCGATAGCGCCCACAGGCACCAGCCTGCCGGTTTCCCCATCCCGAACGATGGTAGCGACGCCGCCCGCATTCCCCGCCACGACGGGCAGACCGGCAGCCTGCGCCTCCAGCAGGGCCATCCCAAAAGCCTCGTTGATCGCTGGCCAGACACAAAGATCACAGGAAGCCAGCCAGCGCCGCACCTCATTGGCTTCCAGCGCGCCCGTCCAATGGACCCGGTCAGCAATAGGTGCAAACACAGCCTGGATCTCACCTCGTGCTGGTCCATCGCCGATGACAATTAAGCGCCAGGGTAGATGCTGTATCTGGATCAGGGATTGGGCCAGGAGCGTGTAGGAGGCCTGCTTGTCACCTGCACGCAGCATCCCGACAGCGATCAGCCAGGGGACAGCCGACTGTTTACCATCCCGGTCACGGCGCAAAGCCTGAAACGGCTCAGTATCGATGAAGGGGCGCAAGGTCAGACGTCGGCATCCGGGCTTCAAAAAAGGCTCGATCCCGGCTTGATCGACGGGATTAAGGCCCACCACCAGATCTGCCGCCTTCAGTGCCTCCAAAGCCCCGTCATATCCTATCGCCCAGCGTCCGTGCGCCTGCTTTCCTGCAACCGACGCCTCGGCCAGCACATAGGGTATTCCCAAGGCTGTCGCCACCTTGGGGCCGATCCAGTCAGGGGCCTTGTGATAGAGATGGTAGGTGAACCAGAGTTTTGGTCGCTCAGCCTCCGGCTTTGCAAGGATGCCTCGGATCAGCCGCTGCGCCAGATACTCTCCGGCCCGCTTCAGGCGTTCCTGCCGCTGTCCCGTGCGATCCCAGCTGCGAAAGCGGCACAGCAGATCGACCTCGTGCCCTCGCCGCTCCAGTGCGGCCATCAACAGGCGTCCCAGCAACCGGTCCCCCGAGGGGATTGGATGATCCGGTGCCTTCATCGGGGCATAGAAGGCGATGCGCATCAGGGAGCGGAGAAGCGCGCCAGCAGATCCTGAACGCCAGCTTCATGACCGAAGGCTCCGCGCACCCGCGCCTCCCCCGCAGCCCCGATGGCTAGGCGCCGCTGCGGATCGCGGATCAGTGCCTCGATGGCAATCGACAGGGCGGCGGCATCCTGGGGCGGCACAAGCAGGCCCGTCTCGCCATCGCGGATCAGTTCGGGAATGGCGGAGATATTGGTGCTGACGCAGGCAAGCGCTTGGCTCTGGGCTTCCATCAGAACATTGGGCAACCCGTCCCGGTCGCCATCGTCCGTGACCCTGCTGGCCAAGACAAAGAGATCGGCGGACCTCAGCGCTTCTAGAACATCGGCCTGGGATTGCGCGCCCCGCCACTCGATCCGATCTGCGATCCCGAGACGATCCGCCTGCGCCCGCAGCCCTTCGCCATCCCCGCCGCCGATATGGCTGAAGCGCCAGTTTAGGTCCGTGGGCAATCGCGCCAAGGCGTCGAGCAGATCGTCATAGCCTTTCTTCGCAACCAGACGGCCGACAGAGAGAATCTGCACAGCCTCGCCGCTGCCATCCCGGCTAGGGCGAACGGAGTCGAAGTGCGGGAAGCGCGAAAAATCCAGCCCATGATAGACCAGCGACACCCGCCCATCCGCCGGGCTCAGCCCATGCAGATGATCAGCCCCGCTACCCGTGCAGGTCACGGCCCATTGCGCATCGGCCAGCTTGTCGCGCTTCTCCCATTCCGGGATCGTCCAGATATCCTTGGCATGGGCCGAGAAGCTGAACGGCAGCCCGCGGATCATCGCGGCATAACGCGCGACCGAACCTGGGGTGTGCATGAAATGGGCGTGGATGCGGGCGATATCGTCCGGCAGTTCAGCCGCCAACACCAGCGCCTGCCCCCAACGCCGCCCGCGATTGGAGGTCGGATCGCGCTTGAAATCGCGGATCCAGGCAGCGAATGCCCGGCTATACCCCGGCAGCCGTCGCACTTTCCACCAGGATTTCAGTACCTTACCCGGCGCCTCATGCAGATATTCGGGCAGATAGAGCAGCGGCGCGCGGATCTCATCGACAATGGGATGGCGCTTCTTGTCCGTCGGGCGCCGTAGCGAGACGATGGTGATCGGAAGCCCGGCCTTCTCAAGCGCCAGGATTTCCTGGGCGATGAAGGTTTCAGAGAGACGCGGATAGCCCTTAAGAACAAAAGCGACCGGCGACAAGGTCGCAGGCGTCAAGTCGCTCCCCCAGCCGCAGTGGCGAAACCATAGACGGGTTCCTGGCGGGTCAGGGCATTGAAGCGCTGATCGATAATCTCATGGCCATCGAGCAGACCAGGGATGAAAATCTCCGACGGGCGCTTCTGATGCTGCACCCGGCGCAAGGCCGCCGCCATCAGATGGGGATCACTCGCATCATCGTCGACCAGCACCGACAGCAGCCCATGGCGCTGGGCCTCGACAGCGCGGATATACTGCTCCTTGCGGGGCCGGGTCCGGGGAATGATCAGGGCCGGGCGGTCAAAGGAGAGGATTTCGCAGAAGGTATTATAGCCACCCATGGCAACGATGCCGGCTGCCGCCTCGATATAATGCTCCATGCCAGCGGTGAAGGTCAGGATGGTGACATTCGGCAGTTTAGAGGCCCGCGCCTCAAAGCCTGCCCGAACATCGGCATTCATGAAGGGACCGCAGACCAGCAAGATGCGCAGTGGGATCGATGGATCGGCTTCAAGTCCGCGCAGGACCCAATCCACCATCGACTCACCATCGCCGCCGCCGCCGGGCGTCACCAGCAGGAACGGCTTGTCGATTTCCAAGGGCTCTTCAAGCGGCTCGGCATTCTCTTCACGGCGCAGATAGCTGGTATAGACCAGCTTCTGTTTAACGGAATTGGGCAGTTTCAAGCCGCGCAGGGGCTCATAGAGCTCCTTCAGGCCATAAACCCAGACTTCCTCGAAATATTGCTCCAGCGCCGGAACTGCCTGCTTGCGGCTCCATTCGGCAGCGAACAAGACCGGATCGTCCATCACGTCGCGCAGGCCTAGAACGACCGGCGTGCCTATGGTCTTGAGGTAGTCCAGCGTATCCAGCACCTCGCCACGAACGCCCAGCGGTTCCTTGTCCACCAGGAACACGTCCGGCTTGAATTCCTTAGCGGTCTCCAGGATGACGCGTGACCGCGCCTCGATCACATCGCGGATATCGGCTTCTTTGCTGATCGCCTGATAATCGCCGTCCTGGGTCTTTATGATGCCGGGAACCAGTCGAAAGCTCACCCGTTCGTCGAACATATAGCTCGCAATCAGGGGCAGACCCGACAGGATCAGCACGTTGAGATCCGGGTTCTTCTGCACCAACGACTGCGCGATCGACCGGCAGCGGCGCAGATGGCCAAGGCCGAAGCTGTCGTGGCTGTAGATCAGCAGTCGACGTTCAGCCATCAATTTTCTCCGCCGCAGGCGTCGGCATGATCTGAATTACGCATAGCAGTGGCGTCCCTCGCGCAGCGCAGGGCAAACAACAACTGATGTCATATCACTAAAGCCGCGCCCAAGCCATTGCGTTAATTGACTTTAAGTCGTTCAGCCGCACTAACCGCATCGCGCAGTTGGATTGTGGTGCGGTCTACCGTATCTGCTAGCTCACGCATCACCGCCAGCGCGAAATCAGGCAGATCACGAATCAGGTGAAAGAAAACGTCCTTGGGCAGTTTCAGACAGACGACATCTGTCTTGGCCCGCACCGTCGCCGTGCGCAAGCCGTTATGAAGAACCGCGATGATACCGACCAGATGATTGCGGCCCATCTCACTCATGGCAACTTCGCCCTGGTTGGTCTCGACAACCACTTCGGCGGTGCCGTCCAGAATGAGAAAAGCATCTTCGCCACGCTCACCCTGATGGATGAACTCCTCACCGGGCATAAAACTGACACGATCACTGGCGAAGCTCAGAAGCTTGAGCTTTGAGCCATCAAGGCCGGCAAACATCGGCACATTGCGAAGCATCTGGCATTCCTGGTGCAGGCTCATATCCGTATTCTCGCCTTAAACCTTCCGCGCGTCGGAATCATGCTAATCTGCGTTCAAGTACTTGGACAAGTGCGAAGACGCCTCACCCAGACTTTTGATATCGCCTTCCTCCAGGACTCTTCCCTCTTCGATCACCGCGGCACGCTCGAACGAGCGAGCCAGTGACCCGCGCTGAAGAACCCAGATGATAGTCATATCGGATCGCGCAAGAAGATTAGCAACCATCTTGGTTTGCAGGGCTGTCTCCTGCGACGCGAGCGGGTCGTCGAGCACCAAAATATTCGGCCGCTTGATCAGCGCGCGTGCCAGAGCCAACCGCTGACGCACAGAAGGGCTGAGGTTACCGCCTGCAACGCCCGCCGGGTAATGCAATCCGACGTCGATGATCTTTTCGAGTAACGGACCAAGCAGATCAGCCTTTTCCAATTCGTCCCGAATCATCTGACGCATCCGGCTCTCCGCTCCGCCCTGGCCGGGCGCCAAGCGCCCGAAGAGCATGTTGTCCAGGAGAGTCAAAGCACCATTGTATCGTTCGATATTGAAGAATTCGACCGAAGGCTGCAGTGTCTCGGGTAGAGTTTCGCCGAGCCGATGGCGCGCCTTCACGATCCCGGCCCGCAGATCATCGTCCACAACATCTAGGCGATGACGCGTCGGAACAAGTCGCAGAGCAAGGGCAATATAATTGGCCTCGATCGTTGCGCTCAGGGCGCCGCCTCGTGCCAGCTTGCTTTCCAGCTCATTCAGCTCCGTCAGCTCTTCTGCCGAAATGAAGCTGAAACGATTATAGAACTCGTGCCCAGCCGGGAGATCCTTAAAGATTTCGATCATCTGCCGGGCGGTTTCGCGGCCCGCTTCCACCAGCACCGGATAGAGCCCGATTTCTTTCAGGATCGACAGCACAAACGGATGTTTGCCAAGGGCATCGCCCTGGAATACTGGCCCGACAGGCGCGCCGAACAGCAGATTTTCCGCCAGCGATGCCTGATTGTTGAAGCTGTCCTTGTCGAACAATTCGACATAGGCCCGCAGTTTGGGTTGCGACAACGGCGCCCGCAGAACCTTGCGAACCTCTAGCACCAGTTCCGCGATATCCGGCCGCTCCACCGGATCTGCTCGCCCACGCAACCCATATTCCCGCATTTCGGGCAGCAGTTCGGTGTCGCGCAGAATCTGGATGATCTGCACCAGAAGATCACTACGCGCCTCGGCACCCGCTGCGGGGTAATCGATCCAGTCGGATTCGATGTCGTCGGGCGAATTGCCCGTCATTTCCGCCTCGGCACGCTCCCTCTCGCGCTGGAGGCGAGCCGCCTGATCGAGTAGATCGTTGGCTTGAGGTTGGACCTGCAGACCGTATATCAAATTGTCGAAGACCGTTCCGGACGCCAGGATCGTTTCCGACCCCACATAGGCCAGACGACGATTCAATTGTCCCAGCGGCAGGTCCGCCATATCGACGCCGCCCAGTTGCACGCACCCGGATTGGGGCTCGACCAGACCGGAAAGAATCTGCGCCAACTCATGTTTGCCTCCATTGTAGGGGCCGAGAATAGCCATTGAAGTCCCAGCCGGGATCTCCAAATTCAGGCCATCGAGGACGCGAGTGCCATTATCGTCGAAGGACGTAACGCCGACAGCGGCCAGAGGCTCGGGTGCCGACGGCTCGCCCTGCCCGTCGGTGCCCGCACGCTCGCTGACGAGCATACCCGCCGGATTAAACTGCTCAATGACCTGCTGGTACTTGATCCGCGCATCTTCCATCTGCTGATAAAAGTCGAGCAGTTCGCGCCAGGGAGCGTTCAGGTCTTTGTAGGCGGCAATGACCGCCAGCAGAGCACCGATCGACAGGTTGCCCTTGATGACCAGATAACCGCCGATGGAATAGAAGAAAAATGGCGTCAACTGCGCCAGGAAGTTATTGAGAAATTTGACAAAAAACTTCCACTTATAGATCTCGAAGCGGATCCAGTAGTTCTTGCTGAGCCGCGCGCTGAAGTCCGCCAGATGATAACGGTCGGTGCCATGCGCCCTGATTTCACGTAAAGACAGCGCCGTCTCGTTGATCCGGTCCGACAGATCGCGGACCAGACGGATCCGCTGCTTGGAAAGGTTGTTCACCTTCCGCTGCAGCTTCGGGATCACATAGATCTGGAAGGGATAGAGCGCGATGGCGGCTGCGCCTAGGATCGGGTCCTGCATACACATGAAAACTAGGATCGTCAGCAGCGTGCCGCCCTGAAAGGCAGGCACCGCAAAGCTGTCGCCAACAAAGCCGCCTACATTTTCCACTTCGGACGTAATAATTGGGATAAGTTGCCCCGGCGGCGTCCTGCGGAAATAAAACAAGGGAAAGCGCAAGATGCGCCCATATAGATCGTATCGCAGGCGACGTAACATCCGCTCGCCCACCCGCCCCTTATAGACATTGATGAAATATTTGAACCAGCCATTGATAAATACCAACGCCAGAAAAATTCCACTCAATGCCGCCAGATATTCGATCTGACCAAGGGAATATCCTAAAAATTCTTTTGGAAAGTCCTTACCCTGTATGGCTTCGTTGATAATCTGCTTGGGAAGGTCGAGAGAATAATAGAGAAACGGGAAAGATAGACCCGTCAGAGCCAGAATGATGATCTGCTGCTTCAGGCTGAATTTTAGAATGAAACTGAAGAGTGATTTCTGCATACAGGGGAGCCTGAAAAGGAACTAACCGTTATCTTATGCGCATTAACCGTAGAACCACGACTTTTTTATCGCCCTACCAACAGGTCGCACAGCTATATTCCGGCAAGGGGGCGCGTTATGATTGATAAGAGTGCACCCGTCAATTCCACTTGTTGGGACCGTTGATGAACGTTCTGTCGATCAAGGACCTGGAAGTAGAGTTTCGCCTCGCAAGTGGCGGCCTTAAGGCAGTCAAAGGGGCGAGCTTCGATATTCCCGCAGGCTCCACGGTTGCGCTGGTTGGGGAAAGCGGATCGGGCAAGTCGGTTCTGGCCCAGGCTATCATGGGCATCCTGCCTGCGAGCGCCAAGGTTACGGGAGGACAGATTCTCTTCCGTGACCCGGCCCAGGAAGGCAGCGAAATCGATCTAGCCACCCTGTCCGACAATGGGCCGGAGATGCGCACGATTCGCGGCGGACGGATCGCCATCGTCTTTCAGGAGCCAATGACCGCCCTGTCCCCGCTGCATACCATCGGTGATCAGATCAGCGAGGCCCTGCATCTGCACCGCGATGTGGACGTCGCACGCGGACGGGAACTGGTCATCGAAATGCTGCGGCTGGCGGGGTTCAAGGATCCGGATCGCGCTTATCGCGCCTATACGTTCGAACTGTCGGGCGGCCTGCGCCAGCGTGCCATGATCGCCATGGCGCTGGTCTGTCGCCCCGCCCTACTGATCGCCGATGAACCGACCACCGCGCTGGACGTCACCATTCAAGCCCAGATCCTGAAGTTGATGCGGGATCTGCAGGCGGATCTTCAGATGGCGATGCTGCTGATCACCCATGATCTGGGCGTGGTCGCCAATGTCGCCGAACGGGTGGTGGTCATGTACCACGGCAAAATCGTTGAAAGCGGCTCGGTCGCCGACGTGTTCAAGAACCCTCAGCATCCTTATCTGAAAGCACTGCTGCGGGCGGTTCCGGACCTCGATAGAGCGGAAGGCGAGCGGCTTCAACCGATCCGCGATTATCCGCGCGCCGATAGCAAACAGCTCTTTGGTGCAGGCGCCGTCTGCGATCACGCAGCCGGCGCGCCTCTGCTGATCGTCGAAAATATCACCAAGAGCTTCAAGCAGCGCGGGACCGGGCTTTTTGGCCAAGGCGGCGGCGGTCTGGTCAAAGCCGTCGACGATGTCTCGCTGATCGTGCGACGCGGCGAATGCCTGGGGCTGGTCGGCGAAAGCGGCTGCGGCAAAACCACCCTGTCGAAGATGATCATGCGGGCCATCCGCCCCGACAGCGGCCGCATCACCTTCGCCGATCCAAAAGGCGATATCGATGTGCTCGCGCTGGAAGGCGACGACCTCAAATCTTTCCGCCGCCGCCTTCAGTTCATGTTCCAGGATCCCTTCAGCTCCCTCGATCCCCGGATGACCGTGGGCCAGGTGATCGCCGAACCTCTGTCGATCCATAATATCGGCACCTCGGACGAGCGCCGCGCCAAGGTCGAGAAGCTGATGCAACTCGTCGGGCTCGATCCCCGGGCCATCAACCGCTACCCCCATAGCTTCTCCGGAGGTCAGCGCCAGCGTATCGGTATCGCCCGGGCACTAGCCTTGCGGCCTGACATGCTGATCTGCGATGAGCCCGTGTCTGCCCTCGACGTTTCTATCCAGGCACAAATTCTCAACCTTCTCAAAGATTTACGAGAAGAACTTGGCCTGACCTATCTCTTTATCAGCCATAATCTGGCGGTGATCGACTATGTCGCCGATCGGGTCGCTGTCATGTGTGCCGGCCATCTGGTAGAGGTCGCGGACCGGGCGAGCTTGTTTGCGTCCCCGCAGCACCCCTATACCCAAGCGCTTTTGTCGGCGGTACCGGTTGCCGACCTGGATCGGCCACTCGACTTCACCCGCATCATGGAAGGCAAGGCCTCCAACCCGACCGCTTGGCCCGAAGCCTTTCGGATCGATCAGAACCATACCCCCAGCCTCATCGAAGTGCAGCCCGGCCATCTGGTCCGGTCGGCGGCCTGACGGGAGATGCCGATGAAGCCCTCCTTCACCCCTCTGTTCCTGGCAGCCGTACTGGCCACCCTGCCCGCCTCGGCCAATTGGACGCAGAGTCCGGCACTCGAGGCGGATGTTGCGCAGCAGAAGCTTCCAACCGTGGAGATGCGGCTGCCGGTAACGCCGCTACAATCTGTGCCGACGGGAAGTGAGCCCGGCCAATATGGTGGCGAGTTGCGCTTGTTAGGCGCTAGCCCCAAGGACGTGCGGCTGATGGCTGTCTATGGCTACAGCCGTCTGGTCGCCTATGACGCGGACTTCAACCTGAAGCCGGATCTTCTGGAAAAGGTGGATGTGGCTGAAGGCCGGATATTCACCTTCCGCCTGCGCGAAGGGCACAAATGGTCCAACGGCCAGCCCTTCACGTCCGAAGATTTCCGCTATTTCTGGGAAGACGTCGCGCTCAACAAGGAGCTTTCGCCCACCGGCCCGCCGATCCAGCTGCTGGTCGACGGTCAGGTGCCGAAGGTCGAAATCCTGGATGAATGGACGGTACGCTACACCTGGGACCAGCCGAACCCGACATTCCTGAACGATCTAGCCGGGGCTGCACCAGTCTATATCTATCGGCCCTCGCAGTATCTGAAGCAGTTCCACGGGCGCTATACCGACAAGGATGCGCTGGCGAAACTGGCCAAGGAGAAGGGCGCCCGCGGCTGGCCCGCCCTGCATAACCGCCTGGACAATCAATATCGCAACGACAACCCTGATCTGCCGACGCTGGACCCTTGGGTCAATCGGACAAAGGCGCCATCGGAACGGTTTGTCTTCACCCGCAACCCCTATTTCCATCGGGTCGACGCCAAGGGGCAACAACTGCCCTATATCGACCGGGTGGTGATGCAGATTGCCGAGAGCAAGATTATCCCCGTCAAGACGGGCGCTGGCGAGGCCGATCTTCAGGCCCGCTATCTGATGTTCGACAACTACGCCTTCCTGAAGCAGGCCGCCAAGGATCGCGGGGCATCGGTCGACCTCTGGCATACCGGCCGCGGCGCCCATCTCGCGCTCTACCCCAATCTGACCGCCGCCGATCCTGTCTGGCGCGACCTGATGCGCGACGTGCGCTTCCGGCGCGCTCTTTCACTCGGTGTTGATCGTCGCGAGATCAATCACGTGGTTTTTTACGGGCTCGCGACCGAAGGCGACAACAGCCTGCTGAAGGAAAGCCCGCTCTATCGTCAGGCTATGCGCCTGGGCTGGAGTCGCTTCGACCTCAAGCAAGCCAATGCGTTGCTCGATGAAATCGGCCTGAAGCGCGGCAGCAACGATCTGGGTCCGTCCAATCAGCGCCTGCTGCCCGATGGCCGCCCGATGACCATTGTGGTGGAGGCAGGCGGTGACAGCGCCGATCAGGTCGATGCGCTGCAGCTTGTCCGCGACAGCTGGGCTGAACTCGGCATTAAGCTTCTGACCAAGAGCATGCAGCAGGATGTCTTCCGCAACCGCTGCTTTGCCGGTGAAACGGTGATGTCCATTGGACCCGGTGCCGAAAATGGTCTCGCCACGGCCGCCATGTCGCCAGCCGAATGGGCGCCGACCAATCAGGTGCAATGGCAATGGTCGCAATGGGGCAACTTCTACGAGACCAGCGGCAAGGCGGGCGAGCGACCCAGCATTCCCGAAGCCGAACGTCTTCTGACTCTCTACGATCGTTGGCGCCGTACCCAGGATGATGGCGACAGGACAGAGATCTGGCAGCAAATGATGGCCATTCATGCGGACCAGCAGTTCGTCATCGGACTTGTCGCTGACGTACCGCAGCCGGTCTGGATCAACAAGCTGCTCCGCAATGTGCCGCGCAAAGCGATGTACAACTGGGAGCCCGGCGCCCACTTCGGCCTCTATCGCCCAGACCTCTTCTGGTTCGACGATCCAAGCTCCGCACACCTTAAATAACGATCGCGTAAAGGCGGCAATTCCCGTGCTCTCATACCTCGTTCGCCGGCTGCTGGTGATGATCCCGACCTTGCTCGCGATCAGTGCCATCACTTTTGTCATCATCCAGTTACCGCCCGGCGACTATCTCTCGACCTATATCGCCGAACTGCAGAGTCAGGGCGAAGCCGTCGACCCGGCCAAGATCGAGTTCCTGCGCAAGCAGTACGGTCTGGATCTGCCGCTGCATGAGCAATATTTCGTCTGGCTCTGGGGCGTTCTGCATGGGGATTTCGGCTGGTCGTTCGAATATAGCCTGCCGGTCAGCGAGGTGATCGGAGAGCGCCTGTTCCTCTCGTTCGTCCTTTCCTTCGCGACGGTGATTTTCACCTGGGTCGTCGCTTTCCCGATCGGGGTCTACTCAGCCGTCCGCCGCTATAGCATTGCCGACTATACCCTTACGTTCGTTGGGTTTTTAGGACTGGCGATTCCGAATTTCCTGTTAGCCCTGGTCTTGCTGTATCTCACAAACCTGTGGTTCGGGACCTCCGTCGGCGGCCTTATGGATCCGGAGTACATCGACCAGCCCTGGAGCCTTGGTAAAGCCGGATCGGTCATTGCCCATCTGATCGTTCCCGTCATCGTGATCGGCACTGCGGGAACCGCGGGGATGATCCGGCGTCTGCGCGCCAATCTCCTGGATGAGCTTCACAAGCCTTATGTCGTTACTGCCAAGGCCAAGGGCGTCGCTCCTGGCCGACTGCTGATCCGGTATCCGCTGCGCATGTCCCTTAATCCCTTCATCGCCGATATCGGCAATCTGCTGCCGCAATTGGTGTCGGGCGCCACCATCGTCTCCGTCGTGCTCTCGCTGCCTACCACGGGGCCGATGTTGTTGTCCGCCTTGCAGAGCCAGGACATGTATCTGGCTGGCACCTTCCTGCTGTTCCTGGCGATGCTGACGGTGATCGGTGTGCTGATTTCCGACATCGCGCTGGCCCTGCTGGATCCCCGCATCCGCCTGACCGGGGGAGACGCGGCATGAGCGGCGAGCGCGAACCCGTTCCCCATTACGTCTCGCCCGAGCCGTTTGATCCCTATTCCGTCGAGGCAATGACGCCGGGGCAGATCAAATACGCCTCGGCTGGCCCCCGGACACTGATGTGGCTGCGCTTCCGGCGGCACAAGCTGGCGGTGATCAGCGCGATCTTTCTGTTGCTCGCCTATGGCAGCACGCTGTTTACCGAAATTCTGTCGCCCTATGGCCTCAATAGCCGGAACAGCGCCTTCATCCTGGCCCCACCGCAAGCCGTGCATCTGTTCCACGAAGGCGAGTTCATCGGCCCCTTCGTCTATGGGCTGGAATATCGTCTGAACCTGGAGACGATGCGGCGCGAATATGAGGTAGATCGCAACAAGCCGCAGCCGATCCGCTTCTTCTGCACCGGCGATCAATATCGTTTCTGGGGCATGTTCGAGGCGCGCCTCCATCTCATGTGCCCCGCCGAAGGCGGCACGCTGTATGTGCTAGGCACGGATCGGCTGGGGCGCGATATGCTGTCACGGGTGCTTTATGGCGCGCGCATTTCGCTCACCATCGGTTTGATCGGGGTGGCCATTAGCCTCGCCCTCGGCATGATCCTCGGCGGCATTGCCGGTTACTACGGCGGTATGCCCGACAGTATCATCCAACGCCTGATCGAAATCCTGCGCTCCTTCCCCGAACTACCGCTCTGGATGGCGCTGTCGGCTGCCCTGCCGGTCGATTGGAGTCCGCTGCTGATCTATTTCGGGATCACGCTGATCCTGGGCATGCTCGACTGGACGGGCCTTGCCCGCTCGGTCCGCTCCAAGCTGATGGCATTGCGGGAGGAGGACTTCTGTACGGCAGCAGAGCTGATGGGCGCCTCGCCCGCCCGTGTCATCGGGCGGCATATGCTGCCGAATTTTCTCAGCCATATTATTGCCTCGGCCACGCTGTCTGTTCCCAGCATGATCCTGGGTGAAACGGCGCTGAGCTTCCTTGGCCTTGGACTGCGGCCCCCGATTACCAGCTGGGGAGTCCTTTTATCCGAGGCGCAGAATATCAATGTTGTGGTGCTCTACCCCTGGCTTCTGCTTCCCGTGGTCCCGGTGATCCTGGTGGTCCTGGCCTTCAACTTCTTTGGCGATGGATTGCGTGATGCTGCCGACCCCTACAGCTGACCAGGCAGCCGCTCCCCCGCCACAGCGCCCGCTGCTGCCGCGCGCTTATGCCAGGATGCTGTCGTTCATTCCGACGTTCCGCATCACCCGGCTGCTGGCGCTCGTTTTCGGGGGTCTGACCGCACTGTCGATCATCACCGTGCTTTGGATGTCGCTGCACGAGTTGCGTCAGCGCACGATCAGCCTTGCCAACGAGCGTGCCGATCAGATCCTGGCGCGTGTGGCCGATACGGTGAACGACATCATCATGCCGGTGGACCGTCACATGCGACCGACGGTCGAGCGGATCGCCGAACATCGCATCGAACCGACCAGCCGCCGTCAGCTGGAAAGCTTCCTCAACGCCACCCTCGATCAGTTGCCACAGCTGGCAGGTGTGAGCTTCGTCTTTCCCGACGGTCGCATGACCCGCATGGCCAACAACGATCGAACTCTGGTGACAGAGAACATGGCCAAATACGACCAAAGCTTACGGGACATCCGCACCGATCGCAGTTCCGAGCCGCAGTGGCTGACGCCGGTCTGGAGCCCGATCGGCGATCAGGCTGTCGTGCCGGTGCGCTATCCGATCTATGACGAAACCGACCGGTTCCTGGGCGCCATCGTGGCGGTGCTAAAAGTATCGCAGGTTTCGAACGAATTCGCGCGCCTGTCCCAGATCACGGGCCATAGCGCCTTCATCCTTTATGACCGCCAGTATGTGCTGGCGCATCCGTACCTCGCCTCGATGATGCAGCATCGCAGCAATGATCTGCCGCTGCCCAAGGTGGACGAGCTTGGCGATCCGGTCCTGGCGCAGATCTGGACGGGCAGCAATAAGCAGCGTGGCCCATTGTCACCCATAGCGCTTTCCGGTGACGGCACTGCGCAATCGCTCACCGTCGATGGGGCGGACTATCTGTTCCTCTATCGCGATGTGCAAATGGCGGGCGGTCAGATCTGGACGCTCGGAACCTATATCCCTGGCACCCCGGTCGACCAGGAAATCAGCCAGATGCGCATGATGGGCGTCGCGGGTCTGATCATTCTGCTGGTGTCGGTAGGGCTGGCCTTGCTGTTGGGTAAGTTGATCGGTGGGCCGATCATGAAGTTTGCAGCGGCAGCTGAAACGGTGCGTAAAGGGCGTCTGGGTGGTCTGCCACCCATCAAACGCAGCCATATTCTGGAATTCGATCAGGCGGGTAAGGCCTTCAACCACATGGTCAAGGGCCTGCAGGAACGCGAACGCATCCGCGATCTTTTCGGGCGTTATGTGCCCCATGAGGTGGTCGAAAGCCTGATCCATGAGCCCAGCCGCCTGATCCTAGGGGGCGAGCGCCGTGAAATCAGCCTGCTATTCACGGATATCTCTGGCTTTACCGCTCTGTCCGAGGCTTACCCGCCCGAGCGTATTATTCCGCTGCTCAACAGCTATTTCGAGGAAGTCTGCCGCATCATCGCCGAGAATGGCGGTATCGTCGTCGATTTCATCGGAGATGCGGTCTTTGCGATCTTCGGCGCACCGGAAACCCTGCCCAACCATGCCAAGGCCGCCCTCGACACCGCACGCGCCATCGACAGCTTTGCCCTAGCCTATGCCGAACAGGCCCGGCGCGACGGGATGCCGATGGGCTATACCCGCATAGGGGTTCATACCGGTGTCGCCACTGTCGGCAACTTCGGCTCCCAGGAGCGCATGAAATATGGCGCTGCGGGCGATGTGGTGAACACCGCCTCACGCCTCGAAGGGGCGAATAAATATCTTGGCACCCGCATCATCGTGTCCGGCGCGACCGCGGCCGCTGTCGACGACGTCAACCTGCGCCCCATCGGTCACCTCGCGTTACTGGGCCGCGCTGAACCGGTTGAGGCCTGGGAGCTGGTGGATGATGTCGCCAACGACAATTGGATCAACCGTTACCGCAACGCCTATAGCGGTGCTTCGACTCTGACCGAGACGGCCTTACAGGAATTGCGGCAGCTCGCCTCAGAACGGCCGGAGGATAATGCTCTCCGGATGATTCTGGAACGACTGGACCAGGGGGAATACCCCCCGGTGCTCAGCCTCACGGGAAAATAACCGAAGGCCCCCTCCGTTTAAACGGAGGGGCTCTCCGTTACCGGGCCAGGAACAGATGCCAGGTCGTTCCCTTGGCATTGCTGACCAGTTTGCAGCTGTCGATCAGGTCCCATTCGGTTCCGGCCAACGCTTCTTCAACCTGGGCCAACTGTCTGGCAGCGCCGCCGGACTGTTTGACGTAGAGCGAGACGACCATTGCTCCTTCGGGCGTCAGGAACTTCTTATAGCGCGCCATCTCGGCTGCCGGATCATCTGCGAAAAAAAGGACCTCGTTGAAGAGAATCGCGTCGAATTTACCCTGCGGCTGATAGGACTGCAGATCGGCACAGGCGAGTTCCCCGCCCACCGGCAAACCACGGAAGCGATCCAGCGCTTCCTGGGCCAAGTCCACCCCGACATAACGGGAGATCTTGGTAACCGGCAGATAATCCATCAATACGCCATCGCCACATCCGATATCGAGCAGACTACCCGGCTTCAGGACCTGGGCCAGGTAAGCCGAAACGATACCGTAGCGAGGCACTTCCCGCATGGCATGGAGGAAATTCCAGCGACCGTCACGATATTCCCGATCCCACAAAGCTGCCTGAGATTGCTCGTTAACGCTCATCACCCTATCCCTTTGACCTTATTGGCGGCTATTAGAGTTGGAAGCGTCCGAGTAAGCAAGAGGAGCCAGCCTTATGTCGCGTCTGAATGCCGTCATCGCCCGACTGACCGCCCAACGGGATTGCCTCGACTGGCTCGCCACGCAACTGCCCGACCTGACCGCCCCGATCCTGGAACTGGGTCTGGGTAACGGGCGTACCTACGACCATCTGCGCATCCTGTTCCCGAAGGCCCCCATCTATGTCTTCGAGCGGGAAGTCGGCGCACATCCAAGCTGTATTCCGCCCGAAGAGAAGCTGCTGCTGGGTGATTTCCGCGACACCATTCCGACAGCGATGGATCGGATCGGCGCACCGGCGGCCTTTGCCCACGCAGACTTCGGTGATGGCAACCCGGAGCGAACCGGCAAGCTGGCGGATTGGCTCAGCAGCGCCCTCGATCCCCTACTCGCGCCCGGCGCCTGGATCATTACCGATCAGAAGATGACAAACCCGACCTGGATATCGATCGCCCCGCCGAAAGATGTTCCGGCAGGGCGTTATTTCATGTGGCGCAAGCCCTAGGGCTATCCCTTATGGCGCGGGTCCAGCGCATCGCGCAGGCCATCGCCCAAAAGGTTGAAACACAAGACCGTGATGAAGATCGACAGGCCCGGGTAGATCGTCATCCAGGGCGCCTGCGTCAGGAAGTTCTTGGCGGTATTCAGCATCGACCCCCAGCTGGGTGCCGGTGGCTGCTGACCAAGCCCCAGGAACGATAGCGACGCTTCGGCGATGATCGCGCTGGCAATCGTCAGGGTCGCCTGCACCATCAGTGCCGGGACGATATTCGGCAGGATATGCTTCACCGCGATGCGCCAAGCAGGATTTCCGACCGCACGAGCGGCCTCGACAAAATCTTCCACCTTAACCGCCTGCACGGCGGCGCGGGTCAGGCGCACGAAGATCGGCATGGCCGATATACCAATGGCGATCATCGCATTCGTGAGGCTCGGCCCCAGGAATGCGGCCATGGCAATGGCAAGGATCAGGAACGGGCACGCCAGCATGGCATCGGTCATGCGCATCAGAATGCCGTCGATCCAGCCACCGGCGTAACCAGAAAGCAGGCCGATGGGAACGCCCAGGCCGATGGCGAGCGCCACGGACACCACACCGGCCATCAGCGAGGCGCGAGCGCCATAGATCACGCGCGAGAGGATATCGCGTCCCAAATCATCCGTGCCGAACCAATACATGGCGCTAGGAGCCTTGCGCACCGCGCCCCAGCTGGTCTTGGCCGGATCGAAGGGCGCGAAGAAATCGGCCCCGACCGCGACGATGATGAAGAACAGCACGACGACGAGGCCGACGACGGCCCCCTTGCGCTTGAAAAGGCGACGGATCGCCTGCACGAAGGGGCTGCGGACCGGGCGGGCATCCGCCTTTGCAGTGATGGCGGTCATCCACGCATCCTCGGATTGACTAGGAAGTAAGCGATATCGGCCAACAGGTTCAGCAGGATATAGGCCGTGGCGGTGCAGAGCACGACGCCCTGGACGACCGCATAATCGCGGTTAAAGACGGCATCGACGATCAGCTTGCCGAAACCGGGAATGGAGAAAATCTGCTCGGTCAGTACCGCGCCCGACAACAGTTGGCCGAACTCCAAAGCGCCGAGCGTGATGACCGGCACCGCCGCATTACGCAGCGCGTGCTTCACGATCACCACCCGCTCGAACAGGCCCTTGGCGCGGGCGGTGCGGATATAGTCGCTTGAGAGAACCTGCAGCATGGCGCTGCGGGTATGACGCATGAAGACTGCGGCGATGCCGGTACCCAGCACAAAAGCGGGCATGATCATCGACATCAGGTTCTTACCCAGATCCTCGCTCGGCGGCGTATAGCCCGACGCTGGAAACCAGCCCAGTTCAACCGAGAAGAACAGGATCATCATGATCCCAAGCCAGAAATTCGGAACGGAGAGACCGGCAAGCCCGATCACATTGGCAAGGTAATCGACCCATTTACCGTTATAGAGCGCCGACAGGATCCCGGCGGGAACCCCGATCAGCAACGCCACCAGCATGGCCCAGCAGGCAAGCTGAAAAGTAACAGGCAGCTTCTGCACGATCAGTTCGGCAACCGGCTGCTTGATCCGGATGGATTCGCCGAAATCACCAACCAGCACCCCACTGATCCAGCGCAGATACTGCATCGGCAGCGGCTCATCGAGATGATATTGCGCGCGGATTTCAGCCAGAACGGTTGGATCGCGCTCCTCGCCCGCCATCGCCAATGCGGGATCGCCGGGCAACATCTGCTGCAGCCCGAAAATCAGGATTGAGACAAAGATGACCGTCGGTACCAGCACGGCAAGACGGCGGACGAGAAAACGCAACATCAGGTGGTCGACGCGGGGGATCGCCCCGCGCCGCCTCTTAGCAAGACAATACTAATTGAGCTTCAGGTTGGTGAAGCGCACCAGACCGTCGGGATATTCCTTGAAGCCAGTGACCTTGTTGTTGAAGGCCCACAGCCACTTCTGGTGATAGAGGTAGATGAAGGGGCGTTCACGCAGGGTCACATCCGCGATCTCTTCGTAGGCCTTGCGGCGCACGGCAAGCGCTGTGGTCTCGCGACCCACCTTCAGCATCTCGTCGACCTTCGCATTGGAATAACGGCCATCGTTCTGACCGGCCCCCGTGGCGATGAAGGAATAAAGATTGCCGTCCGGATCCGTGCGGCCCGACCAGCCCTGGATATAGAGCTCGAAGTCGCCCTTTTCAGCCAGTTGCAGCGAGGTCGCAAATTCGGTCGACTGGATCTTGACGTCGAAGCCCGACTCGGCGGCCATCGCCTGGATGATCTGGGCGACCTGCTGGTTTTCGGTGGTGGTGGTGGTCATCAGATTGACGACGACCGGAGTTGCCACACCGGCTTCCTTCAGCAGAGCCTTAGCCTTGTTCACGTCGCGCTGCGGCACCGGGAACTTCTTGACGTAGTTCGGGTTGGTCGGCGCCAGCCACTGGTTGCCGCCCATGAACTCGCCGTTGGAGACGACCTGCACGATGGCATCGCGATCAAGCGACAGCTCGAAAGCCTCACGGACTTTTTCATTCGAGCCAATGACCGACTTGGCGCGTTCGCCATTGTTGGTATTGATGCGGATCGCGCGATAGCCCAGCTCGGTGATCTGGCCCAGCTTCAGCTTGCTGTCCTTCTTCACTTCGGCAACGTCGGTCGGCGACACGCGCTCGATCATGTCGAGCTGACCAGCCTTCAGGTTGGCAAGCTTGACCGAGGCATCGGTAAACGGACGGAACTCGATCCGCTTGATGGCAATGTCCTTGGCATCCCAGTAATTGTCGAACTTCTCGACGACGATACGGTCCTGGGCGACACGCTCGACGAACTTATAGGGACCGGCGCAGACCGGAGCCGAAGAGAATTTGTCGCCCAGCGCCTTACCGGCCTTGGGCGAGATCATCATGCCGGCGCGGTCGGTCAGGGCCGCCAGCAGCGGCGCAAACGGCGCCTTCAGGTTCAGCTTCACCGTCAGCGGATCGATAACATCGACCGTGGAGATCGAGGCGATTTCCGCACGGCGCTGCGAGCCCTGCATGGTCAGGTGGCGTTCGATATTATACTTCACCGCTTCCGCGTCGAACTTCTCACCATCGTGGAAGGTAACGTTCGGGCGCAGCTTCATGGTCAGCGACTTGGCATCATCGCCCCAGGACCATTCGGTTGCCAGCTGCGGCACCACGGTCAGATCCGGGGTGATGTCCATCAGCTTGTCGCAGAGGGCACCGAAGACGATACGGCCGACGAAGGTACGGGCAGTCGTCGGATCCAGCGCATCGGGATCGTCCGACAGGCCGAAGCGCAGCGTCTGCGCCCCAACCGGAGCGGCTGCCAGCAGCGACAATGCCGCACTGGCCATCAGGAACTTACGTAACATTCAAAGTCTCCCCTATTTTGAATCAGTTAAGTTCGATCAAGCAGCGCTTTGCTTCGTCACAAAGCGGGCTTGCAGACGTTTGAGACGTTCGGCGCCGGGGCCTCTCCCTTCCTCGGGCAGAACCGATATCGGCGGCAGTTCATCCGCGCGGATGCAGGCAACCCGATGAGCATCGCCAGCCAGCGGCGGCACGGCGGCCTTGCAGACCTCCACCATCGATGGGCAACGGGTATGGAAGGCGCAGCCGGGCGGCGGGTTGATGGGGCTAGGCACATCGCCGGTCAGGATCACGCGCTGACGGCTGGCATCGGGCGTCGGCACCGGGATGGCCGACAACAGCGCGCGGGTGTAGGGATGGCGGGGATTCGCGAACAGTTCCTCGGTAGGGGACAGTTCAACGATGCGACCGAGGTACATGACCGCCACCCGGGTCGCGATATGGCGCACTACCGCCAGATCATGGGCGATGAAGACGACCGTCAGCCCCAGCTTGGCCTGGAGGTCCTTCAGCAGGTTCAGCACCTGAGCCTGCACCGATACGTCCAGCGCCGACACAGCCTCGTCGGCCACGATCAATTCCGGATTGGCGGCCAGGGCGCGGGCGATACCGACGCGCTGACGTTGACCACCAGAAAACTCGTGCGGATAACGCAGATGGGCTTCGGGACGCAGACCGACCAGCGACAGCAACTCGGCCACCCGCTCCTTGCGCTTATTCGCCGGAACGCTTCCATGCAGCAGCAGGGGTTCCGTCAGGGTCTCGCCGACCGTCATGCGCGGATTGAGGCTGGCGAACGGGTCCTGGAAAACCAGCTGCATGTCACGCCGCAGGCTTCGCAGGCTCTCACCCTTGGTGGTGGTGATATCCTGGCCGCGGAATTCGATATTCCCCGAGGTCGGGTCGATCAGGCGCAGCAACACGCGGCCCAGGGTGGATTTCCCGCAGCCGCTTTCCCCGACGATGCCCAGCGTCTCGCCCTTTTTCAGCTCGAACGAGACATCGCTGACGGCGCGGACAAAACTCAGCGGCTGACCGAACAGGCCGCGCTTAGCCGGGAAATGTTTGGTTAGGTTGCGGGCTTCCAGCAAAGTCTCGGTCATAGCGGTGCTTTCCAGCAGGCGACCCGATGGCCGGGGACGATCTCTTTCAACGGCGGCACGCTCTCGCACTCGGCATCGCCGAAGGGGCAACGGGGCGAGAATTTGCAGCCCGGCGGCGGGTTCAGCGGGTCCGGCACCGTGCCTTCGATGGCCGCAAGGCGGTCCTGCTTGTCATCCAGGCGCGGGATCGAACCCAGCAGACCGATCGTATACGGATGATGCGGTTCATCAAAGAGACGGCTTACCGGCGCCTCCTCCACCACCCTGCCCGCGTACATCACGACGACGCGGTCCGCCATCTCGGCGATAACACCGAGATCGTGGGAAATCAGCAGGATCGCCGTGCCGGTATCGCGCTGGAGATCGCGCAGCAGATCCAGGATCTGCGCCTGAACGGTCACGTCCAGCGCCGTTGTCGGCTCGTCCGCGATCAGCAGCTTGGGTTTGCAGGCCAGCGCCATCGCGATCATAGCGCGCTGACGCATGCCGCCCGACAGCTGATGGGGATATTCATCGACGCGCCGTTCGGGGGCCGAGATGCGCACATGGCGCAGCATCTCGATCGCCTCATTACGCGCCTCGGCCTTGGTCAGGCCCCGGTGCCGGATCAGGCCTTCCATGATCTGATCGCCGATGGTGTAAGCCGGATTGAGGCTCGTCATCGGTTCCTGGAAGATCATGCCCAGCCGATTGCCGCGCAGGTCCAGCATCTCGCGGCGCGAGAGCTTGGTCAGGTCCCGGCCTTCGAAGCGAATCTCCCCGCCCGCAATCCGACCCGGCGGCTGAGGGACAAGCCCCATGATGGCAAGCGACGTGACCGACTTGCCGCAGCCGCTTTCGCCGACGATGCCGAGCGTCTTGCCTGCCTCGACCTGGAAGGAGACGCCATCGACGGCGCGGAACTCCCCGCCGTCGACCGCGAAATAGGTCTGGAGGTTATCGACTTCGAGAAGCGCCATCGCCCCTTAGCGCCCCACCGCATAGCCCTGCATGCCGCGCGGGTTCGCACCCGCCTTCAGCACGCGGCCGTCTTCGGCATCTTCGATCCCGCAGGCGCAGAGGCGCCCTTCGGACCAATCGTCGCCCACCGCAACCTTATGGCCGCGAGCCTTGAGCGCGTCGAGCGTCGACGCCGGATAGCGGCCTTCCAGGCCCAGGTGCCCAGGCTTGGAGGGACGCGGGTAGAAGCTGGAGGGGAAGTGCTCGGTATGGAACGCCGGGCTGTCGATGGCGGCCTGGAGATTCTCGCCCGCATGCACATGCTTCAGGAAGAACTGCAGCGACCATTGGTCCTGCTGATCACCACCCGGCGTGCCGAAGGCCAGCGCGGGCTTGCCGTCTTTGAGCGCCATGGACGGGGTCAGCGTGGTGCGCGGACGCTTCTTGGGCGTTAGGCTGTTCGGCAGACCTTCGTCCAGCCAGAACATCTGCGCACGGCTCCCCAAGCAGAAGCCCAGTTCCGGGATGATCGGGTTCGACTGCAACCAGCCGCCCGACGGGGTGGCCGAGACCATGTTGCCCGCCTTGTCGATCACATCCACATGGCAGGTATCGCCGCGCACGACGCCCTTGGCATTGGACTGACCGTCAAGGCTCATGACCGTCGGCTCGCCTACGGTCGCATCGCGGTTGGCGCCTTCCTTGGCGCTGGCCATCTTGGCATTGAGGCCATCGGGCGTACCCGGACGGATCTCCATCGACGCCATCTCGCCGATCAGGCCGCGACGCTGGGAGTTGTAGGCATCGGACAGCAGCGCCGCCATCGGCACATTCACGAAATCGGGATCGCCGTACCAGGCTTCGCGGTCGGCAAAGGCCAGCTTCATGGCTTCGGTGACCGTATGGATGAATTCCGGCCCGGTCGGCGCCATGGCGTCGAGGTTGAAGCCCTTCAGCAGCGCCAGCGTCTGCAGGAACACCGGCCCCTGGCTCCAGGGACCGCATTTGGCTACCGTCCAGCCATGGTAATCATAGGTCAGCGGGGTCTCGTAGGTTGCCGACCAGTCGGCCATGTCCTGACCGGTCAGGAAGCCCTTATGGCGACGGCCAGAGCTGTCCATGACCTCCTGGGTGCGGGCGAACTTGTCGACCGCTTCGGCGACAAAGCCCTGGTAGTACTCCTTGCGGGCCGCATCCACCTTGCTTTCCCGCGAACCCGGCGCCTGCTTAGCAGCGTTGCCCAGCTTCTCATAGGTATCGGCCAGCACGGGATTACGGAACAGGCGGCCATTCTTGGGCAGATCGCCGTTCGGCAGATAGACAGCGGCCGAGGTCTTCCATTCCGTCTCGAACAGTTCGCGCACGGTCGCGATGGTATTGGCGATACGCGGCACCGCCGGATAACCATGGCGGGCGTAATAGATCGCGGGTGCCAGCGCCTCATCCAGGCCGATGGTGCCATAGTCGCGCAACATCAGCGCCCAGGCGTCGAACGCACCCGGCACACAGGGCGCCAGCTGACCCGAACCCGGCACCAGATTGAGGCCAAGCGCCAGATAGGCTTCAATGTTGGCCGCCGCCGGGGCCGGGCCCTGGCCGCAGATCACGCGCATCTCGCGTTCCTGCTCGCTCCAGATGATCGCGGGCATATCGCCGCCCAGACCATTCAGATGCGGCTCCACGACCTGGAGCACGAAGCCTGCGGTCACTGCGGCATCGAAGGCGTTGCCACCCTTTTCCAGGCACGCCATCGCCGCCTGGCTCGCCAGCCAATGGGTGGAAGATACGACCCCGAAGGTGCCCCGGATCTCGGGCCGAGTGGTGAAGCCGCTCATTTTACAATCCTCTAGGTCAGAAGGCCGTAGAACATGCGCACCGCCGTAATGGCGAGGAACAGCGCGAAGGCGCGCCGCAGCCAGGTGCGATTCATCGTGTGGGCAAGCTTCGCGCCGACCGGGGCCAACCACATGGAGGTCGGCAGGATCAGCAGCGTCGCCGGAATATTGATGTAGCCGAGGCTATAGGGTGGCAGCCCCGCCTTGCCCCAGCCGGTCAGGATGAAGCCGAGGGCGCCCGGAATACCGATGATGAAACCGATAGCCGCCGCCGTGCCGACCGCGCGGATGATCGGATAGCCATAGAGGCTGAGGATCGGCACCGAAAGCGTCCCGCCGCCGATGCCCATCATCGCGGAAACCGCGCCGATGAAGCCCGCCAGCGTATGTTTGCCGACACCGCGCGGCAGATCGTTGGCGATACGCCAGCTTTCCTTGCCAAACGCCATATGCAGGGCAACGACGGTCGCGATGGTGGCGAAGACGGCCGACAGCTCCGGCCCCTTCACATAACCCGCGACGGCGGTGCCGACGATGACGCCAACGAAGATCGCAGGCCCCCAGCTTTTCAGCAGGGCATCATCGACCGCACCCCGCTTGCGATGGGCGCCAATGGATTTGGCCGAGGTGGCGATGATGGTCGCAAGGCTGGTGCCGACCGCGACATGCATGCGCACATCTTCCGGTACGCCCAGTTCGGTCAGTACATGGAACAGCACTGGCACGATCACGATACCGCCGCCGACGCCAAGCAGGCCTGCGATCAGACCGGCCACGGCCCCGACCGCCAGCATCACAACTGCCAAAATCGCAAGATATTCCGGACTTACCGCCATTATTCTCTACTCTGCCGGTTCTGTTTCGGATGGGAGGGCGACCGGAGTCGCCGACTTTGCAAAAAATTCCGCCGATGCCCCGCCAGCCTTGGCCAGATGCCCCTGCATGGCCCGCCAGGCCCCCTCGCCGTCCCCTTTCAGGATCGCGGCAACCAGGGTCTGATGTTCGGCAAAGCTCTGCTCGATACGGCTCTTGTGGCGGAACTGGGCGCGCCGGTACGGCGTCGTCTGCCCCCGTAGACGCGCCACGGCATCCACCAGAAACTCATTCCGCGCGCCCTCATGGATCAGGGCGTGAAGCTGGCGATTGAGGCGGTCATAGCCATCGAAATCGCCCGATTTGACCATCGCGATGCTGTTCTCATGCAGCGCGGCTAGCCTTTCGCGCTGATCCAACGTCATCCGCAGCGCCGCATGCCGCGCGCAGGCGGCTTCCAGATCGGCGACCGCTTCGAACATCGAGGCCAGCCGCTCGGGCGAAACCTGACTGACGAAAACACCGCGATGAGGCTTTGCTTCAGTCAGCCCCATGACGGCCAGTTGCTTCAGGGCTTCGCGAATCGGGGTACGGGACACACCGTAGCGCTCGGCGAGTCCATGCTCGTCAAGTCGCACGCCCGGCGCAAACGTGCCCAGCAGAATTTCGTCCGCCAGGCGCTCGCGCACTTCGTCGGTAATCGTGCTGCGTTTCAGCACTGTCACGTCCGCCACCCCTTTGACCCTTCCCGACCGTTCGCTCTTATGGCGAAACTGTGGCCGGTTGATATGCATATTGCATACAATTTCCGGCAGACCAAGTAGCGAATCGACGGCACTGCCAATTAAATAAGCCGCTAAAAAACTAGCTAAATTTTGTGCAGATCCTGCGCGTCGGCTCACACAACCCCGGATACCGGGTTGTTTTTGTAATTAAATTCCGATTTCTGGCCGATTGGTCAAAGTTTCTTATCGGCACGCCAAAGCGCGGCTTTGCGTAAAGACGTTGACAGAATATCGACAATTTAATGATGATCCAACGATATCGGGCGCCGTGATGCGTCCCGCCGAAAACACGAGGAGACCATTAAATGGGGCAAGCGGACGATCAGGCATCGGGCTCTGCGCCCTTGCTGTCCCTACGTTCGCTGTCGATCGAATTCCAGACCGAGTCCGGCCCTTTGCGGGCGGTGCAGGATTTAAGTCTCGAAGTTTCTCCCGGCAAGACTCTGGCCATCGTCGGTGAAAGCGGCTCAGGCAAATCGGTCACTTCCCTCGCTATTCTGCGCCTCACCGACCATACCGGCGGCAAGATCGCCGGTGGCCGCATGTTGTTCCGGCGCGAAAACGGCTCGACGGTCGATCTATCGACCCTGGATGAGGCGTCGATCCAGCAGATCCGCGGCAACGAGATCGCGATGATCTTTCAGGAGCCGATGACCAGCCTCAATCCGGTCTTCACCATCGGCGATCAGATCGCAGAGGCGATCATTCTGCATCGCGGCATCTCGCGCAAAGAAGCGCGGGCCGAAGCTCTGGCACTGCTGGAGAAAGTCCGCCTGCCGGATGCCGATCAGATGCTGGACCGCTACCCTCATCAGCTGTCCGGCGGGATGCGCCAGCGCGCCATGATCGCCATGGCGCTGTCCTGCCGTCCCAAGCTGCTGATCGCGGACGAGCCGACGACCGCCCTCGATGTCACCATTCAGGCACAGATCCTGAATACGATCCGCGAGCTTCAGGCCGAATTCGGCACCGCCGTGATCTTCATCACCCATGACATGGGCGTGGTGGCGGAAATGGCCGACGATGTCGTCGTCATGTGGCGCGGTCGCAAGGTCGAACAGGGGCCGGTGTCGGAGATCTTCGCCACCCCTAAACATCCCTATACCAAGGCGCTGCTATCTGCCGTGCCGCGCCTCGGCAGTCTCACCGGCCAGCCCCTACCCAAACGCACCCCGCTGATCGTTATGGACGGCGAAGCTCAGCGCACCATCGGCAGCGAACAGATCCTCGACACGGCCGACTATAAGGCGCCGATCTTAAGCGTGCGCGACCTCACCACCCGCTTCACCATCAAGAAAAACCTGCTGGGTCAGGCGACCCACAACGTCCATGCGGTGGAGAAAGTCTCCTTTGATCTCTATCCCGGCGAAACCCTGGCGCTGGTCGGCGAATCGGGCAGCGGCAAATCCACCATCGGCCGCACCATTCAGCAGCTGGTGCAATCGACGTCCGGCAGCATCAGCTTCGAAGGCCGCGACCTTGCCAGCATGAGCAAGGGTGAGCTGCGCAGCTTGCGCCAGCAGATCCAATATATCTTCCAGGATCCCTTCGCCTCGCTCGATCCCCGCCGCACGGTGGGCTTTTCCATCGCCGAGCCGATCCACACCCATAAGCTGCTGGAAGGCAAAGCGGTCGAGAAGCGGGTGCATGAACTGCTGGAGCAGGTAGGGCTCAAGCCCGAACATGCCCGGCGCTACCCCCACGAGTTTTCCGGCGGCCAGCGCCAGCGCATCTGCATCGCCCGCGCCCTTTCCTGCGATCCCAAACTGATCATCGCCGATGAAAGCGTCTCCGCCCTCGATGTCTCAATCCAGGCGCAGATCATCGATCTGCTGATGGAACTGCAGCAGCGGCGCAAGCTCGCCTACCTCTTCATCACCCACGACATGGCCGTGGTGGAGAAGATCAGCCACCGGGTCGCCGTGCTCTATATGGGTCAGATCGTCGAGATCGGCCCCCGACCGGCCGTACTGGAAACGCCCCGGCATTCCTATACTCAGAAGCTGCTGTCCGCGGTGCCGGTGCCTGAGCCCGGCCGCCATGTAGACCGTCGCCTGATCACCGGCGAAATCCCCAGCCCGGTCAGGAAGGCCGGGGACGAACCGACGCTGAACCAGATGATCGAGATCGCGGGCGGCCATTGGGTCGCAGCCGAATCCCGAACCCCCTAAGGCTTCCAGAACAACAAGGGCGGTTTGCGCCCGAAATTCACAGGAACAGAGGAGAATTACGTGACACGCTTCACCCCCGCCCTCACCGCCCCCGCTCTAACTGTATGGGCGCTAGCCGCCACGGCCCTGGTTTCGCCGGTTTCGGCCTTCGCCGCTGGCACCCTGACGGTTGCTCAGCCGCAGGATCCGGGTTCCTGGGATCCCATCGACACCTTCGTCGTCAATTGGTCGACGGTTGCCGAGAATGTCTTCGACGGCCTGATCCGCCGCACCCCCGATATGAAGCTGGTCCCCGGCCTCGCCACCTCCTGGGAAGTGCGCGAGAACAACACCAAGATCCGTTTCAAACTGCGCGAGGGCGTGACTTTCCATAACGGCGAGAAGTTCGATGCTTCGGTCGTGAAATACAGTTTCGAACGCCTGCTCGGCCCGGAAGGCGCCAAGGGTCCGCAGCAGTCGAACTACAACGCCATCGGCAGCGTCGAGATCATCGATGCGAACACCGTCGATCTGGTGCTGAAGCGCGCAGACCCCGTGCTGCTGACCAAGCTGGCCGGTTATGGCGCCATGATGGTGCCGCCGAAGTATATCGCCGAAAAGGGTGAGGATTTCTTCAACGCCAATCCGGTCGGCACCGGCCCCTTCAAGATGACCGCCTATGAGCCGAAGGTCAACGTCACGCTGGAACGGTTCGACGGCTTCTGGGGCGATAAGGCCAAGCTGGACAAGGTGATCCATCGCTTCATCGCTGAACCGGCAACCGCCTCTGCCGAACTGCAGGCTGGCCGCGTCGACATCTTCGACAACGTCCCGGTGTCGCTGGTCCCGACCATCGCCAAGGATCCGAAGCTGACCGTTGCCAGCGTCACCGGCCCGACCGTGAACGCCGCCCGCTTCAACACCCAGCAGGGCATCGCCAAGGACGTCAACGTCCGCAAGGCGCTGATCATGGCCGTCGACCGCGACACCATCGTGAAGCAGATCCTGCAGGGCCACGCCAAGAGCATCGTCAGCTTCCAGGCCGACATCTCCTTTGGCTATGACCCCGCCCTGAAGGCTGTTCCCTTCGACCCGAAGACCGCCAAGGAACTGCTGACCAAGGCAGGCGTGAAGCCCGGCACCGAACTGCAGTTCGACATCCGCGGTTCCGACGCCACCTTCCGCGAAGTAGCCCAGGCTGTTGCCGGTTACCTCCAGGCCGTCGGTATCAAGGTCAACCTGAAGCCCTATGAAACCAACGTGCTGATCAACGAGATCATTCCGAAGGGCAAGGCGGGTGAAATGTACCAGAACGCCTGGGGCGGCTGGACCTTCGACTACGACAATACCGCCTACCTGATGTACCACACGGGCGAGCATTGGAACGCCAACTACTCCAACCCCAAGATCGATGCCCTGCTGGAAGCTCAGCGCGCCACCTACGATGTGGCTGTGCGTGAGAAGACCCTGCGCGAGGTAGCGGCAGCCGTGGCCGACGAGGCCCTGGAAATTCCGCTCTATAACCTCAACACGATCTATGGCGTCTCCAAGCGGGTGAAGGGCTTCGTTCCGCCCTCCGACCGCCGCTTCCGCCTGAACGAAGTCACTGTCGACTAACGAGCGCATCCGGTCATGGTCAGTTTCCTCATAAAGCGTCTGGCACAGGCAGCCTTCGTGGTGCTGGCCGTGACCTTGCTCGTTTCCTATGCCGTGCGGCTATCCGGCGACCCTGCGATCATGATGACACAGGGCGCCGGTAGCTTCACCGCACAAGATCTTGAAAATATTCGTAAAGCCCTGGGTATCGATCAGCCCTTCGGCGTCCAGTACACCAATTTCCTCAAGGGGCTGTTTGTCGGCGATTTCGGCAAAAGCTTCTTTGGCGGAACTTCGATCAACCTCTTGATCGGAAAGGCTTTACCGGCAACGCTGATGCTGGCTGTCACCTCGCTGTTCCTGGCGTTGCTGCTGTCGATCCCGCTCGGCATCCATTCGGCCGTGCATCGCGGCCGCTGGCCCGATCAGGTGATCCGTATCTTCTCGCTGATCGGCCTCTCCTTCCCGAATTTCTGGCTGGCCGTGATGATGGTGCTGGTCTTCGCGATCCAGCTTGGCTGGCTGCCACCCAGCGGCGCGGATGGCCCCGAAAGCATCATCATGCCCGCCTGCACCATGGCGATCATCCTGACGGCCACCAACGTCCGTCTGGTCCGCACCTCGATGCTGGACACCCTGTCGGCGCAATACATCATGGTCGCGCGCTCCAAGGGGCTGAAGGAACGCATCGTCCTCTACAAACATGCCCTGCGAAACAGCGCCATTCCGCTGATCACCTATGTCGGGGTGCAGTTCGGCAATCTGGTCGGCGGCATCGTCGTGGTGGAGCGCGTGTTCAACTGGCCCGGCATGGGCAGCCTCGCCTTCGAAGCCGTGGGCGCCCGCGATTATCCCGTGCTGCAGGCGGTCATCACCGTGCTGGCCCTGATGATCGTCTCCGTCAACCTGATCATCGACATCGTCTACGGGCTTGTCGATCCGCGCATCCGGACCGAATAGCATGAGCAGCGCAACCATCCGTCCACGCTGGGTTCGCCGCCTGCGCAGCCTTGAATTCATTGCGGGCATGGCCCTGGCCGGCAGCATGATCCTGGCCGTGCTCTTCTCCGGCCTGATTTTCCCCGGTGGCGGCGAAATGATGGATCTGACCGCGCGTCTGGTGCCGCCCTTCGAAAGCTGGGCCCATCCGCTGGGCACCGACCCCATTGGCCGCGACGTGCTGGAGCGCGTGGTGGTTGGTGGCAAGATCTCGCTGACCGTCGGTTTCCTGTCCGTGCTGGGATCGATGGTGGTCGGCACGATCATGGGTCTGATCGCGGGTTATTATCGCGGTTTCTGGGACATGCTGGTGATGCGCTTTGCCGATATCCAGCTGGCCCTGCCCTTCATCCTGCTGGCGATCACCTTCACCGCGATCCTGGGCGCCGATCTTTATAAGCTGATCCTGTTCATGATCATCTCGCAGTGGGTGCAATATGCCCGCCTGATGCGGGCCAGCGTGCTGTCCTTGCGCGAGCGCGAGTTCGTGTTGTCGGCCCGCTCCTTCGGCGTGCGCGATATCCGCATCCTCTTCCAGCACATCCTGCCGAATGGTTTCGGTCCGGTGCTGATCCTGGTGATGCTGAATGTCGCCAATAACATCCTGCTGGAAAGCAGCCTGACCTTCCTGGGCCTGGGCGTCGACCCGCTGATCCCAAGCTGGGGCGGCATGCTGGCCGACGGGCGCACCTATATGCAGTCCGCGTGGTGGATCAGTGTCTTTCCGGGCATCGCCATCATGTTGACCGTGCTGGGGCTCAATCTGCTGGGCGACTGGCTGCGCGATATTCTCGATCCGACCGCGAAGGTTCTTTAGATGACCACACTGCTCGACATCCGCGTTCCCCGCACCCTCGACGGCCTGGTCGAGCGCCTGGCCGACCAGAAGGGTGCGACGGTCGAGATCTGGACCTTCGACGATGCGCCGTCCCGCGCGGCCTATACGCGCCGCCTTGCCGATGTGGGGATCAAGGCGATCCTGCGCAGCGCCTATAAGCCGCTGTTGCATTTCTTCCTGGAGGAAGTCGGCCAGGGCGACCTCGCCTCCGCCGCAATCCGCTATCCCGTTCATGCAGAGGCGGCAGAGCGCCGATTTTTGTCTGAAGCCTATCCGCTGGCAGCCCTGCTGCCCCGCACAGCCCTGACGTTCGAAGCCGGTATCGCTAATCTGACCTATGAAGTCGGCATGAGCGATGCCGCTGGGCGGTCCTGCATGCATCCGGTCTTTGCCCCCAACCGGATCACGACCGACCATCTGGATCAGACCGTCCTGGCTCCCACCGGCTGGCTGCGCATTACGCCCGAGGGCGCCGATGTTCCCACCGTCGATGTCGCCCTGGAAACGGATTTCGAGATCCTCTTCAACCGGATCATCGCGGCCCTGCAGACCCATCCCTGGGGCAAGCAGGAACCCTATTTCAAGCGGCTCGATATCAGCGTCGACATGCCGGGCGAAGATCGACCGCTGCCCTATCAGGACGAAGTCGTCAGCCTGCGCGAAGCCCTGCATGAGGAGCTGTATTTCTCGGCGCTAGAGGTCTTCAAGCGCCATTCCGGCAAACCCGCCGACGACCGCACCCTCCAGCCTGGGCAGATCGTTCCCAATATCCGCCAGTCCAGCGGCGCCATCCGCGCAACGGTTTCCTTGGGTGGCTTCATGGAAGAAGCCCTCGCGCCCGTGTCGGACCATTCGCTGGCCGATAGCCATGCGCCGCTCGATACCGGCCGCATCCGCCAGGAACTGCATGCGTTGGGGGGCGAGAGCTTCTCCTCGACCTCCGTCATCGGCCGTCCGGTCGAAGGACGACTCTTCCCCGGCAACGCACCGGGGGTGCTGGTCTCCGCTGCGCAGCATGCCAACGAGACCTCGGGCATCGTCGGCCTGCTCCGCGCAGCCCCGCAGCTGCTGGAACGCGGCGAGGATAATATCGGCTTCATCGCCCTGGAGAATCCGGACGGCTATGCGATGCATCGCGAGCTGTGCCGCGACAATCCCCGCCACATGCATCATGCCGCGCGCTATACCGCGCTGGGCGACGATCTGGAATATCGCGCGGGCGAACCCTATTACGAGCGTGGCGCCCGTCTCGAGGCTTTCAAGCGCCTGAACGCGCGCCTGCACATCAATCTGCACGGCTATCCGGCGCACGAATGGACCCGGCCGTTGACGACATATCTGCCCCGCGGGTTCGAGCTTTGGAGCATCCCCAAGGGCTTCTTCCTGATCCTGCGCCACCATTCCGGCCTCGAAGCCCAGGCCGATGCGCTCATCCAGGAACTGACCACGCGCCTTGCCGCTTCACCGGCCCTGTCCGCCTATAATGCCGAACAACTGGCGACCTATCGCACCCATGCGGGTGAGGTGCAGTTCCCCGTCTATAACGGCATTCCGTGCCTCGTTTCGGTGAACGACACCCAGGGAGTGCCGTTCACCCTGATCACCGAATATCCGGACGAAACCGTCTATGGCGACGCCTTCCGCCTTGCCCATACGACCCAGATGGAAACGGTACTGAATGCCGTCGACATCTTCCGGCGGCTTGAGAGCAACGCGTAAAACACTTCGTCATCCCGTGGCTCGACCACGGGATCTCCTCCGGGAGCCTATCCATTTTTTACCCCGACAGCGCGAAAACGCCCCGGAGGAGACCCCGGGATCAAGTCCCGGGGTGACGGCCTTAATTCCCCCTCACGCCGCAGCGATTGATCCGACAAAGGCGTTCACTTCCCGCGTCAAGTCCTGCCCCTGCTGCGACAGCGACCGGATCTGGTCCAGCACATCGCGGGAGGCGGAGCGGTTCTCCGACACCTCGCCCGACACCCGGCCGATGCTGATCGTGACGTCATCGACAGCCCGCGAGGCCTCGCTGATGTTGCGGGCAATCTCGGATGTCGCGGCCCGTTGCTGTTCGACGGCACCGGCGATGGATGAGGTTACGTCGCGTACCTGATCGAACACCCGCACCACTTCGGCGATTTCACCCGCCGAGGTCTGGGTTTCGCTTTGGATATTGGCGATCCGGTTCGCAATCTCCTCCGTCGCCTTCTGGGTCTGGGAGGCCAGTGCCTTCACTTCCGAGGCGACAACGGCAAAGCCTTTACCCGCCTCGCCCGCACGGGCAGCCTCAATAGTAGCATTGAGGGCCAGGAGGTTTGTTTGGCTGGCGATATCATTGATCAGCCCGACAACCGATCCGATTTCCTGAGCCGAAACGGACAGCGCACGCACGCGCTCGGTCGCGCTGGCGATGGCGGAACTGGCCCCGGCCATAAAGCGCGAGGTATCCCCTACCTGCCGCGAAATCTCGCTGATCGAGGCAGTATACTCTTCGGTCGCCGACGCCACTGTCTGAACGTTCGAGGACATTTCTTCGGCCGATACCGACACTGCCCCAGCAAGCTCAGTCATGCTGTCCGCCGATTTTGCCATCGTCTGAGTACGCCCGCCAACGGCCGAGACGGCAGAGTTCAAAGTCACGACGATACTGCCGACCTTGCCTTCAAAATGCTTGGCGAGATCCTGCAGCGTCTGCTTGCGGGTAGCTTCAGCTTCGGCGCGCAGACGCTCTTCCTGATCCAGCATGCCCTGGTGCCGGGCCTCTTCCTCTGCGGCGCGATCCTGTTCCGCCCTGATCATCTGGCGCCGCCAGCCGAACAGGATATTGGCGAGAAACCCGAAGGAAATCAGGATCGCCACCAGACCGCCTGTCGACACCAGGATATCGAGCGTTCCACGGCGGGCCGAGGACGCTGAAGCATCCGCTACAATCGTGTCCACCAGCTTGGTCAGATCATCCAGCCCTTCAGCGAACTGGCGCTTGGCCGACCGATAGCTCTCGCCTGCCAGCAGTTTTTGCGCATCCTCTAGTTTTCCCGCCTTGGCAGCGTCAAAGGCCTTGGTCTCGATATCGACCATCGTGTTGTTGGCCGCATTGATTTTCTTTTCCGCCGACGCCCGACGTTCCGGCCCGACATAGTCCATCGCATCGGCAATCGCGGCATCGATCATCGGAACGGCTTCATCATAAGCCTTCTGAAACTCCGGCTTACCGCTATAGGCCGCCAGAGTCACCGCATCGGTCAGGCGCTGATCGCTGAGGCTTAGACGCTTGACGATATCGATGCCCGTCCCGGTTCGCGCCAGTGCTTCCTTACCGGTGGATCGGGTAACAAAACCGCTCTGGATCAGAACCCCCAGGACAGAAAGGCTCACGATCACGGCCGCCGCAAAGGCGCGGTAAGGAAATTTCGGGGCTCCGGAAATTGCTGTCACGACGGTCTGTCTCCTGCAAGAAAAGCGCTTCGAACAGCGCTATTCGCGACAGCTTTCTCCCAAATTTCTTAAAAATTCGTTGAGTTATTCTTTGTTTTAAGATGATATTATTTTGATAATTGCTCATTTCCGCGTTGTTGAACTAACGTCATCGCAAAAATACCTCCGCCAACTGACCAGTCCGAGTAATCATTTTCATGCATGAAAATGAAAATATCGGCAGGTTTGACTGCGGCATGCTGCCCGAGGTTACGGGCAATCGCCGCATAAAGGTCGCGTTTCATGGCGTCGCTGCGCCCGCGACGGAGGGTTATTTCGACCACCACGACGCCGTCGGATCGGCTATGGCCGTTGAAGGTACGGCTGAAATAGAAGCTGTTGTCGTCGAATTCCTCGACCAGATTGAACAGCTCGTCGTCAGGCATGTTGATAGCTTCAACCAGGGCACGGTGGATACCATGGACGATGGCCTCCTTGACGGCATCGGAGGTGCCTTTGCGAATGGCGGTGCGGATGAACGGCATTAGAATTTCCTCACTTAGGGGTCCTACAGAACGCCCTAGAAATCGTCGTTTTGAGCCGCTTTGAAAAACGAGTTTTTTCACCCTCTATGTGCTAATTTCTCAAATATGAAACGCCAGTTGCCTCCGTTAAATGCCTTGCGTGCCTTTGAGGCGGCGGCGCGCCATGGCCGCATGAACGCCGCTGCCGATGAATTGGGCGTGACGCCGGGCGCGGTCAGCCGACAGGTCGCGCTGCTGGAAGAAACCCTCGGCATCACGCTATTTGCCGGAACCAAGGCAAAACCCGAGCTGACCGATGCCGCCAAGGCGCTGCTGCCGGGGCTGTCCGCCGCCTTCGACCAGATCGCCCAAACCGTTCAGCAGGCCCGGCAGGCAGCAGCTGAGACGCTGGACGTTTCTTGCCTCGGTACCTTTGCGTTGCGTTGGCTGATCCCTCGCCTGCATCGCTTCCAGGAGGCCGAACCGACCATCACCGTGCGCCTGACGCCAACCAGCGTTCCCGTCGATATCACGCGGGAGGGCTTCGACCTTGCGATCATGCTGGACAACGAGGGCCGGGGCGACTTGATGCAGGTGGAGTTATTCGGCGAGGAAATCGGGCTTGTGACCGCCCCTGCGCTGGCCGCCGGCCTTAAGATCGACAGCATCCTGCCGCGCCTTTCCACCCGCACACGCCCCGACGCCTGGAACGAATGGGCGCGGCTCGAGGGCGTGCTGCTGCCCGACAGCGGGGAGCGCGAGTTCCAGCATTATTATTTCACCCTGGAGGCTGCCGTGGCGGGCCTGGGGGTTGCCATCGCGCCCCGCCATCTGGTGGCCGAAGACATCCGCGCCGGGCGCCTGGCCGCGCCCTTCGGCTTCCGTGCCAGTGGCGGACGCTACGTCGCACGCCATCGCCGCCGCCCCTCGCCCGCCGTCCAGCGTTTTTGCGAGTGGCTGCGGCAAGAGGCCGCCGGATAGAGGCTTTGCCTTGTTTTTGCCGCGCAGGGGCGGTTAGCTGGGGGCATGGCTCGATGGGCAAAAACACTCCTGGTCGCAATCCGTATGATCGTCGCGGTGCTCGCGCTCGTCTTAGGCGGCCCGGCGATGCACGCAGCCCAGGCACAGCCGCCTTCCCATGAGCACCACCACGGGCAGGATCATTCCAAGGTTGCCCCCGTGGTAGCCGCCTGCCCCATGGTCTGCTGCCCCTGCCTGCCTAACGGGCCTAGCGTCTCGACGCCAGCCCTCATCCCGCTCGAGAGAGTCGATCCGGCGACCTTGGTTTTCACGACCCGCACTCTCTTGCCGCCGACACCGCCGCCGCGCGCGGTTTGATATCGACAGAAACTCAACGATGTCAAACCATTGGAGACTAAAATGATCCGTTTTTCGACGGCGATGCTGCTTGTCGCCCTATCCGCTGGCCCGGCCCTGGCACAGGACCATTCCCACCACCCGGCGTCGCCCGCCACGGCCGCATCGACACAGGGCTTTCAAGCGGCAAATGCGAAGATGCACAAAGACATGGATATCGCCTTCAGCGGTGACGCGGATGTCGATTTCATGCGCGGGATGATCGCCCATCACCAGGGCGCCATCGATATGGCCAAGGTGCAATTGCAGTACGGCAAGGATCCGATTGTCCGGCAATTGTCTGCAGACATCATCAAGGCGCAGGAGTCCGAAATCGCCATGATGCGCGACTGGCTGGCCAAAAAAGGCAAGTAGCGGCTAGGAGATAGCCCGCAGATCGGCCCGTAGGCGGTCGGGGTCGCCGCTCTCCAGCAGCGTCTCGACCGCCGCGTGGGTTTCCGTCCAGATCGGCAGAGCCCTTGTCAAAACCTCCCTGCCCGCCGATGTCAGAGACAGGAGTTTGGCGCGCCGATCACCGGGATCGACGGAAATAGACAGTAATCCCCGGCGCTCCAATGGCTTCAAAGCCGCCGTCAAGGTGGTGCGGTCCATGGCGAGAACGTCAGCGACCGAACTCATGCTGGCTGGCCCGGGGCGGTTCAGCGACATGAGCAGCGAAAACTGCCCATTTGTCAGCCCCACTGGGCGCAACCCATCGTCAAACCGGCGCGCCAGCGCCCGCGCCACCCGCTGCGCATGCAGACAGAGGCAGGTGTCGCGCACCAGCAGGGTCATCTCAAACGGAATGTCATTATTTTTTGACATGCCGATATTATGTTGATATCAACCCAACCAGTCAAGCCTATAGCGATAGACCGGAGGAAGCCGATGCAACCCCATACGATCGTTACCCGCGAAGAATGGCTGCAGGCCCGCAAGGCCTTACTGACAAAAGAAAAAGAGGAAACCCGCCTGCGCGACGAAGTGCGCGCCCAGCGGGAGGCCCTGCCCTGGGTCAAGGTCGATAAGGATTATGTGTTCGAGACACCGGCGGGCAGGAAGTCGCTGGCCGATCTGTTCGACGGCCGCAGCCAGTTGGTGATCTATCACTTCATGCTGGGGCCGGGCTGGGATGCTGGCTGCCCAGGCTGCTCGTTCCTGGCCGATCATCTGGACGGCACCTTGCCCCATCTCAACAACCACGATGTGACCCTGATGGTCGTCTCCCGCGCGCCATTGCCAGAGATCAAGACCTATCAGAAGCGCATGGGATGGGAATTTCCCTGGGTTTCGTCCTTCGGATCGGATTTCAATTTTGACTACCACGTCTCCTTCACCAAGGAGGATCTAGCCAAGGGCAGCGTCGACTACAATTATCGCCAGACGCCCAGCAAAGAGGCGCATGACGAACTGCCGGGTCTCTCCTCCTTCTACAAGGACGAGGCGGGCCGCGTTTATCACACCTATTCCTCCTACGCCCGCGGCGCAGAGGAGATCATATCCACCTTCATGATCCTCGATCGGGCGCCTAAGGGCCGGAACGAGGGGGAGATCATGGATTGGGTGAAGCGCCACGACGAATACGAGGCGCAGCCAAAAGCCAACAATTCCTGTTGTGCTTAAAAAACAATAACTTATCTGGGGAAGAGATAATGAAAGCCGAATTGCAGAACGAACACCGCTGGCTGGAACAACTTGTGGGGACCTGGGTTACGATCCATGAGACCCCCGAGATGGATGGCAATCCAGCCTCGAGCGTGGAATGGACCGAAACCATCCGCTCGCTGAACGGTGCATGGCTCGTCTTCGAAGCGTCGGGCCCCATGGGTCCGGGTGAAACCGGTGCCAGCGTGATGACGCTGGGCTATGACCCCGCCAAGCAGCGCTACATCGGCAATTGGGTCGGCACGATGATGACCCACATGTGGGTCTATAGCGGCAGCGTGGATGCCAGCGGCAAGGTGCTGACGCTGGATTGCGAAGGGCCGGATTTCGAAGATCCTAGTAAAACCCTGAAATATCAGGACATTCACACGATCAAAAGCAAGGATGTCCGCAATCTCACCTCCCGCTGCCAGCAGGCCGACGGCAGCTGGCAGGAAGTCATGACCATGGATTATCACCGCAAGAAATAGCCCTCGCGAGGAGAGCGTCATGATGCAAAATAAATTTGTCTGGTACGAACTGCTGACAACCGACACGACCGCGGCGGCCGATTTCTATGCCAAGGTCGTGGGCTGGCGTGCCGAACAGCAGACTATGACCGGCATGGCTTATACGATCCTGTCGATGGGGGAACACCCTATCGGCGGATTGATGGCACTACCGGAAGCGGCCAAGGCTCAGGGCGCCCCCCCTGGCTGGATGGGCTATATCGCCGTCGATGATGTCGATGCCGAAACGAAGAAGGTCCAGTCCAAAGGTGGCAAGGTCTATCAGCCGCCGGTAGATATTCCGAACGTCGGCCGCTTCTCGGTGGTCGCGGACCCGCAGGGCGCGCCGTTTTATCTGTTCAAAGGGTCGAACGAGCCGCCGCCGCCCTATCCGCCGATGGCTCCCGGTAATATCAGCTGGCATGAACTCCATGCCGGCGACCGGGAACCCGCCTTCGCCTTCTATGCCGATATGTTCGGCTGGCAGAAATCCGATGCCTTGGACATGGGACCGGAAGCTGGGATCTATCAGCTCTGGAGTTATAACGGCGGCGATGCCGTCGGCGGCATGATGACCAAGATGCCTACTCTGCCGATGCCCTTCTGGCTCTACTACATCGGCGTGCCGGACATCGACGTTGCCATCGAGACGGTGAAAGCCAACGGCGGCACCATCCTGTTTGGCCCGCAGGAAGTGCCGGGCGATGCCTGGGTCATTAATGCTCTCGATCCGCAAGGCGCTATGTTCGCCCTAGTGGGGATGAGGAAGTAAGTAGGGCTTCTCTTTTTCTTCGTCATCCCGGCCGAAAAGCCGGGATCCCTCTCCGGCCATACAGCTTGAGTGAGATCCCGGATCGAGTGCGGGGTGACGAGAAAAAGAGTGCCTCCTACCCGCGCAGCGCCTCGGCAATCTTCAGCCCCAACATGTCTAGGGTAAAGGGCTTCACGATCAGATTGACGCCCTGATCCAGTACGCCGTTATGGACGATGGCATTGCGGGTATAGCCGGTGGTGAACAGCACCTTCAGATCCGGCCGACGCTTCAGCGCCTCGTCCACCAGCTTGCGGCCATTGAGTTCCGGCATCACTACATCGGTGAAGAGCAGCCGTACCTTGGGTTCGGCGTCGAGGATCCGCAAAGCAGCGGCGGCGCTATTGGCTTCCAGCACGCGGTAACCTAACTCGCGCACGAGCTCCACAGTCGTAGCGCGCACGGCGTCATCATCCTCGACGATCAGGACCAGCTCGCCTTCGGCCGAAGTCTGCAACGGCACCTGCGCCCCTGGGGCTTCCTCGGTGTCCTCGCCAAAGAAGCGCGGCAGATAGAGCTTCACCGTCGTGCCAAGGCCCGGTTCGGAATAGATCTTGATATGCCCGCCGGACTGCTTGATGAAGCCATGCACCTGGCTTAGCCCCAGGCCTGTCCCCCGCCCATCGGGCTTGGTGGTGAAGAAGGGATCGAACGCCCGGCTCAGCACTGCAGGCGGCATCCCGGTGCCGGTATCGGTCACAGCCAGCAAGACATATTGCCCTGGCGTCAGATCGCCATGATCGGCGGCGTAGGCCTCGTCCAAATAGGCGTTAGAGGTTTCGATCGTCAGCTTACCGCCTTCTACCATCGCGTCACGCGCATTGACCGCAAGATTGAGGATCGCGTTTTCAAGCTGATTGGCATCGACATGGATACGCCAGGCCCCAGCCGCCAGCACCGTTTCCATGCTGACCAGTTCCGGCATGGTGCGCTTCAGCAGTTCGGACATGCCCTGGATCAGCTTGTTCGGCTCCACCGGCTTGGGCGAGAGCGGTTGCTGACGCGAGAAAGCGAGCAATCGCTTGGTCAACTGGGCCGCGCGATTGGCGCTGTCGATCCCGCCTTTGACCAACATTCCGATATTGGTGTCGCCCTTCGCCATCCGGCTTTCAATCAGGCTGAGACTGCCGAGGATTGCCGCCAGCATATTATTGAAATCATGGGCTATACCGCCGGTAAGCTGGCTCACGGCCTCGGATTTTTGCAGCTGCCGGACCCGCTCCTCCACATCTTCGCGCTGCTTCATTTCAGCGATCAACCGCGAGTTGGTGGCCTGGAGCTCGGCAGTGCGTTCCCTGACCTGATCCTCAAGCGTATTGTTCAGGCTCAACAGGGCTGATTCCGCAAGGTCGCGCTGCTCGGTCCGTTCGCGTAGTTTATCCGCCGCCCGTTTGAGGCTGACCCAGGCGCTATGGATTTCCTTGACCGACGTTGGGCGGATCTTGATCGGTTGCCCCTGTCCCAGCGCATCGGCACCGACCGCCAAAGCCTCGATAGGACGGGAGAACATCCGCGCTAGGATGATGGCGCTGCCGACCGAAATCACGAGCAATATCAAGCTGATGATCGCCACCAGTTTGACCGTCCGCACAACGGGCGCTTCAAGGTCGGTGATGGGAACCGAGATTCCGATGGTCCAGTTGGACAGGTCGGACCGGCTGAAGAAAGTCACCACCGGCTCGCCATTGAGGCTTTCCGCGATGATGCGCCCCTCGCGCCCCGGCGCCCGCATCATGGCGCCCTTGGACGGGGTCGCAACCGCAACATCATTATCGCGCGAACGCGCCACGATTATGCCATTGCCGTCGATAACCGCGGCGATCTCGCCCCCTTCGAGGTTCGAGCGCAGCAGAATGTCGGTGATATATTGGGTGGCGAGGCTGAGACTGAGGAAATAGGCGAGCTTATCGCCCTGCACTATTGGGGAAACCACGGCAAAGGACGGGCGGCGCACCTGAAGACCATGAAAAAGCTCCGACACCTCAACCCGCAGCGAGGATGCTACTCGCTCGTCGGTGGAGCGCAGGGCCGTTGCAGGCGGCAGGGGCTGCCCCCATTCGATCACATTGTTAAGCACCTGCTGGCTCTGCCGATTGCGCAGAACGACGATGGCGTTGCGGGCCGATCCGACCTGCTTGATATATTCGTGAAAGGACCGAAGATCCTGGGTTTCCAAAGCTGGGGCGCTGGCAAGCGCATAAAGTGTGTATTGAAGCCCCGCGAGTTCCCGATCGATGGCGGATTTAACGGTCCGCGCCTTTTCCTGCATGCTCGCTTCGCTGCGCGCGCGCTCAGCCTCCGCCCAACTGAAAAAGAGTACGGCTGCCAGGATCAAGACCGGGGCAACGATGATTGCAACCAGGATCGCAACATGAATCTGCGTGGAGAGCAGCGCTCGGCTTTTGGGGAACATCCCGACTTTCAATCCTGGCGTCATCAATTAGTGCACCAATAGACAGTAGCGACATGCCGAGCCTGGACGAAGCTTATTTATCCAACTTGCGAACCGCTCGCACTTCTGTCTATAAAAGCAGCGGCTGATACAGCCTGCCGCTCGCGCCCGATTTCGGGTTTGGTGAATGTATCTCACAAGATTTCGCCCTCATCCGTTCATCGGCGAACCGTCGGCAATGCGAGCTCCTGACATAGATTTCGCCAGAAATACGGATTGAAGATGCGCAGCTTCCTCGACGCCAAAAATATCGCCAAGACTCTGCAGGCTTCCCTTGCCGAACGGAAGGTTGAGGTCTCCCACAGTGAGAGTCTGGAACTCGTCGCCAAGCAGTTCGAGTTTCGCGACTGGAACACCATGTCCGCCAAGATCAAGGCCGAGACCTCGACCGACGGCATTGATTTCGCCCGCACCTGCCCGCTGATGCGGATCTTCGACGAGGAAAAAGCCAAGGAATTCTATGTCGATTTCCTGGGATTCACCTTGGATTGGGAGCATCGCTTCGGCGATAATTTCCCGCTCTATTGCCAGGTATCGCGCGGCGGCCTCTATCTGCATCTGACCGGCCATAGTGGCGATGCTACCCCCGGCAATACCATCTGGGTCCTGATGCGGGGGATCCGCGACTATCACAAGGAACTGCACGCTAAGCAGTACAAGCATATGAAGCCGGGCATCGAGGAAGCGCCCTGGGGTTTGGAGATGACGGTCATCGACCCCTTCAACAACCATATTCGCTTCTGCGAACAATAGGATAAGGGAGGCCGCCGAGATAATCGGCGGCCTTTTTAGCCATGCGCCCCTGTCTTTTTTGCGCTATCGCCAATGAGACTATTCCAGCCCATATCGTCCATCAGGACGAACGGCTGATCGCCTTCCTGGATATCGGCCCGATCCGGCCCGGACATGTCCAGATCGTCCCGCGCGAGCATTTCAGCTTCTTCGACGATCTGCCACCGGATCTGGCGGCGGAGATCGTGCATCTCGGTCAGCGGCTGGCCAAGGCGTTGAAGGAGATTTATGGCGTGCCGCGTGTCGGCTTCCTGTTTACCGGCAGCGACGTGCCTCATGTGCATGCGCACATTGTGCCGCTGCATACCGGCGACGACATAACCTCACGCCGCTATATCGTCGAAGAGACGGTGACCTACCGTAATCCGCCGCGTCCACCCGAAGACGAGATGGCGCAAACGGGCACCCGCCTTCGGGAGATGCTGAAACCTTAAGCCCGGATACGGCTGAGGAAGCCGTCGACTTCCCCATGCAAGGCTTCGGACTGGCGCGAGAGCTCCTGCGCGGCAGCCAGTACTTCCACAGCCGTTGCGCCGGTCTGAGTGGCAGCCTGACGCACCTCATTCAGGCCCGAGGAAACACTGCTGGTGGCATGGGAGGCCTGGCTGACCGACCGGCTGATTTCGCCAGTTGTCGCCTGCTGCTGGGTGATCGCGCCGGAGATTGCAGTGCTGATCTCGCTCATTCGGGCGATGGTGCCGGAAATGCCGCGGATGGCACCCACGGCAGTCTCGGTCACCGTCTGCATGCCCTGGATCTGAGCGGAGATTTCTTCGGTCGCCTTCGCAGTCTGCCCGGCGAGGTTTTTCACCTCCGATGCGACGACAGCAAAGCCCTTGCCCGCCTCGCCTGCCCGTGCCGCCTCGATGGTCGCATTGAGGGCCAACAGATTGGTCTGGGCAGCGATGCTGTTGATCAGTTCCACCACTTCGCCGATACGCTGGGCGGACTGCGTGAGGTCGCCGACGACGCCGTTGGTCTGCTCTGCCTCAGTCATCGCCGAAGCCGCAACGCGGGTGCTTTCTTCCACTTGGCGAGCGATTTCGGCGATAGAAGCATTCATCTCCTCCGTCGCGCTAGCAACCGTCTGAACGCTGCTGGAAGTTTCATGCGAGGCATCGGCCGAGCTTGACGCCTGCTGCAGCGAGCGTTCGGCAATCGTGGTCATGCCGCGTGCCGTGCCTTCAAGCTGGACAGCCGCGCCCGCAACGCCCCGCAGGATGCCGGAGAGGTTCTGATCGAAGTTGCGGATCATGGCTTCCCGCTTGGCGGCCAGATCCAGGGTCTGCTGACGCTCGCGGTTGGTAGCAAGTTCGAGGTCGCGGCCTTTCACCAGCCCCTGGCGGAAGCTTTCGACCGACTGGGCAAGCGCGCCGATCTCGTCCCCACGGCCGGTATCCGTGACGGTGCGATCGATATCGCCATCACCCATGCGACCAACCGACTCCATCAGGCGACGCAGCGGCAGGACCAGCCCCAAGCGGGTGATCAGGACGGTGAAGATGGCACCGATCACCAGCGACAACACCGCCGTCGCCACGACAATCGTTTTCATCGTCTGCGATACCGCTACGGCCTCGGCCACCACGGCATTGGAGCGATCGGTGACAGCGTTGTTATAGGCCTTCACGGCATCGGTCATCGCCATCTGACCCTGGCGGCTGCGCTTCAGAGCATCAAGAATGGTCTGACGGTCGCCACTGAATTTGCGAGCGCTATCAATCATCGCCCGAACACTGGCTGCATAGGCCGCGTGACCCGCCTTTACGCCTTCCAGCAGCTTGCGCTGCTCGGCACTGCCGCGACCGCTGAGTTTTTCCAGACGGTCGGTAATCTCGCCGATGCGCTTCTCGCCCTGGGCGGCATATTCGTCGACTTTCGACGGGTCGTTCCCCAGTTCATATTCCATGCGCGACAAAGCAATAATGTCGACCCGCAGATCCAGGGCTTCGAACTGCGCGCGCTGCGTATCTATGAGGGCCCCGACGTTCTGCTCCTCCCGCTCCAGTCCATAAAATCCGGCAGCGGCGATGGCGACAGCGAACAGACCGATCAAAATAGTATTGAGCGCAATTTTAGTGCGCATGCGCATGTTGGAGAGCATGTTTTGATATCCCAAGAGAAGGCTAAGGGGAAAACTCCACCGTCAAGCCGTAGATTTTGGGCATGCTTATAGGGGCTCTTCATTACGCACATATTAATGCTGCAAGTTTTTGCCAATTATCTAGTGCACCCCTGCCATTCGTGGGCAGAAGACTTGAAAAGAAAACATCGGATGCACGCATGATGACAGAGACGCTGACGGGATCCTGTGCCTGCGGGCGCGTCCGATACGAGATCCGCGGAACCCTGGAAGGACCGGTCACCTATTGCCATTGCTGGCGTTGCCGGTTGAAGCCAGCGGCCACACTTTTTGGGGAGCGCGATTAAGGAACCGCGCACCCTCTCCACCGTTCCTTTCGACAGAAAAGAAACGTAAGGGAGTGACGATATGGCGGACGACACGCGCGGAGTTTCCCGCCTCCTGGTTCTAGGAGCGGGCATTATTCTGGGTTACGCGGCGGCGCTTTATCGTCGGCCCAGCGGTTTTCCGGCGAGGCTGCGGGCAGAGCCGCCGGAATGGATCTCCGACTATCGCAAACAGCCGGATGGAACCATCCATCCTGACGATCTGGTCGATGGGACCGGCGAAGATTCCTTCCCCGCCAGCGATCCACCGTCCTTCAATCGCTTCGCCTAAGCCTGGGCGGTCCGGGGCGCGGTCGAGGCCACGACCCGCGCCAGCAGCAGGGTCATCGTCCCGCAGACGGCAATCGCCCCCAGCATCGGTAGCACCGAGCCATCGAAGAAGGGTGCCGACAGGGCAACCATCAGACCACCCGCCAGCATTTGCAGTGTGCCACCGAGCGAGGACGCCAGACCGGCAATCTCGCCATGCTCCTCCAGCGCCATCACCATGGCCGTCGGAATGACGAGGCCGAGGCAAGCGTTGGCGCAGAAGAGACCGGCCATGACCACCGGCAGGCTGGCATGGCCGCTGATTCCGATCCCCAGGAGGATCAGGGTGGCGAGCCCGAAGCCGGTGCTGGCCCGCACCATCACGGGCATGGCGCCGTAACGCATGCCAAGCTTGGCCGCGAATTGCGAGCTGGCGAAGAAGCCGACCGCATTCAGCGCGAAAGCCAGCGAGAATTGCGTCGGCGTCAGGCCGAAAGCCTGGGAATAGACGAAGCTCGCCTGGGCAATGAAGACGAAGAAGCTGGCCAGACCGAAGCCGCCGAGGAAGGTCAATGCCAGGAAGCTGCGATGGCGCAGCAGCTTCAGCATGCCGGTGCGCATCGCAGCCAGCGACACCGGCTGACGTGCCGAGGGCGGCAAGGTCTCGGGCAACAGCGTGCGGGTGATCACCAAGCTGATAAGGGCGGCAGCGGCGAGAACGGCGAAGATTGCCCGCCAGCCCGCCAGATACATGAGCCCCGCCCCCGCCAGCGGCGCCAGGAACGGCGAGATGGAAATCACCAGCATGATAGCGGCCATCAGGCGGGTAGCCTCATGCCCTGTGTGGAGATCGCGGATGATCGCACGCGGCACCACCATAACGGCAGCCCCGCCCAGCCCCTGGATGAAACGCCCAACAATCAGCATGGTCGCACTCGGCGCGAAGGTGCAGACGAGCGAACCGATCATGAAGATCAGCAACCCGACATAGATCGGCAAGCGCCGTCCCGCCTGATCGGCCCAGGGGCCATAGATCAGCTGCGCCAGACCAAAGGCCAGGAAGTAGCTGGTGATCGTCCCCTGCATCACCGACGCACTGGTCCCCAGGCTCGCGCCGATATCCGGCATGGCGGGCAGGAACATATCGATGGCGAACGGCCCGACGGCAGACAGGAGGCCCAGGACGAGCGCCGGGCGCAGAATGGAAGCGGACATAAGACGATCTCCGAAACGATGCGCCCCGCTTATTACATAGAACCAGACTCGAAACAATCCCGATATCGGATGAGTCTGTTCAAGGCAGGTTTTCGCGCAGGATGATTTCGGTCCGGGGATGGGTCGTGCCGTGGAGCGCCGCCCGCCCTGCCCTCAAGTTGGCAAAGATCGACACACAATCCATCAGCGCGCTCTGGGGATGCTGGGTGATCACGGCATCCATGGTGCCGTCGATCAGCAGCTGTCGCGTTTCCGGCGTCAACCCATGGCCGACAAACGCCACCTCCTGCTGGCGGCCGGTTTCTTTCAGCGCCTTTGCGATGCCTTCCGGCGCACCACCGATATTATAGATGCCTGCAAGGTCGGGATGCTGGGCTAACAGGGTTTTCGTCTGGCGATAGTTCTTGGCTTCCTCGTCATGGCCTTCGCGCAGGCCCACCACCTCGATCTGCGGAAAGAACTCCTGGAAGAGGCGCAGGAACCCCATCTCGCGTTCCTCATGGGCGCGATAACTGAGGCTGCCCGCGATCATCGCGACCTTGGCAGGGCGCTGACCGATGAAACGCGCGATGAGATAGCCCGCCGTCCGCCCGGCGGAACGGTTATCGAGCCCGACATAGGCGACCCGTTTGCTGTTCGCGATATCGGAGATCAGGGTCACGGTCGGCACCCCACGATCCGCCAGATGATCGACGGCATCGCGCACCGATGGATGCTCCAGCGCCATGAAGGCAATTCCATCAACATCGCGCCCAACTTTGCGCAACTGCTGGGCCAGCAGTTCGGGTTTGAAGCTTTCGATATAATCGACCCGCGCCCGCATATTGAAGGAGGCCAGCTGGTCCTGGGACGAGGCGATCAGCCGCCCCAAAAGACCTAGGAAGCGATTGGTTCCGGCAGGCAGCAGGAACGCCAGCCGCAGGGGGCGCAGCGCCTGGGCCGGAAGCGCGCCATCCATCACATAGCCCAGCTCCGCCGCCGCTTTCAGCACGCGCTGAACCGTCACCGCCCGCACGCCGGGCCGCTGGTTCAGCACGCGGTCAACGGTGGCGGTCGAGACACCGGAGAGGCGCGCCACATCATCGACCCTCGCCGTTCGGCGACGGCGCGGCACTCGGTTACCAGTCTTCTCGGCAGGCTCGTCGTCTTGCGGTAAATCCATCAAAAACCATCAGTAAATGAGTTTGACGACCATCTTTTTCGATCCCTATCATTTCACCAAGAAAACCACAATCAATCAGATCGACTAACGATCCTTTGGGAGAGAAACGATGACCATGATCACCCGTCGTGCGGTGTTGAAGACGCTTGCCGCCACTCCGGCCGTCCCCCTGCTGGGCATGCCGATGATTGCCAAGGCCGCCGAGATCGAGCTGCGCTACGGCAACAATCTGCCGCTCAGCCATCCGCTGAATGTCCGCGCCCAGGAAGCTGCCGACAAGATCAAGCAGCAGACCGGCGGCAAGGTCGAAATCAAGATCTTCCCGAACAATCAGCTGGGCGGCGATACCGACATGCTGAGCCAGGTGCGCAGCGGCGGCATCACCTTCTTCACCCCCTCGGCCCTGGTCATCGCGACTTTGGTCCCTGTCGCCGCCATCAACGCGGTGGGCTTTGCCTTCAAGGATTACGACCAGGTCTGGAAGGCCATGGACGGCGGCCTCGGTGCCCATGTCCGCGAGGCGATTTCCAAGCTCAACCTCTTCGCCTTCGAAAAGATGTGGGACAACGGCTTCCGCCAGATGACCACCAGCGGAAAGCCGATCGAGGAAGCCAAGGATATGGCGGGCCTCAAGATCCGCGTGCCGGTCAGCCCGCTGTCGATCTCGATGTTCAAGGCGCTGGATTCCGCCCCGGCCAGCCTACAGTTCTCGGAAGTCTATTCCTCGCTGCAGACCAAGATCGTCGACGCCCAGGAAAACCCGCTGCCGATCATCCAGGTCGCCAAGCTCTATGAAGTGCAGAAGAGCTGCGCCCTGTCGAACCACATCTGGGACGGGTTCTGGTTCATCGCCAACGGTCGGGCCTGGAAAGGCCTGTCGGCCGAACATCAGAAAATCATCTCCGACGCGATCAACGAAGCGGGCCTGAAGCAGCGCGCCGACATCAAGGGCCTGAACGAGACGGTCCAGGCCGATCTTCAGTCCAAGGGTCTGGCCTTCAACAAGACCAATCCCGACAGCTTCCGCGCCAAGCTGCGCGACGGCGGTTTCTACAAGGAATGGCAGGAACGCTTCGGCCCCGAAGCCTGGGGTCAGCTGGAAGCGGCGGTCGGCAAGCTCGCCTGACCCCTGACAAAGCCCGCTCCCTTCCGCCAGCATCTTTAGGAATACGTGATGGAACACCCCAGCGCAGCCATGGCCGGTCTGCCCGCTTCCGGCATTCTCAACCGTATCGACCGCACCCTGGGCGTTACGGTGGAGATGGCCGCCGCCCTGCTTGTCCTCCTGGAAATCATCATTCTGGGGGCAGGCGTCACGGCCCGTTACGTCTTCCATGCCCCGCTGATCTGGTCGGACGAGCTGGCCTCGATCCTTTTCCTCTGGCTGTCGATGCTGGGGGCCGTCGTTGCGCTGCGCCGGGGCGAGCATATGCGCATGACGGGACTGATTGCCCGCGTCTCCCCTGAAACCCGGGCCCTTCTGGAGGCGGTGGCGGTCACCGCCTCCATCTCTTTCCTCCTGCTGATCCTGCCGCATGCGGTGGAATATGCCGAGGAAGAGCATTTCATCGTCACCCCGGCGCTGGAAATCTCCAATGCCTGGCGCGCCGGGGCTATTCCCGTCGGCATCGCGCTGATGCTGGCCGCAGCCGTCTTCCGCCTCGCACGCTTCGGATCGCGGAAGCCCGTTCTGCTGGCTCTTGGCCTGACCGCCGCCCTGATTGCGCTGTTCTGGGTCGCCGGTCCGGCCCTGAAGCCGCTGGGCAAGCTGAACCTCATCATTTTCTTTGTCGGCATCGTCGCGGTGAATGTCTTTGCCGGGGTGCCGATCGCCTTCTCCTTTGCGCTCGCCACCTTCGGCTATCTCGCCTGCACCACCTCGACCCCGCTGCTGGTCATGGTCGGTCGCCTGGATGAAGGCATGAGCCATCTGATCCTGCTGGCGGTGCCGCTGTTCATCTTCTTAGGGGCCCTGATCGAGATGACGGGCATGGCCAAGGCCATGATCCAGTTCCTGGCCAGCCTGCTGGGTCATGTGCGCGGCGGTCTTTCCTATGTGCTGATCGGCGCGATGTATCTCGTCTCCGGCATTTCCGGCTCCAAGATCGCCGATATGGCCGCCATCGCCCCGGTGCTATTTCCGGAAATGAAGAAGCGCGGCGCCAAGCCCGGCGATCTCGTAGCCCTGCTGTCGGCAACCGGCGCGCAGACGGAAACCATTCCGCCCTCCATCGTGCTGATCACCATCGGCTCGGTCACCGGCGTCTCCATCGCCGCCCTCTTCACCGGTGGCATGCTGCCCGCCGTGGTGCTGGGTCTTGCCCTCTGCTTCGTCGTCTGGAAGCGCCATCGCGGCGAGGATCTGAGCCAGATCACCCGCTATTCCAAGCGTGAGATCGGCAAGCTGGCCGTCATCGCCCTACCCGCCATCGCCCTGCCCTTCGTCATCCGGGCCGCCGTGGTGGAAGGGGTTGCGACGGCGACCGAGGTGTCGACCATCGGCGTCGCTTATTCGGTCGTGATGGGCATCCTGGTCTATCGCCAGTTCGACTGGCGCCGCCTGCCGGCCATGCTGGTTGAAACCGCATCGCTGACCGGCGCCATCATCTTCATCGTCGGCTGTGCCACCGCGATGGCCTGGGGCCTGACGCAATCCGGCTTCTCGCAGGATCTGGCGCAGGCCATGGCGAATATTCCCGGCGGCACCTGGGGTTTCCTCGCCATCTCCATCGTCGCCTTCGTGATCCTGGGCAGCGTGCTGGAAGGCATCCCGGCCATCGTGCTGTTCGGCCCGCTGCTGTTCCCCATCGCCAAGCAGGTCGGCGTGCATGAGGTCCATTACGCGATGGTCGTCATCTTCGCCATGGGCATCGGCCTGTTCGCCCCGCCGCTGGGCGTCGGCTACTACGGCGCCTGCGCGATCAGCAAGGTCAACCCGGACGAAGGCCTGAAATACATCTGGGGCTATGTCGCAGCCCTGCTGGTCGGCCTGGTCGTGGTCGCGGCCATTCCCTGGATCTCCACCGGCTTCCTCAAGTTTTAATCCCGTTCAAGAAAGCATCCATCATGAGCCGTTTTTTCGGTCAGATCCGTCAGGCTGGCTATGTCGTCCCCGATATCGAAGCCGCGATGGACTATTGGAGCCGTGTGCTCGGCGTCGGCCCCTTCTTCTATAACCCCAAGGTTCCGATCAAAAACTACCGCTACAAGGGTGAAAGCTACGAGCCGCATAACTCGGTCGCTCTGGCCAATTCCGGCCCCCTTCAGGTCGAGTTGATCCAGTGCCGCAACGATGTGCCGTCGATGTATCGCGACTTCACGCAAGCGGGTCACACCGGCCTGCAGCATGTGGCCTATTGGACCGATACCTATGACGAGGATCTGGAGCGCCTGACCAAACAGGGCTTCAAGTCGGTCATGAGCGGCGAAGTCGGCGATAAGGGGCGGTTCGTCTATTTCGACACCCATTATCACCCCGGCACCGTGATCGAACTCTCCGAAGTGGCTGGCCCCAAGGGCGAGATGTTCCGCATGATCCGCGAGGCAGCGGAAACCTGGGATGGCAAGGATCCCGTCCGCCCCTTCCCGGACCTGAGCAAGCTCTGATCCCATGGAACGGTTCGAGGCGACTTATCTGATCGAAACCCCGCTCGACCCTGGCAAAGTGGCCGAGGTCATGGCGGGGGAACAGTCCTGCGGCACCTTCACCCGTGTCGAAGGCGAGACGGAGGAGCTGCGCAACCGCGCCCGCGCCCTCGTCACTTCCGTCACGGAGCTGGAGAGCGCGGCCGAGCCAAGCCTGCCGAACGCGTGGCTGGCCCGCAAAGGCGTTCAAGGACCCTGGCGCCGGGCGCGGATTGCGATCTCCTTCCCGGTCGATAATGTCGGCGCGAACCTCTCCACCCTCGCCTCCATCGTTGCGGGGAATCTGTTCGATCTGGGCGAGGTCACAGGGCTGCGGCTCGACACCATCACCCTGCCGGCCTCTTACCGTCGGCTTTTCCAGATGCCGCGCCAGGGCATCGCCGGGACACGTGCCCTAACGGGCGCGACATCGGGCCCTTTGATCGGGTCGATCATCAAGCCGAACGTTGGCCTGCATGCCGACGAGATCGCTGCCCTGGTGACGCGCCTGTGCGACGCCGGTCTGGATTTCATCAAGGATGACGAGATCGCGGCCGATCCCGTCCATGCGCCGCTCGCCAAGCGGGTGCCAGCGGTGATGGAGGCGATCCGTCGCCATCAGGACAAGACCGGCAAACATGTGATGGTCGCCTTCAACATCACTGACGAAACCGACGCCATGCGCCGCCATGCCGATCTGGTGGCGCGCGAGGGCGGCTCCTGCGTAATGGCGAGCCTCAACTGGTGCGGTTTCTCGGCCGTCGAGACGCTACGCCGCTCCACAGACCTCGCCCTGCATGGCCATCGTAACGGCTATGGCGCCTTCTCGCGCCATCCCCTGCTCGGCATCTCCTTCCAGGCTTATCAGACGCTGTGGCGGCTGGCCGGGGTCGACCATATGCATGTGCATGGGTTGCAGGGGAAATTCGCCCAGGAAGACGAGGAAGTCGTCAGTTCCGCCAAGGATTGCGTCACGCCGCTGGCCGAGGGGATCGACGACCGGGTCATGCCCGCTTTTTCTTCCGGACAATGGGCAGGCACCGCGCAAGTCACCTGGGATGCCATCGGCCACACCGACCTGCTGTTCATGGCGGGCGGCGGCATTCTCGCCCATCCCATGGGACCGGCGGCCGGGGTTGCGAGCATCCGTCAGGCCTGGGAAGCGGTTGCAGCCGGGCAATCGGTGGCTGACGCCGCCAAAGCCCATCCGGAACTGCAGTCCGCCCTCGATTTCTTCGGCAAGGTAGCGGGATGAGTGCCGCCCGCTACGGCTGGTATGGCGACGATTTCACGGGGGCGAGCGATACGCTGGCCACCCTGGCGGAGCGAAACCTTGCCGCCCTACTGTTCCTGAAGGTACCGACCGCTTCGCAATTGGAGCGTGCCGGGCCTCTGGACGCCATCGGTATCGCCGGAGCAGCGCGCTCTATGGCACCGGAGGCTATGACAGCAGAACTGGAGGCTGTCGGGCGGTTCTTTGCCGCCGCAGGTGTGCAGATCCTTCACTACAAATGCTGCTCGACCTTCGATAGCGCCCCCCATGTCGGGAGCATCGGCGTAGCAACCCGCGCACTGGCGCCGCATTTCCCCAATCCGTTTGTGCCGATCCTGGGCGGTCAGCCGAACCTCGGCCGTTTCTGCCTATTCGGCACTCTCTTTGCGGCCGCCGGGGATGGGCAGATCCATCGCATCGACCGCCATCCGACCATGAGCATCCACCCCGTCACCCCGATGGCCGAGGCAGACTTGCGCCGCCATCTGGCGCTCCAGGGCTTGGCGGATCTGCGGCTGGTCGATTACCGCGCCTACGGCTCGCCGCTCGACATTCCGTCAGCACCTACTCTGCTGGATGTTTCGCGAGCCGAGGATCTGTCGGTCATCGGTCCCTTGTTATGGGCAAAGGCCGGAGCAGGTCCGATGCTGGCTGTTGGGGCAAGTAGCGTGGCTCAAGCCCTTGCCACCGCCTGGACGGACCGCCGGGCCAGCCAACAGCATCAGAAGCCTCCGCGGCACGATGGCCCGGTACTGGCCTTGGTCGGCAGCCTCTCGCCCGTCACCCGCGCCCAGGTCGAAGCGGCGCAAGGCTATCGGCACCTTGCCATCGATCCCCATCGCCTCTTGCAGGACCCAGACTACGTCCCGGCATTGCAGCGGCAGGTTGTGGACGCGTTGGGGCTGGGCAACGTCATGCTCGTCACCGATCCGCCCGGCGCCACGCCGGTGAATGCCGGTGCACTTGCGAGCGCAACCGGCCAACTGCTTGGCAATATTCTGAAAAAAGCCCGGATCTCTCGTCTGCTGATTGCCGGGGGCGACACATCGAGCCTCGCCGTGCGAAGCCTAGACATGTGGGGACTTTCCTATATCGCGCCTCTGGTACCTGGGGCGCCGCTCTGCCGGGCCCATAGCGACGACCCTAGCCTCGACGGGTTGGAGATCACATTAAAAGGCGGCCAGATGGGGCCGACTGACTTTTTCACCCTCGCCGCCCGATAGAGTCGGAACCTTCGCCCGACACCCGGTGTTTATCCGTTGCGACAACCATCCTTCCAAGGAGCGGATCATGCAGGATAAAGACCGCGAAAATGCCCCCCGTATCGCCGAAGACCGGGAACGTCCGGACAATCGGTCGGCCGAAGATTGGGTCCAGGCGAAACGTGATTTCGCCTTCAAATCGGAACAATCGACCCGGCGCGCACCTCCGCCCTATTTCGCTGAAACCACGGAAGAAGCGAATGCACGGGAGGAGGAAACCCGTGACCGAAGATAACGAGGTCTATGAAGCCTACCAATGTCTGTAAGAGGCGATGACCCTGCTTGAGCGCGCGTCCAAGCTTCTGCAGGGAGCCATCGTGAATCCCAGGGACCTTGAGACGTTAGACTAGAGATCATTCTCATATGGAATGATCTCTTGAGGAAGCATCGCTAACATCTGGCAAGATCCAGCAGCTACCCTGCCGCTCAGCATGAAGGATGGGCATAACCTCCGTCCTTTACTGAAAGTGACGCAGAGGTAGGCCCCATGACCCGCATCCATCTTCCGCCCGACGAGATCCGCACCCTGTTTTCCAGCGCGATGTCGGATATGTACCGGGCGGAGGTGCCGCTCTATCAGGACCTGCTGGATCTCGTCGCCGACGTTAATAGCGACACCCTGGAGCGCGATCCCGCCCTCAAGGCATCGCTTCAGGAGAGCGGCGAACTCGACCGGCTGGATGTGGAACGCCATGGCGCGATCCGTCTGGGCAAAGCGGAAGAACTCTTCACGATCCGCCGCCTCTTTGCCGTCATGGGCATGCAGCCGGTTGGCTATTATGATCTGTCGGTCGCCGGGATCCCCGTTCATTCCACAGCCTTCCGCCCGATTGGCGATGAGGCCCTGCGCAAGAACCCGTTCCGCGTTTTCACCTCGCTGCTGCGCCTGGATCTGGTCGACGACGCACAGTTACGCCGGGATGCTGAGGCGATTTTGGCCAAGCGCGATATCTTTACGCCCCGCGTCCGCGCCCTGATCGACGTTTGCGAAACCCACGGCGGCCTGACCCGCACCGAGGCCGAAGAGTTCGTCCGCGAAGCCTTGGAGACCTTCCGCTGGCACAAGGACAGCACGGTTTCCGCTGCGACTTATCAGCGGCTGCATGATGCCCATCGCCTGATCGCCGATGTGGTCAGCTTCAAGGGACCGCACATCAATCACCTGACGCCCCGAACCCTCGATATCGACGCTGTGCAGGCGGGAATGCCTAAGCGCGGCATTACGCCCAAGGCCGTGATCGAAGGGCCGCCGCGCCGCGACTGCACTATTCTTCTGCGCCAGACGAGCTTTAAAGCCCTGGAAGAAGCGATTGATTTTATTGACGAAGATAACGCTTCATCAACTGGAACGCATTCGGCCCGCTTTGGCGAGATCGAGCAGCGCGGCGTCGCGCTGACCGCCAAGGGCCGCAAGCTTTACGACGAGCTGTTGCTGTCGGTCCGTACGGCGAAGGCTGGCGACTATAATGCTGAGCTCGCCCAACGCTTCAAAGCGCTGCCGGACGATTGGGCGGAGTTGCGCCGCCAGGGTCTTGCCTATTTCCGCTATCGCGCCACCCCTGCAGGCATCGCCGATGCCGGGCGACTGCTGGCCGATGTCGAGGCCCTGATCGCCGCCGGTTATCTGATTGCCGAGCCGATGATCTACGAGGATTTCCTCCCCGTCAGCGCCGCCGGGATCTTCCAGTCGAACCTGGGCGGCGACACGCAGCAGAACTTTACGGAGAGCGCCAATCGCGATGCCTTCGAGGAAGCTCTCGGCGCTGCAGTCAGCGACGAGCTGGCCCTCTATGCCGCCAGCGAACAGGCATCCCTCGATGCAGCGCTGGCGGCCCTCGGACAGGTTAAGTCTGCGGCTGAATGATCCGTTGATGTCAGCAGCCCTGAAAGATGAAACACCCGAACAGGAAGGGTTAGCCCCCTTCCTGTCGGCGCTTGTCGCCAGCGGTTTCCTGGGCGAGGTTGCTACGGATGACGCCGCCCGCACCGTCTATGCGACCGACAACAGCATCTATCAGGTGCGTCCGCGCGCCATCCTCTTCCCCCGTGACGGCGCGGATATCAACCGCATCCTACGCCTTGCCGACAGGTTCGTGGTGGCGGTTTCGCCTAGAGGCGGCGGCACCGGCACAAACGGTCAGTCGCTGACGCGCGGGGTCGTGATCGATACCTCGCGTTTTCTCAAAGCAATTCACCACCTGGATATCGAACGCGGCCTCGTCACCGTCGATCCCGGCGTGGTACTGAACCAGCTCAACGACTTCCTGAAGCCCCACGGGCTGTTTTTCCCGCCGAACGTCTCCACGGCATCCCGCGCCACCATCGGCGGCATGGTCGCGACGGACGCATCGGGCAAAGGCTCGCGCATCTATGGCAAGACCTCCGACTATATCGAGGCGATGGACGTCGTACTGGCCGACGGCAGCGATATGCGGGTCGAACGCCTGACGCGCGAGGGGCTCGTGCCTGTCCTGGAACAGGCTGACCGGACTGGCGCCATCCACCGCGAAGTGCAGCGCGTGGTGACGGAAAAGACCGCGCTGATCAGCGAGACCTTCCCCAAGATGAACCGGGGCCTGACCGGCTATAATCTGGAGCATGTGACGGACGAAGATGGCGGCTTCCGCCTCTCCTATCTACTAGCCGGATCTGAAGGCACGCTGGCCGTCACCAAGGCACTGACACTGCGGGTCATCCCACGCCCGACCCACCGGGCTTTGGCGGCCATCCGCTATGCCGATTTCCAGGCGGCCCTGGTCGATGTGCGGCGCCTACTGCAGGCCGAACCGGCGGCTGTCGAAATCATCGACGACAAGATCCTGAGTCTCGCCCGCGATGATGTGCTCTGGTCCAGCATCGAAGGCGTGCTGGGCGGGCCGACACCAGTGCCGGTGGGTGGGCTGAACTTCGTCGAATTTGTCGGCATGTCGGCTGAAGAGGTTTCGACCCAGGTCGCGCGTCTGGAAAAGCTGTTGAAGCAAGGCGATGTTGCGACGCTTGGCTGGACGTTGGTCACGGATACGCCGACCATCAATCAGCTCTGGTCTCTGCGCGAGAAATCCGTCGGCCTCCTGGGGCGTCTGGGCGGACATCGGCCAGGCATTCCCTTTGTCGAAGATACCGCCGTTCCTCCGGAAAAGCTGGCCGACTATGTCGCCGAGTTTCGCGCGCTCCTGGATAGCCATAGTTTGAGCTATGGCATGTTCGGTCATGCCGATGTCGGCTGCCTGCATGTGCGCCCCGCCCTGGATATGAAAGATCCGGCCGACGCCGCCCTGATCCGGCCGATTTCCGATGGTGTAGCCAGCCTGACGCGGAAATATGGCGGTTTGCTGTGGGGCGAGCATGGGCGCGGCTATCGCGGGGAATATTCGCCCTTCTTCTTCGGGCCGGAGCTTTACGAAGAGTTGTGCCGGATCAAGGCAGTCTTCGATCCGAAGAACCTGCTGAACCCCGGCAAGCTGGCGACGACCGCTAAGGGCGCAATCGACCGGATCGACGCGGTGCCTTTGCGCGGCGAGTTCGACCGGCAGATCGGCAAGCAGTTCAGCGCGGACTTTGGCAAAGCGCTGGCCTGCAACGGCAACGGCGCCTGCTTCAATTGGGATACCGCCGATCCCATGTGCCCGTCCTTCAAGGCCACTGGCGACCGCACCCAGTCGCCCAAGGGCCGCGCAGCGCTGATCCGGGAATGGGCGCGGCTGGAAACGAACGGCCCCTCCGCAGCACTGACCCGGATTGAGGGACAGCTGCGGCAGTCGCTCAGCACCTGCCTGTCCTGCAAGGCCTGCGCCGGGCAATGCCCGATCAAAGTCGATATTCCGGTGATGAAAGCTCGCTTCCTCGACCGCTATTATCGAAAATATAACAGGCCCTTACGCGACTACCTGGTGGCGTCGATGGAGGTCTTCCTGCCTCTGCTGCGTCGCCTGCCACGCCTTGGCAACGCGGTGTTGAAAAGCGCGTTCCCGCGCTGGTTCGGACTGGTGGATTTGCCCGCTCTAAGCCACCGTACCCGCCGCCGGTCCTTGCAGGAGCTGCATGGAAAACCAGATCGCGCTGTCATCCTGATGGAAGACAGCTTCACCGGCAGCTTCGACGATGCCGCTGTCCAGGGGGTCTATGATCTGCTGGAGTTGCTTGGCTATAGGGTCTTCTGCGCCGCGCCCAAGGCTAATGGGAAGAACCTGCATGTGCTGGGGTTCCTCGGTCGTTTCGCCCCCATCGCCAAAGCAGCACGCGACCAGCTTGCAGAACTCAACGCGACAGGCCTGCCGGTCATCGGCGTCGAAGCTGTGACCGGCCTGATGTTCGAGCATGAATATATCCAGGATGGTGAGGCAGCCTCTGGCCGCCTGTGGTCGCTGGAGCAGTTCCTGGCCGCTGAGATCGCGGCGGGTCGCATCGCCCCCGTCGACCTCTCCCAAAAAAGCGATTACCGTCTGCTGCTCCATTGCACGGAGAAGACATCCCGCCCGCAGACGGCCACGCTCTGGACAAAGATCTTCGCGCATTTCGGCTTAGGGGTCGAAACCCCGGCCACCGGCTGCTGCGGCATGGCCGGGCTTTTTGGCCATGAACGTGAGCATAAAGATCTGTCGCTAAGGCTTTTCGAGTTGAGCTGGCGCCAGCAAATATCCCAGCAACCGCCTGAAAAGATTCTGGCAACCGGCTTCTCCTGCCGCTGCCAGACCGAACGTTTCGCCGACTTCCGCCCGCGCCATCCGGCCGAGGCACTTTTTGACCAGCTGACAAACGGGAAGACACCATGACCAGCCTGAACCTCCCCAAGGGCGTCGCCGCCGAAGTCACCTCGCTCCTCAAGGATCTGGGGGTAGATGCGGCGCGCCTGTCCGGCGGTACGCTTGCCGCCCGCACGCCGATTACCGGCGAAACGGTCGCCCATGTGAAGGAAGATGCCCCGGACGCTGCCCGTGCCGCCATCGATGGCGCGCAGACGGCCTTCCTTGCCTGGCGCTCGATCCCGGCGCCGCAGCGTGGCGAACTGGTGCGCCTGTTTGGTGAAGAACTGCGCGCCAAGAAGGCCGAACTGGGCCACCTCGTCTCGCTGGAAGCTGGCAAGATCACCTCGGAAGGCCTTGGTGAAGTTCAGGAAATGATCGATATCTGCGATTTCGCGGTCGGTCTGTCCCGCCAGCTTTACGGCCTGACCATCGCGACCGAACGCGCCGACCATCGCATGATGGAAACCTGGCATCCGCTGGGCGTGACCGGCATCATTTCCGCCTTCAACTTCCCGGTCGCCGTCTGGGCCTGGAATGCCGCGCTGGCCCTGGTCTGCGGCAATTCCACCGTCTGGAAGCCGTCGGAAAAGACCCCGCTGACCGCGCTTGCCACCGTCGCTCTCTTCGACAAGGCAGTTGCCCGCTACAACGCCAATGGCGGCAAGGCTCCGGCAGGTCTGGCAGCTCTGATCATCGGCGGGCGTGAGATCGGCGAACTGCTGGTCGACCATAAGAACGTCCCGTTGGTTTCCGCCACCGGCTCGACCGCCATGGGCCGGGCCGTCGGCCCGCGTCTGGCCGGTCGCTTCGCCCGCGCCATCCTGGAGCTGGGCGGCAATAACGCCGCCATCGTCTGCCCCAGCGCCGATCTGGATCTGACCCTGCGCGGCGTCGCCTTCGCCGCCATGGGCACCGCCGGCCAGCGCTGCACCACCCTGCGCCGCCTCTTCGTCCATGACAGCGTCTATGACACCCTGGTGCCGCGCCTGAAGAAGGCCTATGGCTCGGTCACCATCGGCAATCCGATGACCACTGGCACCCTGGTCGGCCCGCTGATCGACAAGGGTGCCTTCACCGGCATGCAGAAGGCGCTGGAAGCCGCCAAGGCCGCCGGTGGCACCGTGACCGGCGGCGACCGCGTAGGTGAGGCAGAGGCTGCCGATGCCTTCTATGTCCGCCCGGCCCTGGTGGAGATGCCCGGCCAGAGCGGGCCGGTCGAACATGAGACCTTCGCCCCGATCCTCTATGTCATCCGCTATACGGATTTCGAAGCGGTGCTGGCGCTGCATAACGCCGTGCCGCAGGGCCTCTCCTCCTCGATCTTCACCAACGATCTGCGCGAGGCGGAGACTTTCCTGTCGGTGCGCGGTTCGGACTGCGGCATCGCCAACGTCAATATCGGCCCCTCGGGCGCTGAAATCGGCGGTGCTTTTGGTGGCGAGAAGGAAACCGGCGGCGGGCGCGAATCGGGCTCGGACAGCTGGAAGGCCTATATGCGCCGCGCCACCAACACCATCAACTACGGCAAGACCCTGCCGCTGGCCCAGGGCGTCAAATTCGACGTCGCGTAAGGGTGGCCTGAGACATGAAAAAGGCCGGGGAGAGCGATCTCCCCGGCTTTTTTGTTTTTATTTCTCTATGCTGTCATCCCGGCCTTGAGCCGGGATCCGGCCGCCCTCGACAGCGCTCTATCCCGTCAAGCTATCGAATAAATCCGCCTATTGTGGATTGTCTTTGGCCACAAGCTCATACCTCCATTGGCGGGGCCAACGCTTGACCCGCTTCTCGCGCGAGATCGCTTCGGCGATCTCAGCATGCTCTTCAAACCAGACAAGATGTTTGATGGCATAGCGACGTGTGAAGCCATCGGTCAGCCCTTCGCGATGCTCCCAGACGCGGCGAAGCAGGTCATTCGTGACCCCGATATAGAGAGTGTCTCTTGGTCCACTCGCCAGAATATAAACCCAATACTGCACGCAAGAAGCATGCACACCTTTAGGTTGTCAGCAACATCCTTCGGCCGGATCCCGGCTCAAGGCCGGGATGACAGGACGTAGAGACTCCGGGATGACAAGATGAGTATAAATCTCAGAATCGATCCGCCGTCAGATGCGCCACTTGCGCGCCGACCTCGTAGAAGGCTTCGCGGATGGGGCGGAAGCTGGGGGTTGCCACCTCGGTCACCGGCAGCGGCAGGTCCGCCTCGCCGATCTTGCCGAGGATGAGGTCCGCCAGGGTTTTACCGAACACGGTTCCCGGTGCAATACCGCGGCCATTATAGCCGCTGAAGCCCACCCGCTTGTCCCCAAGCTTATGGAAGCGCGGCAGATTATCGGCGGTCATGCCGATCCAGCCAAACCATTCCTGCTCGAACTCCACCTTGCCCAATTGCGGGAACAGCTTGGCAATCGCCCGCTTGGCCCAGGCGCGATGCACTCCGAGACCTGTGCCGCGTAGGGCGCCGATGCTGCCCCAGACGAGGCGACCGCGCTGATCGAAGCGGAAAGAGGTCATGATGGTCGCTGTATCCCAGGCACCCTGGCGCTCCGGCAGGATCGCTGCCTGCTGTTCTGGCGTCAGCGGCTTGGTCGCCAGATTGAAATAGGGCAGATGCACCTGCTCGTCCCGGATCGCCTGCAACGGACCCTTGCTATAGGCATCCGTGGCATGCACCACCCAATCAGCCGTCACGCTACCCGCCCCGGTCGCGACCAGCCATTGGCTGCCCTGCCGCTCGATGGAGGTCACGGCGCTGCTGGTGAAGATTTTGGCGCCCGCCGCGATGGCCGCCTGGGCAAGACCACGGGCATAGGCCAGCGGCTGGATCGTTCCGGCCCGCATGTCGAGCAAAGAGCCCACATAAGCCTTGGTGCCGACCTTCTTGGCCGTCTCTTCAGCGCTGAGCAGCGTGACAGGGGCGCCCCGGGCCGCCCATTGCGCCTCGCGCTGTTTCAGTTCGGCCAGACCGGCTTCACCGGCCGCCAGATGCAGGGTGCCGTTGCGAATCGCTTCGCAGGAAATTCCTTGCTTTTCAATGATATCGAAGACGAGGCTCGGCGCGTTCCCCAACAGGTGCAGCAGCCGGTCGCCATGGATCGACCCCAGCACCTTGGGGAGATCGTCCGGCATCACCCACATGCCAGCGTTCACGAGGCCGACATTACGTCCTGCCCCGCCAAACCCGGCCTCCACCGCTTCCAGCAACACGACCTTCTTTCCCGCCTGCGCCAGGTGAAGCGCGGTGGACAGGCCGGTGAAGCCACCGCCTACCACGACCACATCGGCCGACAGCGCCTCGCGCAGACCTTGCGTGGCGGGTGCCGCCGGGGCAGTTGCTTCCCAGAGGCCGTGGGAACGAGGGTCGTTCAGCATCTCGATCGTCTCCATACCGGATGGGAATGAGTCCCCAGGCCGGGAAATGCGCAGATTTCTGCCAATCCTTGCTTGTAGGGCGGTTCACCGCTAGCAATGATTGATCAAGAGATCATTCTATCTGGGAATAACATGCAAGCCCCCCGGCGCTTTCTGCCTTCACTTTCCCTGCTGTCGGCCTTCGAGGCAGCGGCCCGAACCGGCAGCATCACCGCCGCCGCGCGGGAACTGTCGCTGACACAGAGCGCCGTCAGCCGCCAGATCAAGGCGCTGGAAGACCTATTGGAAGTGGAACTTTTCCACCGTGAAAAGCAGCGCGTTTCCTTGAATGTCGGCGGGGAATATTATGCGCGGGAGATCCGGGATGCGCTGCGCAAGATCTCGACCGCGTCCCTCAATCTGCGGGCTAATCCGACGGGCGGCATCCTCAATCTCGCGATCCTGCCGACCTTCGGCACCAGATGGCTAGCCCCGCGCCTGCCCGGCTTTCTGGCGCGCACACCGGGGATCACGATCAATCTCGTGACGCGCCTCTCCTATTTCGACTTCCGAGCCGAGGCCATCGATGCCGCGATCCATTTCGGCACGCCTGACTGGCCGGGGGCCGAGGTTGCCCTGCTGCGACATGAAGATGTGATTCCGGCCTGCAGTCCCGATCTCGCGGCGCGCAATGGCTATTCGAAGCCAGAGGATCTGCGGACGGCGCCGCTGCTACATCTGACCAGCCGCCCGGATGCCTGGGAGCGCTGGTTCGAGATGAGCGGCCTGCCCGCCTTCACGGTTCAGGGCATGCTGTTCGACCAATTCGCGACAGCAGCGCAGGCGGCAGTCGCGGGCCTTGGCGTCGCGCTATTGCCGACGTTCCTGATCCAGGAGGAATTGCAGACGGGCAAACTGGTGCGTGCGGTCGATCTGCCCATGCGCTCCAGCGAAGCCTATTACCTCGTCTGGCCGCATGAGCGTGCGGCCTACCCGCCGCTCGCCGCCTTCCGTGACTGGATCCTGACCGAGACCCGACCGGACCGCTAGGAAATCGAGTTCATAGGGGGCTTTGAGGATATATATTTCGTATACAGAGACAGGCAAAAATCAAGTCTTATGGCAGTCCGTTCGTAGCCACCGCAAGGACTACACAGACAAACATCATCACGAATAAACGCCCCAGCAGTGACACCACCCTCTCCCATCTTATCAACCGGCACTGAACTGTACGACGTCAGGTCGACATCACATCTTCTAGCTTTTTTTGACACAAGGGATGGCTGCATCGAAGCATTATCGACGGTCTTTTTACTAAAATACCGGCCAATACAACGACATCCCTTTTCATCGCATCCATCCGTCTCTATATAAGTTACGATTATTTCCACTTGGACAGGCAGCATGAAGAAGATCGGTTTTCTCTCGTTCGGGCATTGGACGCCCTCCCCGCAATCCCAGACGCGTTCGGCTGGGGATGCCTTGCTGCAGTCGATCGATCTTGCCGTTGCGGCCGAGGAGTTGGGCGCGGATGGCGCCTATTTCCGGGTGCATCATTTTGCCCGCCAGCTCGCCTCCCCCTTCCCGCTTCTGGCGGCCGTCGGCGCCAAGACCAGCAAAATCGAAATCGGCACCGCCGTCATCGACATGCGCTACGAAAATCCGCTCTATATGGCTGAAGACGCCGGATCAGCCGATCTGATCGCCGGCAGCCGCCTTCAACTGGGCATCAGCCGCGGATCGCCGGAGCAGGTGATCGACGGCTGGCGCTATTTCGGCTATGCGCCCGGCGAAGGCGAGGACGAGAGCGCGATGGCCCGTCGCAATACGGAGATCCTGCTGGAAGTGCTGAAAGGCAATGGCTTTGCCCAGCCGAACCCGCGCCCGATGTTCCCCAACCCGCCAGGCATGCTGCGGGTAGAACCGCATTCGGAAGGCTTGCGCGAGCGCATCTGGTGGGGCGCCAGCTCCAATGCCACCGCCATCTGGGCCGCGCAACTGGGCATGAACCTGCAAAGCTCGACCCTTAAGAACGACGAAACGGGCGAGCCTTTCCATATTCAGCAGGCCGCCCAGATCCGCGCCTATCGCGAGGCCTGGAAAGCCGCTGGCCATACCCGTACGCCCCGTGTCTCGGTCAGCCGCAGCATCTTCGCCCTCGTCAATGACACCGACCGGGCCTATTTCGGTGGCAGTGGCGAAGGTCGGGATCAGATCGGCAATATCGACGAAAAGACCCGCGCGATCTTCGGCCGCTCCTATGCCGCCGAACCGGATGCCCTGGTGAAACAACTGGCCGAAGATGAGGCGATCAAGGAAGCCGATACGCTGCTCCTGACCGTCCCGAACCAGTTGGGCGTCGCCTATAACGCCCATGTGATCGAGAGCATTTTGAAGCATGTAGCTCCAGCGCTCGGCTGGCGCTGAGATCAAAGAAAGAAGGGCTGGGATTTCCCAGCCCTATCTCAATTCTGTTCGAGCCAGTGCCGCACGATGGTTATCGTCTCGGCACCGATACTGTGGCCGAGGCCCACAGTCTCCTGGATCGTCACCCGGTGTCCCGCTCTCTCTAAGGCAGCAGATGCCTCCTTGGACAAGGAGACCGGCATGACCGCATCGCCCCGGTCATGGACCAGTATGACCGACGCAGCTTTCTCATCAACCGCCGCGACCGATGCGGCCAGACGCCCGGCGATAGCAATCGCGCGGCCTGGATGGTGACCACCTGCGACAGCCGCGAGCGTCATGATCGCGCCCTGGCTGAACCCCAACAGGATCAGATCGTGCCTGGGAATTCCCCGCTGGTCGGCGATATCCTGCAAGCGTGTCAGTAGCGGCGGCAAAGCAGCCGCCACCCGCGCGGGACGATTTTCTTCTGTCACGCCCGCAATCGAGAACCACTGACGACCAGGACCGCCCCGATCAAAAGCCTCCGGCCCCGGCAGGGCTATCACCTCTGCTTGGGCTTCCAGCGGCTGCAAGGCGGCAGCCAGACCTTCGGAACTGGCGCCCACCCCATGCAGTGCAACAATGATCGGCCGACTCATCTGTTTTCGTCCTCACGCATAATCCCGCCCCACGGAAGTCGCAGGGCGGGTCCGCCCACTTTAAGCGGCAACGGCCGTCCAGGTCGGTGCAATCGCCGTCCCGCGACCAAGGCCATAGCCCAGGCGGATATTAAGCATCCCCACGGGCTCCACCAGCTTTGCTGCATCAAGGCCGCCAGTCTTTTCGACAGCAAAGCCCGAAAGCGTGACAAGCTCGGCTACCCGATCAACCGCGGCCTCATCATTCCCCGCCACAAAGACCGGCACTTTGGCGGTCGCGGCCGGCGACACATCGAACAATTGCGCGAAGATCGTATTATAGGCCTTCACGACCTTGGCACCGGCGGCCAGCTTCTGGATTTCCTCGGCGGCAGAAGTGTTATGGCCGATCAGAAGTCCCGAGAAATCTGGTTTCACCGGATTGCTGATGTCGACAATGATCTTGCCGGTAAGGGCGGGCAGCTTTGCCAGTTCCAAAGCAGATGCATAGGGAACCGCCAGAACCACGATCTCCGCCGTTGCAATGGCGTCGGAAATGGAAGCGCTTTTCACGCCAAGCTCAGCGGCCAGACTCTTGGCCAGCGCTTCATCCCGCGCGGCAAGAACCAGTTCAGCTTTGCCCGACAGCCGCTTTGCCAAGCCCTTGCCCATGTTGCCAAGGCCGATGATTGCGATGCTCATTGTCTCAACTCCTGTGAGGGGTGTCTCTGCCAACACAGATAGTCCCCGAAGATTGAAACGTTAATTGCATTGATATTCAGAACATACTTGCACAAAAGTATTGAATGCAGGATCTCGCCAATCTCAAAACACTGGTCGCCGCAGCGTCATCCGGCAGCTTTGCCAAAGCGGCCAAACGCCTGGGCATCTCTCCCGCCATGGTCGGGCGACGGATACAGGCACTGGAGGAGGAATATGGCGTCAAGCTGATCGAGCGGACGACCCGCAGTCAGCATCTGACCGAGGTAGGCGCGCAGTTTCTGGAGAAAGCCGCCCGGATCATCGACGAGTTGGAGGCGCTTGAAGATCTGTCCCGCCCCAATGCGGGAACAGTTTCCGGGCGAGTGCGCGTCACGGCCCCGATCACCCTGGGGATCAAGCATTTCTCGGCCATCTCGGCCCGGCTGACGGCAGAGCACCCCGCCCTTTCGATCGAGCTTTACCTCAGCGACCGCACGGTGGATCTGATCGCCGATGGCTATGATCTGGCGCTGCGCATCGGCAGCTTGAAGTCGTCATCCCTGATCGCACGCCGGGTCGGCAGCTATCGCTTCACCTGCTGCTGCGCGCCGTCGTATCTGGCGAGGATCCCCGCGCCGCGCCATCCCGAAGAACTGGGCAACCATCGTTGCATCCTCAACCTGAACCTCGTCCCCCGCGACCTCTGGCCGTTCGAAACTGAGCAGGGGGAGAAATTCACGGTGCAGGTTCAAGGCAATCTGGAGATCGACAATGGCGATGCCCTGCGGATGGCAGCCCTGGCCGGTGCGGGCATCATCTATACCCCCATCGACCTTGTGGCCGATGACTTGGCCGCCGGTCGCCTGATCGAGGTGCTGGCCGACTGGCGCAAGCTGGTATTGCCGGTCCATACCGTGCACCCATCGCGGCAATTCGTGCCAGCCAAGGTCACAGCCGTGGTCGAGGCCATCGCCAAAGGGCTCCAGGGAACCGCATCGGCAATTTGAGGTCCGGGGCGAAAGCCCCGGATCCTTAAACGATCGTGATGTCGGTATTGGTGATGGTATTAGCGCCGGACGAAATCGTACCGACCTGATAGCCCGCCCCTGCCCCAGCGCCATCCGAGTCGACATACAACTTGCCGCCATCAAGCACGAAGGCCACCGCACCACTGGTATTGATGCCGCTCAAGGCCGCATCGACCCAGAACAAGGCCGGTGTCGCGGTATAGAGCGCCGAGACGACGGCATTGCCCTCAAGGTTGATGAAGCGCGTGTTGTCGAGCGTACCCGTGGCATAGAAGCTGAAAGCGGCCTGGTTGAACTCGAGAACATCCGTGCCACTCGTGAAGGAGGTGATGACATCGGTGCCATCAGTTCCGAGGGTAAAGGAGAAGGTATCCGCCCCCGCCCCACCGTTCAGCGTATCGTTACCAGCTCCGCCCTGCAGGAAGTCAGCACCGTTGCCGCCAACCAGCGAATCCGTGCCGGCGCCGCCATAGAGCTTGTCGTCGCCGACACTGCCCGTCATCGAATCATTGCCGTTCCAGAGGTTGGAGTTGTTGATATAGATCGCCGTACCGGAAGCACTGGCATCGACATTCAAGTCGCCGCTATTCGCGGTGCCGACGCCGATGGTGATGTGGCTTTGATAGGTGTTGGTGACATTGGCCCCAAGAGTCAGCGAGCGCGAAATCCCGGTGCCAGAGGTGAAATAGAGCGCCTCGAAATTATCGATGGTCGAGGTGCTGAAATCGAAGGTTCCAGCCCCTGCGAGCTGGATCGTATCGAAGTCCGCACCGGGACCGCCGATCAGCGTGTCGCTGCCATCGGTATGGGCCGCGACCATCGTCACCGTGTCGCTACCATAGCCGCCGTCGAAGTAGTCTGACCCAAAGTCCACCATGCCCATGTCATCGCCGTCACCACCGTAGAGGCTATCGTCGCCGGAACCGCCACTCAGCGTGTCGTTGCCATATCCCCCGCTGATAAGGTCATGGCCAATGTCGCCATTCAGGACGTTGTCACCGACGTTGCCGATAATCGTATTGTTGTCGGAGTTGCCGGTGCCATTGATGTTGGCGGAACCGGAAAGGCTCAGGACTTCGACGCTTCCGCTCAGATTATAGGACGCCGACGCGATAACCGTATCCTTGCCTTCGGACGAAAATTCGACCACCACGTCCGAGGCGGAATCGACGATATAGGTATCATCGCCGACCGAGCCGGTCATGGTGTCATCACCCGCACCGCCATCAAGGCTATCGTTGCCCTGCATGCCTTCGATCACATCGTTGCCGCCGCCACCGACAATCGAATTGGCCCCCTCGTTACCCCAGAAGTGTTCGGCGTCGGAACTGCCGACGATCGTCAGATCCCCAGCACCACCTGCGAGGCTGAAATATTCGACATTCGAGCCAGCCGTAACCGTGTAGGAGATGAATAGCTGAAGGGTGTCGGTGCCCTCGCCGCTCAGCTCAACGACCACGTCGCCCAGGTCATCCACAACATAGATGTCGTTGCCGATACCGCCGCTCATGGTGTCAACGTCGGTGCCACCGTCCAGCGTATCGTGCCCAGCGCCACCGGTCAGCACGTCGTTCCCCGCCGCCCCTGACAGAAGATTATTACTGGCATTGCCAATGATCGTGTCGCTGTCGCCGTCACCGGTCCCAGCGATTGCGGTCCCGATCAGGCTGAGCACCTCGATATTGGCGCCGAGCGTGTAGCTGACGCTCGACTGCACCGTATCGAAGCCGGAGAGTTCAACGATCACGTCGGCCGAGCTATCGACGATATACATATCATCGCCTGAATCGCCGGACATCGTGTCGGCGCCCGTTCCACCGTCGAGAGTATCGTTCCCCCAGCCCCCGGCCAGCACGTCGTTGCCCCCAGCCCCGGAGAGGCTGTTGTTACCTGTATTGCCGTAGATCGTATCGGCAACACCTGTACCCGTGCCATTGATGTTGGAGGAGCCGAGCAGGCTTAGGACTTCGACATTCGCCGCAAGCGTGTAGGACACGGAAGACGAGATCGTATCCGTCCCTTCACCCGCCAATTCGACCACTAAGTCTATTATCGAATCCACGACGTAACGGTCGTTGCCCGTACCGCCGCTCATCGTGTCGATACCGCCACCGCCAGCGAGCGTATCGTTGCCCGCCCCGCCAACGAGCACATCGTTACCAGCATCGCCTTCGATGTTGTTGTTGCCGCTGTTGCCATGGATGGTTTCGGCATCGGTCGTGCCGATACCGTCGATATTGCCACCGCCCGTCAGGCTCAGAACCTCGATATAGCTGGCAGGTGCCAGGGTATAGGAGATCGACGCCTGGATGGCGTCGAAGCCTTCACCGGTAAATTCGGTGACGACATCGCCCGCGTCATCAACGACATAAAGATCATCGCCGAGGCTGCCGCTCATGGTGTCGGCACCCGTGCCACCGTCGAGGGTGTCGTTGCCCGCACCCGCGAAGAGGTAGTCGTTACCACCGTCGCCGGAGAGAACGTTATCTCCGCTATTGCCGTTGATCGTATTGGCGTCGGCATTGCCGGTGCCATTGATATTGCCGGAGCCGTTCAGGGTCAGCCATTCCAGATAGTCACTGAGCGTATAGGAGACCGATGTACCGACGGCATCATTGCCTTCGCCCGCCTGTTCGGTGATCACGTCCGTTGCACTATCGACGATGTAATAATCGTTGCCGGCACCGCCGGTCATGCTGTCGTCGCCCGTGCCGCCATCCAGCGTATCAGCGCCATCGCCGCCGGTTAGGTCGTCGTTGCCTGCCATGCCGGACAGAGCGTTATCGCCGATGTTGCCGATAATCGTGTCGGCAACACTGGTCCCTTTTCCGTGGGTGTTTGCAGAGCCTATGAGGCTCAGAACCTCGACATTGGCACCCAGGGTATAATCGTACAGCGATTGGACAGTATCCGTGCCCTCGCCCGCCAGTTCGATGACCAGGTCGGTCCCTGAGTCGACGATATAGAGGTCGTCACCGACGCCGCCGCTCATGGTGTCGTCATTGAGGCCGCCATCCAGCGTGTCATTCCCGACGCCGCCGACAAGCGTATCGCTACCGGCACCGCCTTCCAGCGAGTTATTGCCGCTATTGCCGTAGACAGCGTCGAAATTGCTGGTCCCGACACCATTGATATTGCTGCTGCCAGTAAGGCTCAGCACCTCGATGCTGCTGCCCGCCCCAAGGGTATAGGAGACCGAAGACTGGACGGTATCCGTGCCTTGGCCCGAGATCTCCGTAACCACATCGCCCGAGTCGTCAACGATGTAGACGTCATTGCCAAGGCCACCGCTCATGGTGTCGACACCGATGCCGCCGTCGAGCGTATCGTTACCATCATTGCCACGCAGGATATCGTCGCCAGCCGCGCCCTGGAGAGAATTGTTGCCGCTATTACCGGTGATCGTATTGGCACCGGCGCTGCCCTTGCCATTGAGATTGGCCGATCCCGTCAGGATCAGAACCTCGACATTGCCGCCGAGCGTGTAGTTGACCGAGGCCTCGACCGTATCAGTACCCGCAGCGCTGTTTTCCGTGACCCCGTCCGTCGCGCTGTCGACGATGAAGTAATCATCGCCAAGGCCGCCGTACATCGTGTCGTTGCCGGTACCGCCGTCGAGAGTGTCGTTGCCATCGCCACCGTCCAGAACGTCATCGCCACCGGCGCCGGATAGGGTATTCCAGCCGGTATTGCCGGTGATGGTATCGGCGTTCGCCGTACCGATGCCCTTGATATCGACGACGCCGGTGAGGCTCAGCACCTCAGTATTCGCCGCCATGGTGTAGTGAACTGCCGAGACGACGGTATCGATACCCTCGCCAACCGCTTCCACCACAAGGTCGCCTGCTACGTCGACATAATAGATGTCGTCGCCGATACCGCCGCTCATGGTGTCAGCACCATTGCCGCCGTCGAGGGTATCAAGGCCCACGCCGCCGGAGAGCAGGTCGTCGCCGTCCATGCCGGACAGGGCGTTATTGCCGCTATTGCCGATGATGGTGTTGTTGTCGCTGCTGCCGGTGCCGTAGAAATTTCCCGAACCAATCAGGCTCAGCACCTCGACATTGACGCCCATCGCGTGGGAGGTCGAGGCGATGACAGTATCGCTGCCTTCGTTATAGACCTCGTGCACCTGATCCGACGTGCTATCGACATAATAGTGATCGTTGCCGAGGCCGCCCCACAGGGTGTCGTCGCCCGCGCTGCCATCCAGTGTATCGTTACCATCCGCGCCGCTTAGCAGGTCATTGCCCGCCGCGCCGACAAGGCTGTTGTTGCCGCTGTTGCCATAGATCGTATCGGCGTCGCCATCGCCGGTTCCATCAATGTTACCCGAACCGGTCAGGCTCAGGACTTCCAGATTGGCGCCCAGGGTGAAACTGACCGAGGAATGCACCGTATCCGTGCCTTCGCTCGCCGCTTCGACAACCTGATCACCGACATTATCGACATGATAGACATCATCGCCGAGGCCACCGCTCATCGTATCGGCATCACCGCCGCCATCCAGCGTATCGTCGCCGTCACCGCCGCGGAGGATGTCGTTACCGGCAAGGCCCAACAGGCTATTCTTGCCGGTATTGCCGTAGATCGTATTGGCTTCGCCATTACCGATGGCGTCGAGATTGCTGGAGCCGGTAAGGCTCAGGACTTCGATGTAAGAAGTACCGCCCAGCGTGAAACTTGCCGAGGAAATGACGGTATCCGTGCCTTCGCCCGTCAATTCGAAGACCTGATCGAAGGAATGGTTGACATGATATTCGTCGTCGCCGGTGCCACCGCTCAAGGCATCGGCGCCGTCACCGCCATCGAGTGTGTCATTGCCTGCACCGCCAAACAGCGCATCGCTGCCGTCGCCGCCTGAAAGCACGTTATTCCCGCTATTGCCGAAGATCGTTTCGGACCCGACATCGCCGGTGCCGTTGATATTGCCCGAACCCGACAGGCTCAAGACCTCGACATTATTGGAGATGGTATAGGAGATCGCGGCGATGACAGTGTCGGTGCCCTCCCCGGGGGATTCGGAAACGGCATCCGCAAGACTATCGACGATATAAACGTCATTGCCGAGCCCGCCATACATGACGTCGGTCCCCGTACCGCCGTCTAACGTGTCATCCCCGTCATTGCCCCAGAGCACATCATTCCCGGCTCCGCCCGAAAGCTGGTCGTTGCCGTCGCCGCCTTTGAGCGTATCGGCGGCAGCGCCGGTCTTGATCGTGTCGTTGCCCTTGAAGTTCGCGCCATCAAGGCTGAACGTCGAAGACCAATCGGTCATGTCCGATGAGTCGAAATATAAGGTGTTCGTCGTCGCAGCGTCGGCCTTGATGGTCATCACGCTGCCGTTGAAGTTATTCCCGGTCGTGATGTTGTAGTTGCCAAGCGACAGGTTCAGCGACAGAACCTCGATATCCTGCGCAACGCCGGTCGAGAAATCATAGGTGCCGGCCGCCGCAAGATCAATCGTATCGGCGCCGGCGCCGCCGAGGAACGTATCCTGGGTCGCTTCGGCAACACTATTGATCGCGAACAGGTCGTGGCCGTCGCCACCTTCCATATAGTCGCGCTCGGTGCCGCCCGACAGCGTGTCATTGCCGCTCGAGGCACTCATGAAGTCGATCCCGGCACCGCCCAGCAGCAACGCAGCTCCAGCGCCCGCCGACTTCAGCGTGTCCATGCCCGCGCCGCCTTCGAGCGTCAGATTACCGCCCCCGATATCGCCGATGGTCAGCGAATCATTGCCGCTGCCGCCGGTGATTGCGAGGTTCTCGCCATAATGCAGGACTGTCGTGTCTTTAACCGTCAAGGCACCGGTCATGGCGCTGCCGTTAATGGTCAGGGCACCCGCACCGACATAATAGCCTGTCGTCACCTCGATCGGGCCGCTGATGGCGCCCAACTCGATGTTGGCCGCACCTGTGAAATTTAGGATGATCTCCTCAACCGAATTGAAGAGATTGGTGCTTAGCGCCGCTGTCGGACCATAGTCGATCCGTAGTGCATCGGTCCCGGCCCCGCCATAGACGAAATCGTCTCCGCTGGTCACATGGTCGAAATAGATGAAGGTATCATTGCCCCCGGCGCCGGAGCCGGTATCGACACCATTGCGCAGCACGATGACATCGTCGCCAGCCTCGCCATAGAGTCTGTCGTTGCCGTTTCCACCTTCGAGAAGATCGCCGTCGGCGCCGCCATAGATCGTATCGTCGCCGTCATCACCAGAAAGGGTATCGAAGCCCGCGTCGCCGCTCAGAAGGTCGCCGCCGGCGCCGCCGCTCAGGGTGTCGTCGCCAGTGCCGCCGGAAAGCGTATCATTGCCGTCGCTGCCCAACAGCACGTCGGCGCCATTGCCACCGGTCAGAATATCGTCGCCCGTGCCGCCATCGAGCGTATCGTTGTCGTCGCCGCCATCGATGGTGTCGTTGCCGGTTCCGCCATAGACCTGATCGTTACCGGCGCCACCGAACAACTGATCGATGCCCGCATCGCCATGGATCTGATCGTTGCCATCCATGCCGAACAGCAGATCGTTGCCATCGCCGCCTGAAATGCTGTCGTAACCATTGCCGCCGTCCAGCGTGTCGTTACCGGCACCGCCGACCAGCGTGTCGTCATTGCCAAGATAGGTGCCGTCGACGTGGATATTACCCGCACGGCCATTGCCATTCAGGTTGAGCGTACCGCCGGCGCCGCTGAAGGTGGCATTCGCCATCAGCGACACCTGACCGGCCCCACCCCACAGGGTGAGGTTCACGGCGCTGGTCGCCTTCAGCGAGACCTGCTCGACATTGTCGACGGTAACGGCGGAGAAATTATAGTTCCCCGACCCTTCCATCTCGAAGCTGTCGGTGCCGCCGCCGCCGTTATAGACCTCGCCGCTCTGCACATGGCTTCCGGCCTGGAAGGAGATGGTGTCGTTCCCCGCTTCACCGGAAACCGTATCCTTCCCGGTACCCGCGTCGATCCAGTCGTTACCGCCGCCGCCTTCAAGCACGTCATTGCCCAGACGGCCATACAGCACGTCGTTGCCGAGGCTACCGCGCAACGTATCATGCCCGTCGGTGCCGGAGATCGTGTCATTGCCGTTGAAGCCGCTTAAGACATCGATGCCATAGCCGCTGGTTATGCCGCTGGCGCTGATACCGACATTGACATCAGTGGTGGCGCCATAGTCGACAGCGCCGCTGCTATTGGCCAGCGATCCGCCATTGGCAATCGATCCGGCGCGAACCGTGATGACACCAGTATCGGCCCCCTGCGCGAGATTGGAGGTCAGACTGACCTGTACCGAGATCTGGCCGGAGGTCGCCGTGACGATGGCCACATCGTCGATCCCTTGAGCATCAATGCTGAAGAAATCGAACTGGGCGGCATCATTGACGCTGTTGGAGTCGGTATCGATGGTGTTGGTCGCGAGATTCAGCACCAGCCGGTCGGTCCCCGCCCCGCCCGTCACAGCAACCGTCGCCCCGTCGAGAGCATCCAGGACGATGGTGTCATTGCCATTGCCGCCGTCGGCGACAAACAGGCTGGAGTTCTTGGCTGCACCGATGAGCAGATCGGCCCCGGCGCCGCCGGACAGGCTCTGCATGCCATAGGTCGGATGAAGCTGACCGATCAGCGTGTCCGCGCCGCTGCCGCCCGTGACCGCAAGATTGCCTGCGGAGATCGACGCATCGACAAAGACCTTCTGCGTGCTCGTCAGGCTGCTGGCATCGACGGAGCCGCCGCCATTGTTCAGATTGATGCGCAGATCGCCCGTCGTGCCGTCGACATTGGCATCCGAACCGCTGACCCAGGCGCCCTTCACGGTCACCGCATTTGTGCCGTTGCCGTTAAGGTCGATCACATCGACCGACGACAGGGTCAGTTTTGAGGTATTGCCGAAATTTGCATCAGCGATGACCGACAGGGTATCGACCCCGGCGCCACCACTCAACGTCGTACCCGATCCTGCTAGAAGATTAGTGAGGCTGTAGGTACTGAAGAGATCGTTGCCGGTCCCACCTTTATAGATACCGCCGGTCGCGCTGCTGACGCTCAGGGTATCATTCCCTGCGCCGCCATCAAGCGTATCGACACCGCCATTGCTGTACAGCACGTCACTACCCGACCCGCCGGTGAAGCGGTCCGCGAACTGAGTGCCGTTGAAGAGGATCGCCCCCGTCATGGCGCCGGCAAAGATATCGAAACCGCTGCCCGCGCTCGACCCCGTGATCGTAACCGCAGTATTGGAGCCGATCAGGCTGATCTGCCCGAGCTCATCGTCGGAAAGCCCTTCGCCGAGGAAAGCCGAATTGGCACCTGTAACATCGACATAAAGCTTTTCGACCTCGGTCACCGAGGCGTTGATAGTGACATTTGAGGCCGAGACCACACCGATGGTCGCCATGTCGGTACCGGCGCCACCCTTGATGACGAGGTTGGAGGTCGAGGCGACAGCGGCTTGAATGACGTCGTCACCCGCACCACCGTCGAGCTGATCGCCGCCCCGGACGCCAACCAGCGTATCATTGCCCCCCATGCCGCGCAGAATGTCATTGCCGACTGTGCCGATGATCAGCTCGTCACGGTCGGTCCCGGTCACGTTCGAACCATTCAGCGTCGCCGAACCCGGCTCAGGCTCAGGCTCAGGCTCGGGCTCAGGCTCGGGTGCAGGCTGAACGGTCGGCGGCGTTACGGAGGGTTCATTGATCGTCGAATTCTTGTTTTCGACCAACGGCTCCGTCGACTGACCGGTCGGGATCAGAACACCGCTATCCTCGTTCGGCGTGATCTCCGGCAGATCGATCTGCTTGTTCAAGAGATCAGCGAGCTTGGTGTCGATCTCGGTAACGACGACCTTCTCGGTGCCGCCCTGTAGCGTTGTCTGTTGTTCCGGAGTCTCGGTCGACGCAACGGCACGGACGACGGTGGCACGATCAGCAGCCTGAGCGGCTGCCACCTGCTGCAGCGCCTGAACCACTTCCGCCCCGACGATGTCATCGACGAACGCCAGAACCTGGGACAAGACATCAGCAAGCGCACTGGCGCCCGGCAGACTGCCCATGGGCTGCGGCGCGGTTGGCGCGCTATTGTAGCTGGAAATCTGCAAGCCGGTATTGGCTTCGGTGATGAACTGGGTCCCGGCGGCGTTCGAGACCACAATGGCGGCAGGACGCCCAACCGGATCAGGCAATAGCGAGAGAACAAGACCGTTTTCGGTATCGAGTGAACCCGCGACCTTGGTACCACGGACGCCGATGGTGCCAACGGGCGTGCGTATTGTCATGGCGTCTGTAGAGGACGGGGCAATCTCACCCGTCACCATCACAAAAGCGCCCCGCAACATCGACATCCCAAGCGAGCCGACTTTCGATTGCGGATCATAGATCATCTCGTCCATGCGCATCTGGCCATTTTCGCCCAGCGCAAACGTCGTATTGTCGACGAAAACGATACCGACCTTCCCGCCTTTGGCGGTTTCGACCATATCGCCTTGATAAACTGGCGTGCCTTTGCCTGCTTCTACAACGGTCCCATCAATACGGGTGATTCTCCCGGCGCCAGATACTGTATCGACCCGACCGATGGATTGCGCCCCTGATGCCTGAGCAACCAAGGAATCCGGGAGAAGCGAACCATCCATAGCTAATACCACTTCTGTGGAAAGACAAATCTAGATCAAATTCGATCTTATAGATTTTTAAGCGTAATACCACACCTCGGATGATCATCCAGGTTGCCACACCACTGAAGCGACCTAATTCACATTGATGGTTACGGCTTTGGCTCGATTTTTCAGAAGCTTAAATAGAACATTCAGAGTCTCAGAAACATGTGATTTCCTTAAAGAAGTCTTTCTATGCTCTTCATTGATCCCACGTATCGCTCTAGAAGCTTTTTCAACCAAACGTCGAAGATATTTATATCCTTCCAATGCGCTTTTACAGCGCCTTCAAGAACGGGACCAATTCCATCCCAATGCAGGATGAAAGGTCGAGGTCGCGCCGTCCGAAACAGCCTGCTTAAAGAGCACGGGGTAGCCTGGGCTAAGCACGAGATCCGAAGGGAAACGCGCCTCTCATTCTCCTGATGATCGGCGGGTGTGACAGCATGTAGGATGGCGCAGCACAGATCAGGGAATTCGGCAAATTGATTATCTCCGCCCCCACGGACTACCGCGAAGCCGCCCGCAAGAAGCTGCCCCCTTTTCTGTTCCATTATGCCGATGGCGGCGCCAATGCCGAGGAAACCCTGCGCAGGAACGTCTCCGACCTTGCCGCGATTGCTCTGAAGCAGCGGGTGCTGCGCAATGTGTCCGATCTGTCGACCGAGACCGAGCTGTTTGGCCGCAAGCTCTCCTTGCCCGTGGTCCTGGCGCCGGTCGGGCTGACAGGGATGTATGCCCGGCGAGGCGAGGTGCAGGCGGCCCGCGCCGCCGACAAGAAGGGCATCCCCTTCACGCTCTCTACCGTCTCCGTCTGCCCGATCGAGGAAGTGCAGAAGCAATCCACCGCCCCGATCTGGTTCCAGCTCTATGTCCTGAAAGATCGCGGCTTCATGAAGCATGCCCTAGAGCGGGCGCAGGCGGCCGGGATCGACACCCTCGTTTTCACTGTCGATATGCCCGTTCCCGGTTCCCGCTATCGCGATGCCCACTCCGGCATGTCGGGGAAGTCCGGCCCGCTTCGGCGGATGATGCAGGCGATGCTGCATCCAAGCTGGGCCTTTGACGTGGGTCTGTTCGGCCGCCCGCACGATCTGGGTAATGTGTCTGCCTATCTGGGCAAGCCCACCGGCCTTGCGGACTATATCGGCTGGCTCGGCGCCAATTTCGACCCTTCCATCGGATGGAAAGACCTGGAGTGGATCCGCGAGTTCTGGCGCGGTCCGATGATCATCAAAGGCATCCTCGACCCCGATGATGCACGAGATGCCGTGCGTTTTGGTGCCGACGGCATCGTCGTCTCCAACCATGGCGGGCGCCAGCTTGACGGGGTGCTGTCGACAACCAAGGCCCTGCCCGCCATCGCCGATGCGGTGAAGGGCGAGCTGAAGATCCTGGTCGACGGCGGCATCAGATCCGGCCTCGACGTCGTGCGGATGCTGGCGCTGGGTGCCGACGCCACCCTGTTGGGCCGCGCCTTCGTCTACGCCCTCGCCACCGGCGGCGAAGAGGCGGTGCTCAATCTGCTGACGATCTTCGAAAAAGAGATGCGCGTGGCCATGACCCTGACCGGCGCCAAAAACATCTCCGAAATCGGGCGCGACTGCTTAGCAAATTCATGAACCCGAATCAGCAGTCGTTAGCCACTCAGAGCAATCGGAGAACCTAGGTTCTAATTTTAGAATTTCTTATAAATTCAATAACTTGAGAAGTTGACTTTATAATAACAACCTCAATTTCCCCAATTTAAGACTGCCTAAATCTCGATCCCGCGACTCCACATCAATGTTTCCAGACACAATCCATTTATCCCCCCCATCCTTCACGATCAGGGGAGATTGAGAGGATAATTCCGCCTCTCCATAATGCCTTCGAATCAGCGCCTCAGATAAAGCAACGGCAATAGCTTCATCCACCAGATCAAACCCAGAGGCGCGCAGCATTTTTATTGAGATCTTCTCATCATTGCCCACCGCAGCGTTCCCCATAAAACAAAATCGATCTCTGTATGCCGTCGGATTTCGGCCTTTCGAACGAACAAGGACCGTCGCCGCAAACAAGCGGAACTTATTCGTCCGGCACGAGGTAAATGAGCATACGGAGCTAGCGGGGGACGGCAATATTAACCGGTCGCCTGCCGGTCAGCAAAGTCCCGCGTCTAACCTGACGCGACAGGGAGGCATAAACAAAAACTCCCGACTTTTCAGCCGGGAGTTTTTGTTTAACTTTGAACCATAACTCTTTGCGATTGCTCGCTCAAAGAGTGGCGACCCCAGCGGGGCTCGAACCCGCGTTACCAACGTGAAAGGCTGGTGTCCTAACCACTAGACGATGGGGTCGTCGTTGGCGTGGCGGGGTTTTAGTCGATCCGCCGACACCCCGTCAAGCACTATTCACGATAAAATCGCAACATCATCGATAACGAGCTGAACGCCCTCCCGTCCCTGCCAGTTATCCAGGCGCAAATGCCCCGCCAGATGGAAGAATCGACCGGCGTGGGTGAGCATCGCCTGACCCATTTCCGTTTCGGCACAGCGGAAGGCAATCGCCTTCAGACGCCCACCCGATGGCCCCGTCAGAATGACGCGCACATGATGTTCGCCAACCAGATCGGCTTTCGCGATCCGGGCCGGAGAGATCACGAAACGTGGCTCCGAATTACCGGCGCCGAACGGCCCCAGGCGCGCCACGGTCTGAACCAGCTCCGGCGTCGCTCCCAGGACGTCCAGGGCGCCATCCATGCCCATGGTGGGCACCAGCCGCCCCTCGCCCGCTCCATCACGTATGCGGGCCGCCAGGAAGGCCCGTAGCTCCTCCATGCGCCCTGCCTCGCCGGTGAAGCCAGCCGCCATGGCATGGCCCCCGCCATTCATCAGCAGCCCCGCCTGGCGCGCGGCAATCACGATATCGCCCAGCGCGATCCCGGGCATGGAGCGGCCGGAGCCCTTACCGACACCATTTTCGATGGCCACGACGCAGGCAGGCCGATTGTAGCGTTCCTTAAGGCGGGCGGCGACGATACCGATCACCCCCGCATGCCAGCCTTCACCCGCCGCGAACACCAGATGATCGCAGGCGGCGCCTCCAGCCTCCACCTGGGCAATGGCCTCTTCCAGCACCAGGGCCTCAATGGCACGGCGTTCATCGTTGAAGGCATGGAGCTGCCCGGCAAGCTGTCCGGCCTCTCCAGGGTCGTCGCAGGCCAGCAGACGGCTGCCCATGCCAGCCTCACCCACCCGCCCGCCCGCATTGACGCGCGGACCGAGGATATAGCCGAGGTGGAAGGCATCGGGCGTCTCCTTGACGCCTGCGATATCGGACAGCGCCACCAGCCCCGCATTGCGGCGCTGGCGCAGCACGGTGAGGCCCTGGGCCACCAAAGCGCGGTTGACGCCCGTCAGGGCCACCACATCGCAGACAGTGCCCAGGGCGACGATATCGAGCCATTGCAGCAGGTTCGGCTCCGCCCGGCCCTGTGCCGCGAACCAGCCCTGCTGGCGCAGCGCCCGGTTCGTCGCCACCGCCAGCAGGAACGCGACGCCCACCGCCGCCAGATTGCGATGCGGCGTTTCCTCGTCGAACCGGTTGGGATTGACCACGGCGACCGCAGGCGGCAGGCGCGGTTCGCCCACATGATGGTCGCAGACGACGATGTCGAGGCCCGCATCGGCCGCAGCCTGCAAAGGCTCATGGGCCGTCGCCCCGCAATCGACGGTGATGACCAGACCGACCCCTTCGGACTTCAGGCGCAGCAGCGCCGCCGCATTCGGGCCGTAGCCTTCCTTCATGCGGTCAGGAATATAGATCCGGGGTGGTACGCCCAGCGCCGTGAAGAAGCGATTGAGCAGCGCGGAGGAGGTTGCGCCGTCGACGTCATAATCACCGAAGATGCCGATCTTCTCGCCATTCGTAACGGCGAGGGCAAGGCGCGCGGCGGCCTTATCCATATCCTTGAAGCTGGATGGATCGGGCAGTGAATTCTTGAGTGTGGGGGAAAGGAAGCTGTCCGCCTCCTCAATCCCGATGCCCCGGGCGGCCAGCAGACGGCCGATCACCTCGGGCAGGCCTAAGCGCTGGGAGAGGGTCAGGGCGAGGCGTTCATCCCCGCCCCGCCCATACCAGCGTCGACCGGACAGCGACCGCTCCACCCCAAGATAAGCCTCTGAATCGGGGTTCTCGAGCGGAACGGTCGTCTTGGTCATTTAGCGGTCGAAAGGCTTACGGATGGTGTTGTGATGGGCTTCGACGTAACGGACGGTGCCGGAGGTCGAGCGCATGATGAGCGAATGGGTGGTCGCGCCACCGGCATACTTGCGGATGCCCTTCAGCATCGCACCATCGGTGACACCCGTGGCCGCGAACATGACATCGCCCTTGGCCAGATCCATCATCGAATATTTGCGGCTGAAATCGGTGATGCCCATGCGGGACGCGCGCGACTTTTCATCGTCGTTGCGGAACAGCAGGCGCCCCTGCATCTGACCGCCGATGCAGCGCAGAGCGGCCGCAGCCAGCACGCCTTCCGGCGCTCCGCCAGAGCCGATATAAAGATCGACACCCGAATTGGGCTGGGCGGTCGCGATGACGCCCGACACGTCGCCGTCGGAGATCAGCATGATGCGGGCGCCGGCGGCGCGCACCTTGGCGATCAGATCGGAATGGCGCGGACGGTCGAGAATGCAGACGACCAGATCGCCAATTTCGACCTTCTTGGCCTGGGCCAGGTTCTTGAGGTTTTCGGCCGGGCTGGCATCGATATCGATCAGATCGTCCGGCAGACCGCCGCCCACCGCGATCTTGTCCATATAGACGTCGGGCGCATTCAGGAAGCCGCCGCTTTCGGCCATCGCAATAACGGCAAGCGCGTTCTGGCCGCCCTTGGCCGTGATGGTGGTGCCTTCGAGCGGATCGAGGGCGATGTCGATCTTAGGGCCAAGGCCGGTGCCGACCTTTTCGCCGATGTAGAGCATCGGGGCTTCGTCGCGCTCGCCTTCACCGATGACGACGGTGCCTTCGATGGCGAGGTCATTGAGGGCGCGACGCATCGCGTCGACGGCTGCCTGATCGGCGGCCTTCTCATCGCCACGACCCATCAGGCGCGATGCGGAAAGGGCAGCAGCCTCGGTCACGCGAACCGCCTCAAGGGCGAGGTTACGATCCATGCTCGGCATTTATATCGTTTCTCCAGGTTCCCCGGCTCACACGGCCGAGAAAGAGGTTACAGACGTTCTATAATGCGGATGATGCGCGGAGGTTCAGTGACAGCCTCCAGCGCCGTTATCCGGTCGAGGGCGCGGACCATCGCCGCTTCCTCGGTTTCGTGTGTAGTTATCACCACCGGCACTACTTCGCCAGGGTCACGTCCACGCTGGATCATGGCTTCCATGGAAACCTTCTCGTCCCTAAGGGCAGCGGCCACATCGGCAATGACGCCGGGGCGGTCCACAACCATCAAACGCACGTAGTAGGCGCCACGGTGTTTCGCCATCGGAGCGGCAGGCAGCGCCTTCATGGCGGCAGGAGGCACCGCAAAAGCGGGCACATTATGGCCGCGTGCAAGGTCGATCAGATCGGACACCACGGCCGAAGCCGTCGGACCGGCACCGGCACCGCGCCCCTGCAGGAAGCTCGTCCCCACCGCATCGCCTTCGGCGACCACGGCGTTGAAGACGCCTTCCACATGGGCAATCGGCGTGTCGAGCGGCACCATGCAGGGATGCACGCGCTGCTCCAGGCCATTCGGGGTCAGACCCGCAATGCCCAGCAGTTTGATGCGATAGCCAAGCTCGGTCGCATAGGAAATATCGAGCGCCGAGATATGGCGGATGCCCTCCACATGCACGGCATCGAAGTTGGTCGGGCTGCCGAAAGCGACCGACGCCAGGATGCTCAGCTTATGGGCCGCATCGATGCCATCGACGTCGAAGGTCGGGTCGGCTTCGGCATAGCCCAGGCGCTGGGCTTCGGCCAACACATCGACAAATTCGCGCTTCTCCTGACGCATCTTGGTCAGGATGAAGTTGCAGGTGCCGTTCAGGATGCCGAAGACACGCTGGAACTGGTTACCCGCCAGCCCTTCGCGCAGGGCCTTGATGATCGGAATGCCACCGGCAACCGCCGCTTCGAACGCCAAGGCCACACCGTTGTCATGGGCCAGTTGGCCCAGACGCGCGCCATGGAGCGCCAGCATCGCCTTGTTGGCGGTGACGACCGGACGGCCCGCCTTCAGGGCAAACTCGACCGCTTCGACCGTCTGGCCTTCGCTGCCGCCGACAACTTCGACCAACACGTCGTAGTCGTTGCGCTTGGCAAGAGCCAGAGCCCCCTCTTCCCAGGCCATGCCGGAAAGATCGACGCCGCGATCCTTATTTTTGGACCGGGCGGCGACTGCCACAACTTCGATCGGTCTTCCGGCCCGCGCAGCGATCAGATCGCGGTTACGGGCCAGAAGATCGACGACACCCGCGCCGACCGTGCCAAGACCGGCGACGGCGACGCGCAAAGCTTTACCAGATGACACGGGGGACACTAGCTCTCGGACTGGAGGTTATTGGGCTGCGTTGGGCATGGGCGAGACGTAGTCGGGGTCCGTAAGATTGCTCTTGGACAGGAACGCCTTGATGTTGCGCGCGGCCTGACGGATGCGGTGCTGGTTTTCGACCAGCGCCAGACGCACATGGGTGTCGCCATATTCGCCAAAGCCGATGCCGGGCGCGACGGCGACGTCGGCTTCCAGCAGCAGGCGTTTGGAGAATTCTAGGCTGCCCAGGTGACGGAACTTTTCCGGGATCGGCGCCCAAGCGAACATCGATGCCTTGGGGCTGGGGATATCCCAACCGGCGGCGGCGAGGCTGGAGATCAGCACGTCGCGACGCTCTTTATACATCTTGCGCATCTCGGCCACACAATCCTGCGGACCGTTCAGGGCAGCCGTCGCGGCGATCTGGATCGGGGTGAAAGCACCATAATCAAGATAGGATTTGATCCGGGTCAGTGCGCCGATCAGTTCCTTATTGCCGACCGCATAGCCCATGCGCCAGCCGGGCATGGAATAGGTCTTCGACAGGCTGCCGAATTCGACGGCGATATCGCGCGCACCCGGCACCTCAAGGATCGAGGGCGGCGGCACATCGTCGAAATAGAGCTCGGAATAGGCGACGTCCGACAGGATCCAGATCTTGTGCTTGCGGCAGAAATCCACCACCCGCTCATAGAAGGCCAGATCGCAGACTTCAGCGGTCGGGTTCGACGGATAGTTCACGATCAGGGCCGTGGGCGGCGGCACGGAGTGCTTGGTCGCACGCTCAAGGGCGGTGAAGAAATCCATCCCATCATGCATCGGCAGATGGCGGATTGAAGCACCAGCCAACACAAAGCCGAAAGCATGGATCGGATAAGACGGATTTGGCACCAGGATGGTGTCGCCGGGGCTGGTGATGGCGTTTGCGAGGTTCGCAAGGCCTTCCTTGGAGCCCAGGGTGGCGATCACTTCGGTTTCCGGGTCGAGATCGACACCGAAACGGCGATCATAATAACCGGCAATCGCCTTGCGCAGACCGGGGATACCCTTGGAATTCGAATAGCGATGGGTCTTGGGATCCTGCACCGCTTCGACCAGCTTCGCCACGATATGCGGCGGCGTCGGGGTGTCCGGGTTACCCATGCCGAAGTCGATGATGTCTTTCCCACTAGCTCGGGCGGCGGCTTTCAACTTGTTCACTTCCGCGAAGACATAAGGCGGCAAACGCCGGATGCGGTGGAACTCGGTCGACATGGCACTTCCTAAGCAAATGGGACGCAGACAAAAAGACGTATACGGCGGGGGCGTCCGCCCCGCGCACGCCGTGGGGGGCTAGAGTCTTATCAGGCTCAATATTCCAGGTAAATCTCCACCCGGCGATTGGCAGCCTCGCCTGCAGGGCTTGCCTCGTCGAAAGTCGCCTCGGCATCCGAGACGGCTTCGGCGATCATCGCGTCGTTGGAAACGCCCAGGCCGCGCAGCAGACGCGTCACCGCATCGGCCCGCGAGGCCGAAACCGCGAGATTGCTCGTCTCGCGCTTCACCGGATCGAGCGTCCCCGCCCGGCGGCTGGCATGGCCAACGATCCGGATCATACCCCCACGATCCAGATGGATCCGCGCCACGTCCCGCAGAACAGTGCGGCCAGCGGTATCGATATTGGCCGAGCCATCGGCGAAATAGAGCGTCGCCACGCGAGAAGAAACTCCGGCAGCAGCCGGTTCAACACCCCCGCCGAGCGTAACTCCACCATCGGTCGACGCCACAGCGGCAGTCGCTGTCGCCGGACGCTGATAAGCATCGGCCAGCATCGCATTGAGACGGTCGTCAATCGACTGGCCGCTGGGAGCAGCCGAAGCGGAAACAGGTGTTCCCAGAGGCTGAGAAACGATGGGCGCGCTGCTGAGACCCGGCTGGCCTTGCGGTACGCCCATATCGGTCGGTGCCGGAGGCGGTGCGCTGGGGTCGGCCTGACGCGGTGCGCCGGAAGACGGGGTCAGCGGTGACTGGCTGGACGGCACCACACGGGAAACCGGTGCTGAGCCTGCGGGCGCGGGAGTCGGCGGGAAACCCGGCTGCACCGTGACACCTTCCGGACCGACTGTTGCCAGCGGCGTTGCGGGGACAGGCACCTGCGGATTGCGCCGGATGACTTCCTCGGTATAGCGGGCATTGCTCCGGTCGCCAGACAGGCTTTGAGCTGTCGCCTGACGACCGGCACTATCCTGGCGGAACGTCGGACGTGCCGGGACACTATTGACCGAGGGGGTCGGCTGCTGATCGGAAACCTTGGCGCCCGCAGACGGGCTATCGCTGTCGGAACAGGCCGCCAGACCCAAAGCCAGCGCCGTCGCAATCACCGCCGCACGACCGTTGACACCCCGCATACCACTCCCACTCCTTAAATCAAGTCCGGTACAAACGCGTAACGGGTTCGCACCCTTGGCCGTCCCGTGTTATCGCTTCTATATAACCCGGTGCCAATGCTGGACATAGCAAGGTCAATCGCGCTGCAAAAGGCAAGCGATTCCAGACGAGCGACGTAGAGAAGAAGCGGACATGGACAAAAAAACCGAAAACCCCGCCTCCAGCCTGCCCGATCCGGTCGAATGGAGCCGCACCATGGCCGAGATCGCGGAACGCAGCCAGAAACTGGTCGGCGACTTCCTGGTTCGCCAGAAAGACAGCCCCGCCCTGCAGGATCCCGCCCTGCCGCTCAGCCTGTCCGGCGCTTTCATCGAGATCGCAACCCGCATGATGGCCGACCCTGCCCGCATGATGCAGGCGCAGTTCGACCTCTGGCAGGGCTATATGAGTCTATGGCAGAGCGCGACCCGCCGCCTGATGGGCGAAACCGACGAACAGCCCCTCGTACAGCCCGCCAAGGACGACAAGCGTTTCAAGGACGCCGCCTGGAGCGAGAATGTCCTGTTCGACTATATCAAGCAGTCCTATCTGCTGACCGCCCGCTGGATCCAGGCCAACGTCCGTGCGACCGAAGGCCTGGACGCCAAGACCGCCCGCAAGGTCGATTTCTATACGCGCCAGTTCGTCGATGCGATGGCGCCGTCGAACTTCCTGATGACCAATCCGGAAGTGCTGAAAGCCACCCTGGAAAGCGGCGGCGACAATCTGCTGAACGGCCTCCAGAACCTGATCGAGGATCTGGAGAAGGGCGACGGCAAGCTGCAGATCTCCATGACCGACGAGAAAGCCTTCGAGGTCGGCCGCGATATCGCCGTCACGCCAGGCGAAGTGGTGTTCGAGAATGCGCTGATCCAGCTCATCCAATACACCCCGACGACCGACAAAGTTCACAAGATCCCGCTGCTGATCATTCCGCCCTGGATCAACAAGTTCTATATTCTTGATCTAAAAGAGAAAAATAGCTTTGTTAAATGGGCCGTCGGCCAGGGCTTCACCGTCTTCATGATCTCCTGGGTGAACCCGGACGAGCAGTTGGCCGCCAAGAGCTTTGAAGACTATATGCTCGAAGGCACGCTCGCGGCCCTCGACGCCGTGAAGGCGCAGACCGGCGAGGCCAAGGCAAATGTTATCGGCTATTGCCTGGGCGGAACCCTGCTGGCCTCCACCCTCTCCTATCTGGCCGTGAAGAAGAAAGCGCCTGTTAATTCAGCGACTTATTTCACGACGATGGTGGATTTCGCGGAAAGCGGCGAACTATCGGTCTTCATCGACGAGGAGCAGCTCAACGCCCTTGAAGAGAAGATGACGCGCACCGGTTATCTCGAAGGGCGCGAGATGGCGACCACCTTCAATATGCTGCGCGCCAACGACCTGATCTGGTCCTTCGTGGTGAACAATTATCTGCTGGGCAAGGACCCCTTCCCCTTCGATCTGCTCTATTGGAACGCTGACAGCACCCGCATGCCCGCGGCCATGCACAGCTTCTATCTGCGCAAGATGTATCAGGAAAACCTGCTCTGTAAGGTGGGCGGGATCGAGCTTGATGGCGTTTCCATCGATCTGCGCAAGATCAAGGTGCCGAGCATGATCATTTCGACCCGCGAAGATCATATCGCGCCCTGGAAAAGCACCTATGCCGCGACCCAGCTTTACGGCGGGGAGACCAAGTTCGTACTGGCCGGTTCAGGTCATATCGCGGGCATCGTCAATCCGCCGACGGCCGTTAAATACGCCCATTGGACCAACGAGAAGAACCCGGCAACGCCCGATGAATGGCTGGCGGGCGCGGCTCAGCACGAGGGCTCCTGGTGGCCCACCTGGTCGGCCTGGCTGAAGGAGCGCGCCGGTCCCCTGGTCGCAGCGCGCGATCCCAAGAAGGGGCCACTGCCGTCGATCGAACCGGCACCGGGACGCTATGTGAAGGTGCGGAGTTAGCTCTCCAATTGCCCGAACACAAACTGTCATCCCGGACTTGATCCGGGATCTTGTGTGGCCGAACTCTGCCCAACTTTTCGACGTGGCCTGTCTACACGAGATCCCGGATCAAGTCCGGGATGACAGGCTCGTTTTAGAACTGCCTATGTTTTTCCAATGGCAATCCATGCTTGCGAACGTATTCGTTCAAGCTTCGCAGAGCATCGGCATTGTCTTTTTGCCACTGCCCCTCGGGAGTTTGCTGCTTTTCTAATTTGATCTGTTTCTGAGACTCTTTCATCACACCTCCGTCCTAACTTGCCATAGCTCCGGGAAGAAAGGGCGATCCACGGCGCGGCGCAGATATTCGACACCTGCCGTGCCGCCGGTGCCGCGCTTGAAACCGATGACGCGTTGCACGGTCTTCATGTGGCGGAAGCGCCAGACCTGGAAGCTATCCTCCAGATCGACCAGCTCCTCGGCCAATTCGTAAAGATCCCAATGGCTTTTGGAGTTCTTATAGACCTCCGCCCAGGCAGCCAGCACACTCTCGTCAGCGTCATAATGCTGGGTCACATCGCGATTCAGCACAGTCTGCGAGATCGACAGACCGCGACGGGCGAGCAGCCGGATCGCTTCGTCATAGAGGCTCGGCGCCTCCAGAAGATCGGTCAGCAGCTTATGCAGATCCGGCCGATGTTCATGGGGCTTCAGCATCGCCCGGTCCTTGCTCCCCAGCAGGAATTCCATGCTGCGATACTGGTAGGACTGAAACCCCGACGACATGCCCAGCTTGTCGCGGAAAGAGGAATAATCGGCGGGCGTCATGGTCGCCAGCACGTCCCAGGACTGGATCATCTGCCCCTGGATGCGCGACACGCGCGCCAGCATCTTGAAGGCGGGTTGCAACTCGTCGCGCCGGATCGCCGCCACCGCTGCCGTCAGCTCATGGATCGCGAGCTTCATCCATAATTCGGATGCCTGATGGATGACGAGAAACAGCATCTCGTCATGGGCATCCGACAGAGGATTTTGGCAGCTTAAGAGCTTGTCCAGATTGAGATAATCGCCATAGCTCATCGACTTTGCGAAGTCGAGATGGGCGCCGTGATCAGGGTCCTTGCTCATGGGCTTATCGCTCAAAGGGGCATCCTCCCAAATGCTTTAGGCTTAAAGTATCAGGCTACAGATTACCCGTCATCCCGTGGCTTGACCACGGGATCTCCTCCGGGACGTTTCCGCAGGTGTTTTGGTAGAATTGGACGGGCTCCCGGAGGAGACCCCGGGATCAAGTCCCGGGGTGACGAATCGAGAGAGCCTTTAAATGTTAAAGACTCAACACCCAGCGATGGACGGCGCCATCCTCGGGGTCGATGACCATGCCTTCGTTCTCGAACCCTAAGCCCCGCAGCAGTCGGGCGGAAGGGCCTTCGTCGTCCATGGTATGGGCAATCACCCGGCGGGCTTCTTCCGAAGCAGCCGCCGTGGCGACCAGAGCGCCCGCCATAGCCGTGGCCACCCCCTGCCCTTCGTAACCGGCAAAGGTGAAGTAAGCGATCTCGACTTCCGCCTCTTCGTCCGGCTCGCTCTTGAAGCTGCAGACGCCGACGATGGCGTGATCGTCGCCGCGCTGCCCAAGATAGCTGACCCAGGGCGCCCGGACGGTCCGGGTCCCCATGAAGCGGATGGTGGCCGCAGCAACCTGCGCCACGGTCTCACCCACTTCATCCGAATTGCTGCAGAACTGCTCCAGCGTCTGCTCGGGATCTTCCATCAGCAGCTGGAGCAGCCCCAGATCCAGGGGAATCAGGTCGATTTCGGGATAGTCTTGGCTCACGTGGCTTCCTCGAAGGCCTTACCCGCCGCGCTGCGTTTGGCAGCATCGGCACGGATATCGGCAATGGTGGCGCGGGTGGTGATCTGTTCTGGATCGATCATCAGTTCCAGCACCGTCAGCGTCTTGCGCTTGGCAGCGGCGGTAAAGGCACGCTTGAAGTCTTCGGTCGTCTCGACCTTCTCCGCATCTGCGCCATAGGCCTTGGCCAGGGCAACGAAGTCAGGATTGTGCAGATCCGTCGCGCTGACACGGCCCGGGAAGCGACGCTCCTGATGCATGCGGATGGTGCCATACATGCCGTTGTTGAAGATCAGCACGATGGGACCAAGGCCCTGCTGCATCGAGGTCGCGAGTTCCTGACCGTTCATCAGGAACCCACCGTCGCCCACGAAGGAAACGACGGTGCTCTCAGGCCGGGCGAACTTGGCCGAAATCGCCGCCGGAACTGAATAGCCCATGGCGCCATTGGTCGGCCCAAGCTGACGGCCGGGACGGCGGAAATTGAAGAACCGCTGCGGCCAGCCGGAGAAATTCCCGGCGTCGATGGTGATGACGTGATCGTCCGGCAGCGTCGAATTGAGGAAATCCATGGCCGCGATCAGGTCGAGCTTGTGACCCGTCGCCTTGGCGGCTCGGCCAGCATCAAAGGCGGCGCGGCAGGACTTGCGCCATTCGGCCCAGCGCGGATTGCCGATCGGCTCCAGGTTCTTGAGCCCCTCTGCCGCCTGCACAACGCCGGACTGGATACCCAGCGTCGGGCGATAGACGCGGCCGATTTCCTCGGCACTCACATGGATATGGATCAGCGTGCGACCCGGTTCCGGAATACCGACGACGCCATAGGACTGGCTGGTGATTTCACCGACACGCGCGCCGACCACCAGCAGCAGATCGGCCTCTTTCACCTTGGCGACCAGCGTCGGGCTGGCCCCGGTGCCAAGATCGCCGCAGAAGATCGGCAGGCGGTTATCGACCACATCCTGACGCCGGAAGGAGCAGCAGACCGGCAGGTCGTTCTCGGTCGCGAAAGCGGCGATGTTCGCGCCTGCCTCGTCGGTCCAGCCCGATCCGCCCACCAGCACCATCGGCCGTTCGGCCTTGGCCAGCAGCTTCATGACCTCATCCAGATCATCAGCGCCGGGATGAGCGACGGTCGGGCGATAGGCAGCCTGCACGACGGCGGGATTGGCAACGACATCGCGCAGCATGTCTTCCGGTAGAGCCAGCGCCACCGGGCCAGGACGGCCGGAGGTTGCCACATGGAACGCGTGCGACATCAATTCGGGGATACGGTCGGCGATATCGATCTGCGCCGTCCATTTGGTGATCTCGCTATAGAAGCGGCGGTAGTCCACTTCCTGAAAGGCTTCGCGTTCCAGCTGCTGGCGCGACACCTGACCGATCAGCACGATCATCGGGGTCGAATCCTGGAAGGCGGTATGGATGCCGATGGAGGCGTTGCTCGCCCCAGGGCCGCGCGTCACGAACAGCGCGGCAGGCTTGCCGGTCAACTTGCCATAGGCTTCGGCCATGAATGCCGCGCCGCCTTCCTGACGGCAGGTGACGACCTTGATCGAGGGGGCATCCAGCAGGGCGTCGAGGACTTCGAGGTAACTTTCGCCCGCCACCGCATAAGCCATCTGGACCCCATGGGCCACGAGAGCATCGACGATCAGTTGGCCACCAGTGCGTTTCATCGCGCTTTTTTCCTCCCTAAGAGACCTCGGATGGCTAGCATCCGCCGTGCATTTGCTCAAGCCAGAAGCGTGGTCGCCACGATGATCACCTGGAGCGAGCAGAAGCAGATGACGGCGAACAGCCCGTTCCAGCGATGGCCGATCACCCGGCTATTCTCGGCAAACTGGGTGCCCAGGATCAGCGTCGTCGCCGAGAAGGGACTGGAAAGCCCAAACATATTCCAGCTGCCGACCAGGGTGACCAGCAGGGCCAGCGGCGGCACGGGAATCGGATGCATCTGCGACACCGCCGACCCCAGCAAGGTTACGGCCACCACCGGATTAAAGCCGACCTGCGCCACCGCCACGATGACGACCGACATCGCCATCAGCAGCACGGCGGGTGGCAGCCCCCAGACCTCCATGATATGGGCGATGGCAGCGGGCGGGATCAACGCGCCGATGGCCCCGCCCATGATCCCGGCACAGGTGAGCGAGATGACCTCGAACCTGCTTTTCGGCATCCGTTCGGCGCAGTGATGGGCAAGCTGAACCACGGTGCGGGTGACCGCCGATTTGGGATCGCGCTGCAATCCCTGGCGCAGCAGCCAGAAGGTCGAAAACAGTGGCGTCGCCACCATGACCGCCGTGCCCAGCGGCCAGTTCAGCCCCTGCTTCAGCACGACAACCAGCGCCAGGATTACCGCGACCAGCCCCACCATCGGGACAAGCGTACCCCGCGCGGTCAGATGGGTTTCCGAGACCTGAGCGCGGAAACGGGTGCGCTTGGAATAGCGGATGCGGTCCATCACCCAGCCCAAGGTCATATAGCCAATGGCCATGCCCAGGCCGAGCGGCAGATACTGGTTCCAGTTGACGCCCGGCACGATATCCAGGGCAACGGCGATGGTCAGTGAGGTCGGCGCCCAGAGCGTGACGGGGGCAAAGCCGCGCAGCATCGCCGTCACCATGCGCCGTGTGCGGATCTGCACGACCTCCGCATCACCGCCCGCCGCTTCCAGCGTATTGGACTGCTTCACCATCGCGCCCAGAAGCTGGAGCGTCCCAAGGTTCAGCACCACCCCGAAGAGATGCGCGCCGCCCGTCAGCGCGGCATAGCGCCTGCCCGGCCCCTGGTGGATGAGGTAGCTGCCGCAGTCCCGCACCAGCTGGCTGGCCGCCGCTGGAGCTTGCAAAAAGCCGAGCGCCAGGATCAGCGAGGCATAGCCGGTCCCCTTGGTCAGCGCCTCGATCAGCACCGGCCCCGCCTGGGCATGCAGGCTGACCGTCGCCAGCACCGCTGCCAGCGCCCCGATCATCAAGGGCGCCTCGCGCTTGGTGATGCTGGGCAGTATCAGGCCGATATAGGCGACGAAGCAGAAGGCTCCAAAATAGGCGAACAGCCGGAAATCAAAGGCCGCCGCCGCGATATGCAAGATCGCCAGAGCCGACAGCAGCGCCACCGTCAGCCGGTCGATGCGCTGCTCCAATGTCGGCCGGGGCGGCAATCCCGGCGGCGGCGGTGAGGCGATATCGCTCATAAACCATCAATGCCCTCGGGGGAGAGGAAGGTCAAATGGCGCTTCGGAATGCCAGGAGTGAAACGCTCGTTGCGCGCACTCCGCCGTCGCCTCTTTCGTCATCCCGCACTTGATGCGGGATCCCTCTCAGGCTGCTCCGCTTCGGATAGACCCCGCATCAAGTGCGGGATGACGGGTTCTTCTTTGAGCAGACAATCTTTGTTTACGGCACCAGCGAAGCCGCGTTCAGCACACCGATGGCAACGCTCAGGCTCGCAACAAAGGTTGCATGGGCCACGCTGCCCTCGCCGATATGCTCGGACAGATCGGGCTTCAGCCAGCGGGCAAAGAAGAACACCGCCGCCTGCACCACCAGTGTGACCAACCCCCAGAGCACCATGTCCAGCAAGCTCACCGCATGGGTGATGCAGACCGCCAGTGGCAGCACAAACCCCAGCATCGCCCCGCCCAGGCTTATTGAGGCCGCGACATTGCCCGCCCGGATCAGCGCGAACTCCTTATGCGGTGTGATCTGCAGATAGACCGTGACGAACATCACCAGCAGCACAAGCGACAGGCCGAAATAAAGCACGAAATTCGGCAGCGGGCTCAGATAATCCAGGAACGGCATCCCATTGATCCTATTCGAAATAATGCGGCAGAAAGCGGCTGGCGTCGGTGGTGATCGGGCTTAAGTCTTCGCGGATGCCGAGACCGGCCGACCTCTCCCCGATGACCCAGGAGCCGATCACCGGATAATTGCCGTCGATACAGGGCAAGGGCGCTGCCGCCTGATAGATGAAGCCCTCGGCCCCATAAGGCCCCGGCACGGATTGGTCGCCGCCAATGCCCATCAGCGCGACATTCGCGCCCTCCCGGCTGAAGAGTGGCTTCTTGACCATCGGCCCGGAAATATCCGACGCCTTGAAGGAAGCGGGCAGCAGAGCGGGATGGCCGGGGAAACGCTCCCACAGCAACACCATCAGCGCCTTGTTCGACAGGATCATTTTCCAGGCGGGCTCCAGCAGCCTCAAGCCGCTTGGGCCGATGTTCCCCGCAAACGCGTCCTGGATCATCCATTCCCAGGGGTAGAGCTTGAACAGCGTATCTATAGGCCGATCCTCGAAATCGACGAACCGCTGGCCGTCATAGCCGATATCAGCGATCTCCACGAAGGGCGCGATGCAGCCACCCTGCATGGCTGTATCGCGCAGATAATCGATGGTGCCGCGATCCTCTTCATTGTCCGGCAGGCAGGTGAAATGCACCCGCGCTCCCGGTGGAAAGAGCGCCGCCCAGCGCGCGACCAACTTCTCATGGATCGAATTAAACTGATCGGCGCGCGGCTTGACCTGCTCCAGCCAATCCCATTGGATCACCCCCGCCTCGAACAGGGATGTGGGTGTATCCGCATTATATTCCAGCAGCTTAGGGGTCGTCCTGCCATCATAACTGAAGTCGAAACGTCCATAGAGCGCAGGATCACCCCGGCGCCAGCTCGCCGTTATCAAGGCACAGGCGCGCGGGCTCAGCCCCAGACGGTCAAAATCTCCGCTCGTCACGATGCTGTCGACGATCTGCAGACACATGCCGTGCAGTTCGGCTGTCAGGTCGTCGAAGCCATCAATCTCTGCTGCAGTGAAGCGATAAGCTGCCGTCTCGTCCCAATAAGGCTCGCCGCCGATGGTATGGAAACCGAAGCCCAGGCGCTCCACCCGGCTGCGCCACATTGGCCGTTCGGCAAAACGGACCCGCTCCATCAGCCTCCGCCACTGCCAAACGAACTGCTGCTCCCGCCAAAGCCGCCCCGGCTGACGCTGCTGGAGGAATCGCTGCCGCTACTACTGCTCGACGAACTGTTGCTGGACGCGTGATACCAGCTGTTCAGGCCGGTTCGGTGGCTGGTCGAACTGCGGCCACAGTTATTGTTAGGATCGTTCCGGTCGCAGCCGTCGAAATAATAGATCGCGCTTCCCATCGCCCCAAAGCCGCCCAACAGCACGAGGCCAACGGTGCCTCGGCGGCGCAACGCCTGGGCTGGCGTCTCGGGAGTACTATCGTCGCTCATAGATAGATTCACATCGATACGAATGAAGCAAAAATATACTTAGATCAGAAATTAATACCCCATGAAATTCAATAATTTTTACAATCTATACTTCAGCGTCATCGCCATGATGCTTTACCAAAGCCGCCGCATAGCGTGGCACAGCAATCTGCGTGAACCCCTGGCCCGGTGGCACCTCGTCAATGCCAAAAACCCGCCCGACAAAATTCTGCTGCTTCAACAGGGCCGAAATCTCGTCGTGACGATCAGGCGGCAGCAGCGTTACGGGATCGCCGACCGCTACCCATCCGATGGGGACAACCGACTTTTCCGGCAGGACCGTTCCCACATGGACGATGCCGTTGATCCGAACGACGCTGCCCTGCCCGATCCTGGCACCATTGAAAAGCGCGCATCCGGTGGCGACAAACACTGCGTCTTCGAGGGTGCAGCCCGTCAGGCTGGCATGCGGCCCGATCATCACGCCGTTCCCGATCCGCAAGGGTGCGCCGACCACCCCGCGCAGCACGGCATTCTCCATCACCACGCAGTCGGCGCCGATGGAGACCGACCCGCTTTCCGCCGTTATCACCGCGCCAAAGCCGATGGAGGTTCCCGGGCCGATGGTCACATCCCCGCAGATCACCGCCGTCGGTGCGATCCGGGCCGTTGAGTCGATTACCGGGCGCTTTCCGCCATGGTCGAGCAGCATGATCAAGCTCCCATCTCGCCTATTTCCACGATGATAGGATGACACCCTGGCCCCAGGCGCGAGCTATACCTATTTAGAGGGTGTGCAGCGCAGCGAAAACCACAAGCTGCACTCGCTTTATCGCCACTTTTTCCCTATAACCGGTCGCTATGTCCGAATTCGATTTTGAAAAGCCCGTCAGGGGTCGCCGTTTCCTCGCAGCGCTGACCGGCGCGACCATGCGCAACAGCTTGCTCGTGGTGCTGCTGCTGTTTGCGCTCTACATTCCTGTCGGCATGCTTTTGTCGAGCCGGATCGAGGACGACACGACCTTCACGCCGCCTCCGCCGCCGACCAATGGCTCGAACGCGATTGCGATGACGGCCGCGCTCATCCTGCGCGAAACGGACCAGCACAACTGGACGCCGAACGACCCCTTCTTCCTGCCGGGCTATTACCTAGACAATACGCCCGAATTCCAGACCGGCATCATGCTGGCGCTGGGGCGTTTTTCGACCGAGATGATGGATCAGATCGGTCGTACGCGCGGCTCGTCCCAGACCGACCCCGATCTGTCGGCCGCCGTCGATTACCTGAAGTCGGCCCCGGACGTCTGGGTCTGGTCGCCCTCGGTCTCGCTGCTGCCGACCACTGCGTCGGACCAGAAGTACCGCAATGCCGCCCAGAGGCTGACGGCCTATAACCTGCGCCTGTCGAACGGTCAGGCGCTGTTCGAGCGCCGCGCGGATAATCTGATCGCCCTGGTGGATCGCATCTCGAACGATCTCGGCTCCATGTCCGCCATCATCGATCAGCAGATCCTGAATGGCCGCACGATGATGTTCGACAGCCGCGCGGACAATGTCTTCTATGGGATCAAGGGACGGCTCTACGCCTACTACCTGATCCTGCGCGAAGTCGGCATGGATTTTCAGAATGTGATCCGCGAGCGCGAGGCCCATTCGGCCTGGGCGCAGATGCTGGACAGCCTGCATGAATCCGCGATCCTCGATCCGCTCCTGGTGATGAACGGCGACCCCGACGGTCTCTTCCTCGCCAATCATCTGACCACTCAAGGCTTCTATCTGCTGCGCGCCCGTACCCAGATGCGCGAGATCAGCCAGATCCTTATTCGCTAGAGACAGAATATGCTCGATATCAATGAAATCACCCTGCGGGTTGCGGGGCGTGCGCTTTTGGAAGGCGCCTCCGCCCGTGTATCCGAAGGCCATCGCATTGGTCTGATCGGCCGCAACGGCACCGGCAAGACCACGCTGCTGAAGCTGCTGATGGGCCAGATGGAGGCCGATCAGGGCAAGATCTCCCTGCCCCGCGACTGCCGTATCGGCACCGTCGCCCAGGAAGTCGCAGGCGACGCCACCACGCCGCTCGACCTCGTGCTGGCAGGCGATGCCGAGCGCGCGGCCCTGATCGCTGAAAGCCTGACCGTCACCGATCCCGAGCGGATCGCCGACATCCAGATGCGCCTCGTCGATATCGGCGCCTATGCGGCCGAAGCCCGCGCGGCAACGATCCTCCACGGCCTCGGTTTCGATGCCAACGCCCAGAATATGCCGCTGTCGGCCTTCTCGGGCGGCTGGCGCATGCGTGCGGCCCTGGCGGCTGCGCTCTTTGCCGAACCCGATCTGCTGCTGCTCGACGAACCGACCAACCATCTGGATATCGAAGCGGCGCTGTGGCTGGAAAACTTCCTGCAGCGCTGGCCGCGCACGCTGATCATGATCAGCCATGACCGCGACTTCCTGAATGCAGTCTGCACCGGCATCATCCACCTGCAGGCTCGCAAGCTGACGGTCTATAGCGGCAACTACGACACCTTCGAGCGGGTCCGGGCCGAGCGTATCGCCCTGACCGAAGCCTCGATTGCCAAGCAGCAGGCCCAGCGCGCCCATATGCAGGCCTTCGTCGACCGTTTCAAAGCCAAGGCCTCCAAGGCCCGTCAGGCCCAGAGCCGCATGAAGGCAATCGCCAAGCTGGCCCCGATTGCCGGTGTCGAGCGCGATCCGACCATCAAGTTCGGCTTCCCGAACCCGGACGAACTGTCGCCCCCGATGGTCAGCCTGGACGAGGCGACGGTCGGCTATGATGGTCGCGCGATCCTGCGGGGTGTCGATTTCCGCCTGGATCCCGATGACCGTGTCGCGCTGCTGGGTGCCAACGGTAACGGTAAGACCACGCTCGCCAAGCTGATCGCCGGTCGCCTCGACACGATGGAGGGCGACCGCGTCGCCGCTGCCAAGCTGCGTGTCGGCTATTTCGCCCAGCATCAGGTGGACGAACTGCGCCTGGACGAAACGCCCATCGCCTCCATGTCCCGCGCCCTGCCCCAGGCCAAGCCGGAACTGGTGCGTGCACGCCTGGGTGCCTTCGGCTTCGGTGCGGAAAAGGCCAATACGCTCGTCGGCAAGCTGTCGGGTGGCGAGAAGGCCCGTCTGACCCTGGCGCTGATCACCATTGATGCCCCGCATCTGCTGATCCTCGACGAACCGACCAACCATCTGGATATCGAAGCCCGTCAGGCCCTGGTCGAAGCGCTGGCCGACTATACCGGCGCCGTCATCCTGGTGTCCCATGATCGCGGTATGGTGGAAATGGTCGCCGACCGGCTGATGCTGGTCGAAGACGGCACCGTGCGCGACTTTGACGGCGACGTTGAGGATTACCGCAAGCACATCCTGTCGAAATCGGCTGAAGCCAACGCTGACAAGCGCGCCGCCGCCCGCGCCGAGAAGCAGGAAAAGAAGAACGACGCAGAACGCCGCAAGCAGGCCGCTGCGCTGCGCGAACAGCTCAAGCCCCTGCGCAATCAGACGGACAAGGCCGAAAAGAAGCTGGCCGAGCTGACCGCCAAGAAAGCCAAGCTCGAAGTCGAGATGGCCGCCGCCAATACCCCGAAGGAGCGGATGATCGCGCTCTCAAAAGAACAGGGCGAATTGGGCGTGCAGATCAAAGCCGCCGAGGAAGCCTGGCTGGCCCTTGCCGATCAGCTGGAAACCGCCCAGGCGGTTGCGGCGGAGTGATTGAGGCGGCAAAAGCTTTCCTGGCTCTCCTGCAAGCGCCGCCAGCGGATGAAAAAGCCCGTCTGGCGGCCTTGTGCCGAACCCTCGATGCTCTTGTCCTTGCCTATCATGATGTTCCCGACAGCCACCCGGCCGACGGCGATCTCGAACCGCCATCGACGTTGGGCGACGATCATTTTGATCTCGTCGCCAATGCGTTCCCGGACTTCGGGCTCTATTCCGTGATAGCGCCGACGACCGATCCGGACGTCTCGCCCACCATGGCCGACGCGCAGGACGATCTGATCGACATCGCCGGGGATATGGCAGAAACCCTCTGGCGCTCTGAAAATCTGGGTTTCGATGATGCCGCCTGGTACTTCCGGCTGATGTATCGCAATCACTGGGGCCAGCATCTGCATGACCTGCGCCGCTACCTGTACGCGCGCGATCAGGGATGAAAAGGGCGGCTCGTTGGAGCCGCCCTTCTTCTTTAGATGCCCTGACCGCCCGACACCTCGATGCGCTGGGCATTGACCCAGCGGTTATCCTCGCTGAGCAGGCTCGCGATCATCGGGCCGATATCGTCCGGCAGACCGGCGCGGCCCAGGGCAGTCATATCGGCGAAGATCTTATTGATCTCCGGATTATCGCGCACCGCGCCGCCACCGAAGTCGGTCTCGATCGCGCCCGGCGCTACAGTATTTACAGCGATCCCCCGCGCGCCCAGTTCCTTGGCCATATAGATGCTCAAGACCTCCACCGCGCCCTTCACGGCGGCATAGGCGCCATAGCCGGGGAAGGAGACCCGCGTCAGGCCAGACGACAGATTGACGATCCGCCCGCCGTCCTCGATCAGCGGGAATAGTGCTTGGGTCAGGAAGAAGACGCCCTTGAAATGGACGTTCACCAGCCCGTCGAACTGCGCCTCGGTCATATCCTGGATCAGGGCATAATCCCCATGACCTGCGTTGTTGACGAGATGATCAAAGCTCTCGCGCCCCCAGGTTTCCCGTAAGGCAGCGCGCAAGCGGCTGACAAAATCGGCAAAGCCCGCAATGGCGCCGGTATCCAACCGCAACGCCACCGCCTTGCGGCCGAACAGAGCGCGGATCTCCTTGACCACGTTTTCGGCATCGGCACTGTTCTTCTGGTAGGTCACGATGACGTCCCCGCCCCGGCGGGCAATGCTGAGTGCGGTGTTGCGGCCGAGGCCACGGCTGGCACCGGTAACGATAGCGATCTTGGACATGACGAAGCTCCTTGGGTGTGAGGAGCCTTTTAATAAGACCTGGAACAGCCCAACGTCGTTACCTGAAGGTCGAGAGTCTTTGCCTAATCCTCCAATCCGCCTTTCTTCTCACCGGAAAGCTGGTTAGGATTGCCCCATGACAGAGACCCTGCTGAAAGCCGTTCGGCGCTATGTGGACGCGAATGCCGATCATACCGGCTTTGCTCAAACGCCCATCACCGGCTTGACCACGATCCGCTCGACCGTCCCCAGCGGCCTTGTGCATGCGATATCGCGCCCGCTGGTCTGCCTGGTGCTCCAGGGGCAGAAGCAGGTCACCATGGGCGCCGAAACTGTCACCTTCGAAGCGGGCGATTCTCTACTGATCACGGCCGATGTGCCCACCGTCAGCCAGATCACCCGTGCCAGCACCGATACGCCCTATCTGTCGCTGGTGCTCGATCTCGAAGCCAAGGTAATTGCCAACCTGACGACCGAGATGGGCGAGTTGCCTGTTTCCGAAGGCATGGCCGTGCGATGGGAGCCGACCGATAGCGAAGTCTCGGATGCTGCCCTGCGTCTGATGCGCCTGCTGGATCGCCCCGCCTCCCTGCCCGTGCTGCATGCCCAATTGGTGCGCGAGCTGCATTATTGGCTGCTGTGCGGGCGCCATGGCGCGGCGATCCGGCGGTTGGGCTGGTCGGGCGGACAGGCGCAACGGATCGCGCGGGCCATCGCCCTTCTGCGCTCGGACTTTGCCCAGACTTTGCCGGTCGAACGCTTGGCAGCACAGGCTGGGATGGGCCTGTCGTCCTTCCACCAGCATTTCCGCGCCGAAACCTCGCTCTCGCCGCTCCAGTTCCAGAAGCAACTGCGCCTGATTGAGGCTCGCCGGCTGATGGCGGCCGAAGGCATGACGGCGAGCAGCGCCGCGTTTGCGGTCGGTTATGAAAGCGTGCCGCAGTTCAGCCGGGAATATCGCCGGATGTTCGGCCTGCCGCCGATCCAGGACCTGAAGATGACGCGGGAAATTCAGGCGGCTTGAGACCCTGATTAGGGTCCGCCAGTTCACGGCTCAGCCCTATTCCAGCGCTGTAACCCCACAAGAACAGTCAGTAAAATAGCCGACATCGCCATGGAGATCGCGATGACAAGGGAGGCCGGTTCGGTAAAGCCGAACGATCCGAGCAAGCTTCCTGCGAGGACGGTGCCACAAAGCCAGAGACCCACATACTTCAGAATCTGGCCCAGAATCTCCATAGGTCGGGCCACGCTCCTGGGCAGAGTTAGCTCCCAGTCCGGCATCCGCGGCTGCAGATAGCGCCAGCCGCCGACAATGCCAAACGGCGCAACGGCAGAGACGGTGTAAAGCAGCCAGTCGTCCTTCATCCCCGAAGCCCCCAGAAGCAGCAGCACCAGAAAGGCAAGAACGAACCAAAGCCTAAAGGACGGCACGAACCAAAATAGGCCGCGCACCACATCCTCGGCATCGATATCCGGTTCAGGAAGATCCATGGGCGGCCTTCTTCAGCAAAACCCCTCCCTTAGATAGCAAGGCCCTGGAGCTTCTGCAATTGCCCAAACCCCAAGAATCCTCTGCGCCCCCTTCAATCCGCCGCATCGCCTGTGCTAGCGTCCGGGCCATGAGCAAGACTTCTTCGACGACCATCGCCGTGCTGGTTGCGGGCGGGGGCGGCAGCCGGTTTGGCGGCGATGTCCCGAAGCAATATCTGTCCCTCGCAGGCGTACCGGTGATCCGGCGCAGCGCGCTCGCCTTTCTGGAACATCCGAAGGTGGACGGCGTGATTGTCGTCATCCGGGCGGGCGACGAAGCCCTCGCAGCAGCGGCTCTGACCGGCCTTGAGATTGCAGCCACGGTCACCGGCGGTGCCGACAGGCAGGCGTCGGTCCTGGCAGGATTGGAAGCGGCAAGCGCCTTGGCCCCTGCCCGTGTGCTGATCCATGACGCCGCGCGGCCGCTCGTGACGGCCGGGATGATCGATGGCGTGGTCGACGCCCTCGCCCAGCATCCCGGCGCCCTGCCCGTACTGCCCGTGGTCGATACTCTGAAGCGCGGCAGCGGTCCTGTTTCCGAAGGCACCGTGGAGCGCGCCGGGCTGCATCGCGCTCAGACACCCCAGGGCTTCCGCTTTCCCGAGATACTGGCCGCCCACCGCGCCGTTGCCGGCCAAAGCCTGACCGACGATACCGCTGTCGCCGAAGCGGCGGGATTGACCGTCGCCCTGACGCCAGGGGACGAGCGCGCCCTGAAGATCACCACTGCCGGAGACCTCGCCATGGCTGAACGGCTGCTCGCCGGACCGGAGACCATCACCGTCACCGGGTCCGGTTTCGACGTCCATGCCTTTGCAGAAGGGGACTTCGTCACCCTCTGCGGTCTCGAAATCCCGCATTCCAAAGGGCTGGCGGGCCATTCGGATGCCGATGTCGGCCTGCATGCCCTGACCGATGCGCTGCTGGGGACGATTGCCAATGGCGATATCGGTGCCCACTTCCCGCCCTCCGATCCGCGCTGGCGGGGGGCCGATTCCGCGCAGTTTCTGCGCCATGCCGCAGATTTAGTCACCGCTCAAGGTGGCCAAATCCTGCATTGCGACGTTACTCTTATCTGCGAGGCGCCCAAGGTCGGCCCGCACCGCGACGCGATGCGTCAGCGGATCGCGGATATCCTGGGGATGCCGCTCGCGCGTATCTCGGTCAAGGCTACAACGACCGAGCGTCTGGGCTTTACCGGGCGGCAGGAAGGCATTGCCTCCCAGGCCGTTGCCACCGTTCGCCTGCCTGCCTGAAGCAAAAACAAAAAAGGGTCCGCCGCCATGTTCCATCGTCTGCCCGCCGGGGTTTCGCTGCTGCAACTCGACGTACTGCTGTCCACCTGGTTCGGCAGCGGGCTCATCGCCTTTGCGTCGGGAACCTGGGGCTCGCTGGCGGCTTTGCCCTTCGCGGTCGCCATCGCCTACTACATCAGCCCGCTCGCCCTCATCCCCGCCTCCATCCTCATCTTCCTGGTGGGCCTGTGGTCGAGCGGCAGCTTTGCCCGCAAGCTTGGCAAAAAAGACCCCTCGCCGGTCGTGATCGACGAGGTGGCGGGCATGTGGCTGACCCTCGCGCTCCTGCCGCTGGAACCGCTGGCCTATCTGATCGGCTTTCTGGTCTTCCGCGTCGCCGACATCCTGAAGCCCTGGCCCGCCAATTGGGCCGACCGCGATCTGCCCGGCGGCATCGGCATCATGCTCGACGACATGATCTCCGGCCTCTATTGCATGATCGCGCTCTGGGCCGTTTTCAAATGGATCCTCTAGGCGCCCTGGCTGTCGAGGTGCTGGAGGCTGCTAAAGCCTCCGGCCTGATGCTGGCCACCGTCGAAAGCTGCACCGGCGGCATGGTGGCCGCCGCCCTGACCGACATCGCCGGATCGAGTGCGGTGGTCGAGCGCGGTTTCGTCACCTACTCCAACGAAGCCAAGACCGACCTCGTCGGCGTTCCGGCCGCCCTGATCGCCCAGCATGGCGCGGTATCCGAACAGGTCGCCCGCGCGATGGCCGAAGGCGCATTGAAGGTAGCACCCGTGGACCTCGCCGTGTCAATCACCGGCATCGCCGGTCCGGGCGGCGGATCTGAGACCAAACCCGTCGGACTCGTCCATTTCGGCTGCGCCAGAAAAAACCGCCCCACACTGGTGGAGCGGCATGTTTTCCCTGGCGACCGAAGCGAGGTTCGACAACAGGCCGCGCTGACGGCGCTGCGGCTGCTGAAGGACGGGGCGGCTTAGTCGGGGCAGCGCGAGGCCACTATCTCGACATCCTTGCTATCCTGATCGGCGCCCATAATGCGGATATAGCCGGGTTCAATCTTCACAGAATAACAGCCCTGCCAAAAGACCTCGCCGCAGAAGCGGCCATCGGGCTGTTCCTCCAGGAAGAACTCCGTATAGCCCGCTTGCAGCTCTCCTGCCTCATATTGAGCCAGAATACGCTTTCCCGCCCCACCGGTTAGCTCAAAGACAGATCGTCTATCTTCAGACGCCAAGCAGTTTTCCGAATAAATTGCCATCACTCCTTGGGCAAGAGCAGCGAAGGAGGGCAAAAGCAGCAAAAACACTAAGGCGCGGGATATAAGCACCATACGACCCTAGATTGTTTTTATCGTCAATTAAAGCTCAGCTCGCTGACAATCTTTGACAAAGATTGTACTATCCTTTCCAGGAGGGTCCTGTGATGCATGTCTCATTGACGCCGAAGCTGGAAGAGATGGTTCGCGAGAAGGTCGAGTCTGGCCTCTACAATAACGCGAGCGAGGTTATCCGCGATGCCTTGCGTCTGATGGCGACACAGGACGAACTCTATCAGCTGAAGCTGGAGCGTCTGCGGGAAGCCATTTCTATTGGCGAGCGGGATGTGGCGACCGGCAGTTTCACCCGCATAGAAACCGACAAAGACCTGAAAGCCTTCTTCGATCAGATATGAGATCCCTGGATATCTCCGGCGCTGCCAAAGCTGATTTGATTGCGATTATAAATTTTGGTCGCCAAACCTGGGGCGAAAAGCGGGCTCAAGACTATAAACGACAGTTTTTCGAACGATTTCAGGACTTAAGAAAAACTCCCGACATGGGTCCACTACGCGACGATATCGCCCCTTATCTGCGGAGTTTTACCGTAGGATCTCACGTCATCTTCTACCGGGTCAACGAGGTGTCAGTCGGCATTCTGCGTATCCTGCATCAGAGCATGGATATTCACCGCCACCTCTCCGACTAACTAACCCCGCCGCAGTCGGTTGCTGGTGCGCACGCGGACCAGTGCCGGGCTGTCGGAGACCAGGAGGCGGCGTGGCCCCTCTTCCCGAGCCAGATTGGCGATGAGCCCGACGACGACCATATAGGCCACCATCGGCACCAGGGCCGAGAACGGCAGGATGACCGTGAAGAAGACGCAGGCATCGCTCGCCGCCAGCTGAGTTGCTAGCTGACCTGCCCAGCTCCAGTCGTTCGGGAATATCTCGCGGGGATAGAAATCCACCCAGGCGAGCACTGTTTCGGTGCTCAAGGGTTCCCAGCTGAAATCCGCCAGCCGCCACACGAGCAACGCCCAACCGGCGACCTCGCTCACCACCGCAAAAACGGCCAGGAAGACCGCAGGCAGAAACAGGATGCCCGCCGGTATGCCGCGACGGCGACGGGCAGGACGGTCGGAGAAATCGGAGATCGCGACGACGATGCTCAGCGCCGCGCTGGCAAGCACGATGAGCTGATACAGCGGAATATTGCCCATGTCGGAATGCCCTTGGAAGGTGAAGCCTTACCGAGACAATTCACGACATGGGCAAAGGTTCCATCCCCCCCTAGCCGCGCGCGATTGAGCACGCAGCTAGGGGAAGCAGCCATTACGGCTGCGGCCAAGAGCGCGGAGGCGCTCGCCCGGCGAGGGACCAAAACAACAGCCTATCTGTCGATGCCGTATGTGCGCACGCCGCGCGGACGATAGAAGTTCGACCGGAACTCCGCACGGTAAGCCCGGATACGCTCCGGCAGCGCCCGGCGACGGCGGACCAGGATGTACTCGTACTCGCCGTCCGGCACCTCCTCGTCGAAGAAGCCCGCGATGAAGCCGAACAGCACCACAAAGATCACCATCAGGATCAGCAGCGAGAACGGCAGGATGACCGTGAAGAAAGCCGCCGCATCCATGGTGGCGAGATAGGCTGCGCCGCGCGACGACCAAGGCCAGACGGTATTGATATCGAGGCCCGCCCAGAACAGCGCATCGCCTGCATTCAGCGTGTTCCAGACGCTGGTTTCGGCATAACCGATCAGCTTCCAGAACAGGATGCCCCAGCCGACGATCTCGCTGAAGATCGCACCAAACGCCAGGATCATTACCGGCAGGAACAGGATCTGGAACAGCACCCCGCGCCCTGGCGAGCGCGCATTGCGGTTCTCCGCGATATTCGCGATGGCGGCGACAACGGCCAGCGCCGCAATCGCCAGCAGAATGATCTGATAGAGAGGCATGATGCACCTCGCCTGAGAGATTAAAGCGTTACGACTTTAATTCCCGGCAGAGGTGGAGGTTCCGTTTTAGGGGCTACGGTTCATCAAATCGGCGTCATCCCGGGACTTGATCCCGGGATCCCCTCCGGGTGAATTTCAACCTTGCCTCAGTCTCCGGTGGACAAGCTCCCGGAGGAGATCCCGGTGTCGAGCACCGGGATGACGACTAAACGACAGGTTTGAAGCTACTTCGCCCCATACAGCTGCATCGCCCGCGTCTCGAAGGCGCCGACCATGCGTTTCACCGCCTCATTGAAAAAGACCTCGATGATCTTCTGCAGCAGCTTGTTGTTGAATTCGAAATCGACATAGAAGTCGATCTCCGTGCCGCCCTCCACCGGATTGAATATCCAGTGGTTGTTGAGGTACTTGAACGGACCTTCGGTATAGGCGACATCGATGCGCAGCGCCTCGGGCGAGAGCTTCACTTCGGAGGTGAAACGCTCGCGCACCAGCTTATAGCCGATGACGAGATCGGCCAGCAGGCGGCGCTCTTCCCGCAGCTTGATACGGGCCGCGACGCACCAGGGCAGGAATTCCGGGTATTTCTCGACGTCGGCTACGAGATCATAAAGCTGCTGGGGCGTGTGCGGCAGCACACGCCGCTCGGCATGGGTTGGCATAAGTCGCGGTTACTCGGCAGCGGCGGAAGCGGCCAGCTTCGCCTCGCGGGCTTCACGCATGCGGCGGAAGTCGTCCCCGGCATGATAGGAGGAGCGCGTCAGCGCCGATGAAGCCACCTGTAGGAAACCCTTGCCAAAAGCCTGGGTCTTGAGGCTGGCGAACTCGTCCGGCGTCCAGAAGCGATCGAGCGCGGCGTGTTTGGGCGTCGGCTGCAGATACTGGCCGATGGTGATGAAATCGACGTCCGCAGCGCGCAAATCATCCATCACCTGCAGCACTTCTTCGCGCTGCTCGCCCAGGCCGACCATGATGCCGGACTTGGTGAAGATCGACGGGTCCATTTCCTTGACCTCATTGAGGATTTTCAAGGAATGGAAATAGCGTGCGCCTGGCCGGATCGAGGCATAGAGGCGCGGCACGGTCTCGAGATTATGGTTGAAGACGTCCGGACGAGCTTCGACGACGATTTCAACCGCACCCGGCTTCTTCAGGAAATCAGGGGTCAGGACTTCGATGGTCGTATGGGGCGAGGACTTGCGGATCGCCTTGATGACCTTGGCGAAATGCGCAGCGCCGCCGTCTTCCAGATCGTCGCGGTCGACCGAGGTGATGACCACATGTTCCAGCATCATGCGGCCGACGGCTTCGGCAACATGCTCGGGCTCATGCGGGTCGAGCTTGTCGGGACGGCCGGTCGCGATATTGCAGAAAGAGCAGGCGCGCGTGCAGACGCTGCCCAGGATCATGACCGTCGCATGCTTCTTGGCCCAGCATTCGCCGATATTCGGGCAAGCGGCCTCTTCGCACACGGTATTGAGCTTCAGTTCTCGCATCATGTTGCGGGTTTCATGATACTCGGCCGAAACCGGAGCTTTCACGCGGATCCATTCGGGCTTGCGCGGAATGGGATTATCCGGGCGATTGGCCTTTTCGGGGTGGCGCAGAGCGGCCGGGGTCGGCGGGGTGGTCATGAAGGGTCACCTTCGCGGCGTAAAACTCAAGAAGACGATCATAGAGGGGACCGCCTTTTAAAGCTCATGCCCGATCCGAAGACCGGGCATGAGTTAAGCAATATAATTGCGACCTTGAACCTAGAAGTGCAAGGCCTGTCCGTAAGCGTCCAGCACCGATTCATGCATCATTTCCGACAGGGTCGGATGCGGGAACACGGTGTGCATCAGATCGGCTTCGGTCGCTTCCAACGTCCGACCGATGCCATAACCCTGGATCAGCTCGGTCACTTCCGCACCGATCATATGGGCGCCTAGCAGCTCGCCGGTCTTGGCGTCGAACACGGTCTTGACCAGGCCTTCCGGCTCGCCCAGGGCGATCGCCTTGCCGTTGCCGATAAAGGGGAAGCGGCCGACCTTGACCTCATAACCCGCAGCTTTGGCCTTGGCTTCGGTCAGACCGACGGAGGCAACCTGCGGGGTGCAATAGGTGCAACCCGGGATCTTGGTCACATCGATGGCGTGGATATGCTTGCCGGCGATGCCTTCGACGCACATGACGCCTTCGTGCATGGCCTTATGGGCCAGCCAGGGAGCGCCCGCGATATCGCCGATAGCATAGACGTTCGGCTCGCCGGTTTCGCAGCGTTCGTTGATCACGACGTGGGTGCGGTCGACCTGGATCTTGGTGCCTTCGATGCCGATATTCTCGACATTACCGACAATACCGACCGCGACGATCACGCGGTCGATTTCCAGATCCTGGGGCTTGCCGTCGACGTCGATGGTCGCCGTGACGCTATTGGCACCCTTCTTCAAGGCCTTCACCTGGGCCTTGATCAGCAGCTTCATGCCCTGCTTTTCAAAAGCCTTCTTGGCAAAAGCGCTGATTTCCTCGTCTTCCACCGGAAGCACGCGGTCCATCACCTCGGCCACGGTCACTTCGGCGCCAAGCTGGCGATAGAAGCTCGCGAACTCGATACCGATGGCACCCGAACCGATGACCAGCAGACGCTTGGGCATGGTCTTCGGCACCATCGCGTCCTTATAGGTCACGACCAAATTGCCGTCCGGCTCCAGACCCGGGAAAACGCGAGCGCGGGCGCCGGTCGCCAGGATGACGTTCTTGCCGGTGATCTCGCCGGTCGCAGCGCCATCCTTGGACAGGGCCACCTTGCGGACGCCGCCAGCGCCAACGCCGTTCAGCTTACCAAAAGCATCGAAGACCTGGATCTTGTGCTTCTTCATCAGCGACTTGACGCCGCCCGACAGCTGACCCGCCACCTTGCGCGAGCGTGCCACGATCTTCTCCAGATCGAAGCTGGCGCCCTGCACGCTCAGGCCATAGGCCGAGGCATGCTGCATTTGGGTGAAGACTTCGGCCGAGCGCAGCAGCGCTTTGGTCGGGATACAGCCCCAGTTGAGGCAGATGCCGCCCATGTGATTGGCCTCGACCACGGCGGTCTTGAGGCCAAGCTGCGAGGCACGGATGGCGGCAACATAGCCGCCAGGACCGCCACCGATGACAACCAGATCGAAATTGGTCTCGCTCATGTCATGTCCTCCAGACTAGAGCAGCATCGACAGCGGATCTTCGATCAGACCCTTGAAGGCTTGCAGCCACTGGGCGCCCAGCGCGCCGTCGACGACGCGGTGATCGACCGACAGCGTGCAGCTCATCACGGTGCGGACGGCAATCGCGCCATCCTTCACGACCGGACGCGGCTCGCCAGCACCAATGGCCAGGATGCAGCTCTGCGGCGGGTTGATGATCGCCGCAAAATCCTTCACGCCGAACATGCCGAGGTTGGAGATCGAGAAGGTGCCGCCCTGGAATTCTTCGGGCTTCAGCTTCCCGGCCTTGGCACGGGCTGCCAGATCCTTCACCTCGGCGGAGATGGTCCCCATGCCCTTCTTGTCCGCATCGCGCACAATCGGGGTGATGAGACCGCCGGGGATCGACACGGCGACCGAGATATCGACGCCCTTGAACTTCAGCACGCCTTCATCGGTCCAGGCCGCATTGGCGTCCGGCACCTTCTTCAGCGCCATGGCCGAGGCCTTGATGATCATGTCGTTGACCGACAGCTTCACGCCGTCCTTCTCGCCCTTGGCATTCAGCTGGGTACGCAGCGCGAGCAGCGCGTCCAGTTCGATATCCACGGTCAGATAGAAGTGCGGAATGGTCGACTTGGCTTCGGTCAGGCGACGCGCGATGGTCTTGCGCATGCCGGTGTGCGGAATGAGCTCGTATTCCGGCAGACCGACCAGAGACGGCGCAGCAGCGGCCTTGGGAGCCGGAGCAGCCGCCGGAGCCGGGGCAGCGGCAGTCGCAGCAGCCTGCGGAGCGGCAGCAGCGGCCGGAGCCTTCGCACCACCGCCAGCGATAGCGGCTTCGACGTCGGCCTTCACGATGCGACCGTTCGGGCCGGAACCTTTGAGGCCATCGAGAGCGACATTGTTCTGACCGGCGATACGCTTGGCCAGCGGGCTGGCAAGGACGCGGTTGCCGACCGGAGCAGCCGACTTGGCCGCCGGGGCAGCGGCAGCAACCGGAGCGGCAGCAGGTGCTGCGGCTGCCGAAGCCGCTGCGGGTGCAGGAGCAGCCGCAGGCTTGGCAGAACCGATGGAAGAGGCGTCTTCGCCTTCTTCCAGCAGAACGGCGATCACTTCGTTGACCTTGACCCCTTCGGTACCGGCCGCAACGACCAGCTTGCCGATGGTGCCTTCATCGACGGCTTCGACTTCCATCGTCGCCTTGTCGGTTTCGATCTCGGCGATCACGTCGCCCGCCTTGACCTTGTCGCCCTCTTTTTTCAGCCAGTTGGCCAGGGTGCCTTCGGTCATGGTCGGCGAGAGTGCCGGCATGAGGATATTGATGGGCATGGGTGCCTCCTCTTCCGGTCCGGTTAGCGATAGCAGACGGACTTGGCCGCCTTGATGATGTGCTCAGCCTGCGGCAGCGCCAGCTTTTCGAGGTTCGCGGCATAGGGCAGCGGAACGTCTTCGGCATGGACACGCACAACCGGCGCATCGAGCGAGTCGAAGCCGCGTTCCATGACGAGGGCCGAGATTTCCGAACCGATACCCGAGAAGCCCCAGCCTTCTTCGGTGGTGACCAGACGGTTCGTCTTGGCAACCGAGGCGAGGATGGTGTCGATATCGAGCGGACGGATGGTGCGCAGATCGATGACTTCGGCATCGATGCCGATCTTCGCCAGTTCCTCGGCGGCGTTCAGCGCATGGCGAACGGTCATCGAGAAAGCGGTGATGGTGACATCCTTACCCGGACGCACGACCTTGGCCTTGCCGATGGGCAGGACAAAATCGTCGGTATCCGGCACTTCGAAGGACGAACCGTAGAGCAGTTCGTGTTCCAGGAAGATGATCGGGTTCGGATCGCGGATCGCAGCCTTCAGCAGGCCCTTGGCATCGGCAGCGCTATAGGGCGCGATGACCTTGAGGCCCGGGCAGTGGGCATACCAGGAGGCATAGCACTGCGAATGCTGGGCGGCGACGCGGGAAGCGGCACCGTTCGGGCCGCGGAACACGATCGGGCACCCCATCTGACCGCCGGACATATAGAGCGTCTTGGCGGCCGAATTGATGATGTGGTCGATGGCCTGCATCGCGAAGTTGAAGGTCATGAACTCGACAATCGGACGCAGACCCTTGAAGGCGGCACCGACGGCCAGACCGGCAAAACCATGCTCGGTGATGGGGGTATCGACCACGCGGTTCGGGCCGAATTCCTGCAGCAGATTCTGCGAAACCTTATAGGCGCCCTGATATTCGGCGACTTCCTCGCCCATCAGGAAGACGTTCGGGTCACGACGCATTTCTTCGGCCATGCCATCGCGAAGGGCTTCGCGGATGGTCAGGGTCTTGGTCGGGCCGGTCCAGTCGGGTTCGGCAGGCTTGGTCACGACAGCGGGAGCTGCAACCGGAGCCGGTGCCTCGCCTGCGGCAGGCGCAGCAGCGGGAGCCGGAGCGGGCTTGGCAGCCGGGGCAGCGGACGCTGCAGAGGCATCTTCGCCCTCTTCCAGAAGCACGGCAATAGGGGTGTTGACCGCGACGTTTTCAGTGCCTTCGGCGATCAGGATCTTGCCGATAGTGCCCTCATCGACGGCTTCGACTTCCATCGTCGCCTTGTCGGTTTCGATTTCGGCGATCACGTCACCGGCCTTAACCTTGTCGCCTTCCTTCTTGGTCCAGCGCGAAAGAGTCCCCTCGGTCATGGTGGGCGAGAGGGCGGGCATGAGAATCTGGATCGGCATGGATCAGGCCTCGATCAGAACGTCGGTGTAGAGCTCGGATACATCCGGCTCGGGGCTGGCTTGCGCGAATTCCGCCGCATCGGACACGATGTCTTTCACATCCTTGTCGATGGACTTCAGGGCGTTTTCGTCGGCATAGCCGTTCTTCAGAATAAGAGCGCGCAGGTTATCGATGGGATCATGCTGCTCGCGCATCTTGGTCACTTCTTCCTTGGTCCGGTACTTGGCCGGATCGGACATGGAGTGGCCGCGATAACGGTAGGTCTGCATTTCGAGGATATAGGGGCCCTTGCCCGCCTTGCAGTGCGCCACGGCCTTTTCCGCCGCGACCTTCACCGCCAGCACATCCATCCCGTCGACCGATTCGCCCGGAATGCCATAGGCCTGACCGCGCTTGTAGAATTCGGTACCCGACGACGCACGCTCGATCGAGGTGCCCATGGCGTACTTGTTGTTCTCGATGATGTAGACCACCGGCAGCTTCCAGAGAGCCGCCATATTGAAGCTCTCGTAAACCTGGCCCTGGTTGACCGCGCCGTCGCCCAGATAGGTCAGGCAGACATTGTTTTCGCCGCGATACTTGTAGTTGAAGGCGATGCCGGTCCCGATGGGAACCTGGGCCGCCACGATGCCGTGACCGCCGTAGAAGTTCTTTTCCTTCGAGAACATGTGCATCGAGCCGCCCTTGCCGCGGGAATAGCCCCCGCTACGCCCGGTCAGCTCGGCCATCACGCCGCGCGAGTCCATGCCGCAGGCCAGCATGTGGCCGTGATCGCGGTAGGAGGTCAGCACCGAGTCGCCATCGACCAGAGCGGACTGCATGCCCACCACCACGGCTTCCTGGCCGATGTAGAGATGGCAGAAGCCGCCGATCAGGCCCATGCCGTAAAGCTGCCCGGCCTTCTCTTCGAAGCGGCGGATCAGCAGCATGTCCTTATAATACCCCACCACCTCTTCGGGCGTGGGCTTGGGAAGATTGCTGCCGGTACGGGCGGCGGGTTTTTTGGCGGTTGTCATTCCAGCGGTTCCCTCAAGGACAAAGGGTTTACGTCATAGGGGCCGGAAGACCGCACAGATGCGGCAGCCCCCTCGGCCAAGTCTGGACTTCGGATCGAGGCCTATAGATGGCCTCGCATTCCGTTCTGTCTAGCCTCAAGTCGGGGGTATTAGCAAGCGTGCCGAAGAACCGACACGATGTTGCCAAGCAATTGTAATTTCAGAAGAAATCATTCGTTACCATAAATCCAGGTAACGAGGTCATTTCGCGCTTGCGAAAGATTAATGCGCTAAGGCGTTGCCGTTGCTGCCAGACTGGCTTGGGGGCGTTGCAACAAAATAACCACCTCGTCCTTGTGACCCATGTTCAGCATGACGCGCGCACGCTCATCAAGCATGTCAGGATCGACGGAGTTGGGACGGAGCAACGCGACGCGCTTTTCCAGCACAAGGCGCTCGGCATGCACGAGATCGCGGGTGATCTCTGCCTTTTTGATTTCCTGCTGCAGCCGGATATAGGCAAGCAGACCACGGTCGCCATGCAGGGCGTGGTAAGCGAAATAGACGACGAATAATAGGCCCACCAACGGTGTCAGAACCGCACGCGCTTTCCGCCGAAGGATATATGCCAGGGCCATATTTCGTTAGAGTCCTGATTCGCTTTAGATTCTTGCCTCTTCTTAATGTTGGACCTTAACTGACGCAGATTCTTCCTGTCCAGCGTCATACCTGTGACCGACGAAGATTTTTTCGCCGATTCCTCAATGGACTCAATTCGTTCTGGAATTGGACTCATTTCCGACTCGTCGGCGGGACGTCCCCTCCCCTCGCGTCGCTCACTGCGCCCCTAAAGCGCCCAGCGATAGGCGACCACCGGCAGCTTGAACGTCCGCCGGTCCTGCACGCGCTCGCCCACCAGCTTGCCGCCCAGATGCTCATAGAACCCACAGGCGCCGGTGTTTCCCTTGGCGACCCACAGCCCCGCCGTGGCGTAGCCGCCGGTTGCCAGGGCCCGGAGCATCACCTCCATAAGGCCCCGCCCCGCGCCCTGCCCCTGCGCCGACTGCAGCAGATAGAGGCTGTTGATCTCGCCATCGCTTTCGAGCATCGGATCGTGATTAGGGCCGCAGTCTCCAAAGCCCGTCACCGCGCCGTCCGTCTCCAGCACCCAGCCGCCCCTTGAGGGCTGCTCCAGATGACCACGCCAGAAGATTTCCCGGGCCTCGACCGATTGTTGGGCCAAGACGTCATCAGGGATAAGGCCACGATAGCTTTCCTGCCAGGACGCGACATGCACGGCGGCTATCCCACCGGCGTCATCAACCCGCGCGGGTCTGATCGTATAGCTCATGGATTCCCTCCCCCTTTGGGAACCCGGCGCGAGTCTCTCAGGACTTCTTCGCCGGTATCGTCTTGGATTGCCCCGGTGTCAAGCCGCCCACCTTCTGCAGCAGGTCGTCGTAACCGGGATCGCCCTTCTTGTAGTCGACTGCGGTATCGCCAATAGCGGTGCCGTCAGGCGAACAGGCGGTCATCATGGCGTGGAGCACCCGGTCGCTATCCATCCAGACCGATCCGATGGTTTCCTCGCCGCATTTGGGCTTATGGCCCTGGGCAAAGGCTGTGGACGCGAGGACAGCGGCACCAAATGCCGCAAGCAGAAGGTTTTGACGCAACATCTGTACCCTTCCCGAGATAAATCCCAGACGTTACAGGGTCGGCTTTTCCTTGGACGCAGGGATCGGTTTGGAGTCACCCGGCCGCATGCCGCCAACCCGCGCAAGCAGCGAAGCGTAGTCAGCCTCGCCTTTCCAGAACGAGAGATAGCGATGCCCGACCGCGCCCGCCTGCGGATCGCAGATATTCAGCAGCGCATGGATGGAGCCATCCGAATCCATGGTCATGGTGCCGATGTAATCGAGGTCGCACTGCCTTGCGTCGCCTGCGCTCAAGGCAAACCAGCACAAACCGAGAGCCGCCGTTCTAGCCAACCACATGATCATCCATCGCCAAGAAATGCCAACATTCTTTCAACTGCAGGCAGCATACAGGAAAGAGCTGCCCCTCAGAAGCTTGCGCTTCAGGCTCAGGCCCCCAAAGCGCGCTGGAGGGGACGGAAGTTGGTTTCCATTGGTCCGAAGTCGTTTTCTTCGATGATGCAATCGTCCGCCAATATCAGGTGCCTGATCCCCTTGGAGCAGAGCACATAGAGACGACTATTTTTCACGCGATCTCCCACCACGGCCCGGACCCGGTCCATATCGTCGGTCGTCGGTTCGTCGAGGGCCAGCCCGTGAATGAAGTTCGGCAAGGACATGTAATGCACGCCAAAAAACATCATGTCGATGTTACGGCCATCGCCTTCCGAGCACCGCAGCAGTAACTTTGAGTGGGAAACATGAAAATCCCACAGACGAAACATCTTGTTCTGCAGATCCATGACCGAACGAGCTTCCTCGCGACAATAAAATGCCTGACCGGTCAATAATGATTGCGTTCATATGTGCCGATTTTCAATAGAAAAAGGCCCGGCAATGCCGGGCCTTTCCAACGTCGTAGGCAGGACCGATTAGCGACCCTTGAATGCCGACAGGCCCGGATAGTAGGCCACGTCGTCCAACTGCTCTTCGATACGGATCAGCTGGTTGTACTTGGCCATGCGGTCCGAGCGCGAGAGCGAGCCGGTCTTGATCTGACCGCAGTTGGTGGCAACCGCGAGATCGGCGATGGTGCTGTCTTCGGTTTCGCCCGAGCGATGCGACATCACGGCGGTGTAACCGGCGCGATGGGCCATCTGAACGGTTTCCAGGGTCTCGGTCAGGGTGCCGATCTGATTGACCTTCACCAGCACCGAATTGCCGACGCCCTGCTTGATACCGTCCTTGAGGCGCTTGGCATTGGTGACGAACAGATCGTCGCCGACCAGCTGCACCTTGCCGCCCAGAGCGTCGGTCAGGGCCTTCCAGCCTGCCCAATCGTCCTCGGCCATGCCGTCTTCGATCGAGATGATCGGATAGCGGGCGCAGAGGTCCTGGTAATAGGCAACCATGCCACCGGCATCCAGCAGCTTGCCTTCGCCGTGCAGGTTGTACTTGCCGTCCTTGAAGAATTCCGACGAGGCAACGTCGAGACCCAGGGCCACGTCTTCGCCCGGCTTGTAACCGGCGGCTTCGATGGCCTTCATGATGAAGCTTAAGGCGGCATCGGCATTGGCGATATCGGGGGCAAAACCGCCTTCGTCGCCGACGTTGGTGGCGAGGCCCTTGTCTTTCAGCTGCTTCTTGAGCGCATGGAAGACTTCGGCGCCGACACGGACGGCTTCCGACAGGCTTTCCGCGCCGACCGGCAGGATCATGAATTCCTGGAAGTCGAGCGGGTTATCGGCATGGGCACCGCCGTTGATGACGTTCATCATCGGAACCGGCAGGGTGTGGGCGAAGACACCACCGACATAACGATAGAGCGGCAGGCCATTGTCTTCGGCGGCCGCACGGGCCGTCGCGAGGCTCACACCCAGGATCGCATTGGCGCCAAGCCGCGCCTTGTTCTCGGTCCCATCGAGGCCGATCAGGGTGCGGTCGACGTGGATCTGTTCTTCGGCATCCATGCCGACCAGGGCGTCGAAAATCTCGCCATTGACGGCTTCAACGGCGCGCAGCACGCCCTTGCCCAGGAACTTCGACTTATCGCCGTCACGCAGTTCGACAGCTTCATGCGCGCCGGTGGAGGCGCCCGACGGAACAGCAGCACGGCCCACGGCGCCGGTTTCCAGCATGACATCGACTTCGATGGTCGGATTGCCACGGCTGTCCATGATCTGGCGCGCGCGGATGTCGGTAATGGCGGACATGTCCTATCCCTTATCTGCTGAGGGGTTGTTTTATGCGGCAGCTATTTGTTCAGAGGATGCCGTAGCTTGCAATCGGCTTTGCTTTGGCCAGCCGGTCGAAAGCGACCATATCGGCCAGCAGCGCCTCGAGTTTATCGACCGGCACCATGTTCGGACCGTCGCTCGGCGCCTTATCCGGGTTCTCGTGGGTTTCCATGAAGACGGCGGCGACACCGATGGCCAGCGCCCCACGCGCCAGCACCGGCACATACTGCCGCTGCCCGCCCGAGGTGGTGCCCTGCCCGCCCGGCTGCTGCACGGAATGGGTCGCGTCGAACACTACCGGCTGACCGGTTTCCGCCATGATGGGGAGCGAGCGCATGTCGGTGACGAGCGTGTTGTAGCCGAAGGAGGCACCGCGCTCGCAGACCATCGTGTTGGGATTGCCGGTGGAGGCGATCTTGTCGACGACGTTCTTCATGTCCCAAGGCGCCAGGAACTGGCCCTTTTTGACATTGATCGGCTTGCCCGTCTCGCCCGCTGCCAGCAGCAGATCGGTCTGACGACACAGGAACGCCGGGATCTGCAGCACATCGACTGCCTGGGCTGCAATCGCGCATTGCTCGGCCGTATGCACGTCGGTCAGGGCCGGCACGCCGAACTTGGAGCGCACCTCAGCCAGGATATCCAGCCCGTCGCCGATGCCGATGCCGCGCGCGGTCTTGACCGAGGAGCGGTTGGCCTTGTCGAAGGACGACTTATAGATCAGGCCGATGCCCAGGCGCTGGGTCATCTCGACCAGAGCCGCCGCCATATCCTGGGTATGGGCGCGGCTTTCGATCTGGCAGGGACCGGCGATCAGGGTGAAGGGCTTGTCGTTGGCGATCTCCAGACCGCCAACCTTGACCGTGCGCTGCTCGCTCATCAGACGATCCGCGACTGTTTGATCGCCGCGCCGACAAAGCCGGTGAACAGCGGATGCGGTTCGAACGGACGCGACTTCAGCTCCGGATGATACTGCACGCCGATGAACCAGGGATGGCCCGGCAGCTCGACGATTTCCGGCAGCACGCCATCTGGCGACAGGCCGGTGAAACGATAACCGACAGCCTCGATCCGGTCGCGGTAGTTGATGTTCACTTCATAGCGGTGACGATGGCGTTCCTCGATGGTCGCGGCGCCGTTATAGACCTCGCGCACCAGGCTGCCCTCGGCCAGGATGCAGGGATAGGCGCCCAGGCGCATGGTGCCGCCCAGATTGCCCGCCGCATCGCGCTTCTCCACCTGATTGCCGCGCACCCATTCGGTCATAAGGCCGACAATGGGTTCCTCGGTCGGGCCGAATTCGGTCGAGCTGGCGTTCTTGATACCCGCAAGATTGCGCGCACCTTCGATGACCGCCATCTGCATGCCGAAGCAGATACCGAAATAGGGGATCTTGTGTTCGCGGGCATAACGCACAGCTTCGATCTTGCCCGCCGAACCACGCTCGCCAAAGCCACCCGGCACCAGGATGCCATGGACGCCATCGAGATGTGGGGTCGGATCTTCCTGTTCGAAGATCTGGGCGTCGACCCATTCCATGCGCACCTTGACGTTATTGGCGATGCCGCCATGGGCCAGCGCCTCGGCCAGGGACTTATAGCTGTCCATCAGGTCGGTATATTTGCCGACCACGGCGATGCGGACTTCGCCTTCCGGATTCTCGATGCGATGAACGATCTTTTCCCACTTTGACAGATCGGGCTCGGTTTCCGGCAGATTGAAATAGCGGCAGACTTCGCGGTCCATGCCTTCGGCATGATAGGCCAGCGGAACCGAATAGATTGTCTTCACATCCAGCGCCGGGACGACGCGTTCCGGCTTGATGTTGCAGAAGAGCGCGATCTTGCGCAGCGAGTCCTTGTCGATCTCGCGATCGCAGCGCACCAGCAGCATGTCCGGCTGAATACCGATGGACAGCAGTTCCTTCACCGAATGCTGGGTCGGCTTGGTCTTCAGCTCGCCTGCGGACGGGATGAACGGCACCAGGGTCAGATGCAGGAACATGGTGCGTTCCTTGCCCAGCTCGTTCCCAAGCTGGCGGATCGCTTCCATGAACGGCAGGCCTTCGATATCGCCGACCGTGCCACCGATTTCAACGAGGCAGAAATCCTCGTCCGTCAGGTTCGACTTCACGAAATCCTTGATGGCGTCCGTGACATGGGGAATGACCTGGATGGTCGCGCCCAGATAATCGCCGCGGCGCTCCTTGGCCAGCACATCGGAATAGATGCGGCCGGAGGTGACGTTATCGGACTTGCGGGCGGAAACCCCGGTGAAACGCTCGTAATGGCCGAGATCGAGATCGGTCTCCGCGCCATCGTCGGTCACGAAGACTTCGCCGTGCTGGGTCGGCGACATGGTGCCGGGATCGACGTTCAGATACGGATCCAGCTTGCGCATACGGACCTTGAAGCCGCGCGCCTGCAGGGTTGCCGCCAGCGAGGCTGCCGCGAGCCCCTTGCCGAGCGAGGAGACCACACCACCGGTGATGAAGATAAAGCGCGTCGTCATGGGACTAACCGTTCAGCAAAAAAAGGCACGACCCGACGACCGGGAAGCCGGTTGTCGAGGGTTCGTTTTGGAGGGTTCGTTTAGAGGTAGGAAGCCCCTGGAGACGTCAATGGCGTCTCCAGGGAGGGTCGTCATTTACTTCGCGACCGGGACGCTGGGCGCCGCCGGGACCGAGCTGGCCGGAGCCGTCGGCTGATCGAGGATCGAACGCTGAGCCTGGGGTGCCGCACCGCGCGAGGCGATGATCGCCAGTGCAATGCTGGTCACCATGAACAGGCCCGCCAGCCAGGCAGTCGCCCGGGTCAGCGCATTGGCAGCGCCGCGCGCCGTCATGAAGCCTGCACCGGCCCCGCCGCCGCCGATCCCAAGACCGCCGCCTTCGCTGCGCTGGATCAGAATGACGCCAACCAGCGCAAGCGCGAGCAGGAGATGAATGACCAGAAGAACTGTCTGCATGCCGTGACGCCTAATTCCCAACATGGATAACGGCCGACGATCTGCTCCAATGGCCGATGCCGTCCGTAATCTCGCTATATGATGGGCCGCCGTTGTAACCGGAATGGAGGCGGCCCGCTAGTCCCAAACGACGCAAGCCCGTGTTGTGTTACGGGCAAGCCTCTACAATGGCTAGAAAATCGGCCGCTTTCAAGGAGGCGCCGCCCACCAATGCCCCATCGACATCGGGGATCGACAGGATTTCCTTAGCGTTCTGCGGCTTGACCGAACCGCCATAGAGCAGCCGGACGCCCGGCACCGTCATGCGGCGCAGGGCGTGGTGGGCCTCGGCGATCTCTTCGCGCGACGGGGTCATGCCCGAACCGATGGCCCAGACAGGCTCGTAGGCAACGACGATCTTGTCGCTGTCCGGCAGCGAGCCCTTGATGGCCGCCTTGAGCACATCCAGCGTCTTGCCGTCCGCGCGCTCATGCAGCGTCTCGCCGATGCAGATCACCGGGATAAGGCCCGCGTCAATAGCCGCCTGTGCCTTGGCCTTCACCGTGGCGTGGTCTTCCTTATGGTACTCGCGGCGTTCGGAATGGCCGACGATGCAATAGGTCGCGCCGATTTCCGACAGCATGTTGGCGGCGATATCACCCGTGAAAGCGCCATTCGGCTTCACATGGCAATCTTGTCCACCAATCGCGATGGGGAGTTCTTTGACGTAGCGCACAAAACGCTCAACCAGGGTCGCAGGCGGGCAGATCAGCAGATCGGCCTTCGGCGCGGCGCCGCCCAGTTTGGTGCGAACTTCTTCGATAAAGCCCATGGCTTCGCCGCCATGGCCAAACATCTTCCAGTTCCCTGCGATGAGTTTCTTCATGCTACGCCCCTGTTTTTTATAGCCATATCTCCCATCCATTCGCTTTAGCACGCGCAGGCAAGGATTGTCTTGTTGCTTGAAGCCGTCCCCCCTTCTATCGTGCGGGCCAAACCGTCAAACCGGATACGAGAGTAATGCTTCAAGCCTTTCGCGGACGTGCTGCTTCCTGGATCGCCAAGATCCTCTTCTCCCTCCTGGCGCTCAGCTTCATCGGCTGGGGCGCAACCGATTATCTTGTACGCGGCCCGCAGGCCGGTCCGGTGATCGAGGTCGGGAGCACCAAGCTCGAAGCTCCCCTCGCCCAGCGTATCGTCGGCCGCGAGATCGAGGTGCTGGGTCGCCAGATGCCCGGCCTGGATCGGGAGCAGTTGAAGCGCCTCGGTCTTGTCGATCAGGCGGTCGAGCAGGTCGTGTCGCGCATCGCCCTCGATCAGGAAGTTGAGCGTCTGGGTCTTGCCGTTTCCGACGAAGCCCTGCGCCGCACCCTGACCGGCAACCCTGCCTTCCGCGCGCCCGGCGGCGGTTTCGACCGCGCCCGCTTCAATGCCGTCATCAATCAGATGGGCTATACCGAGCAGGGCTTCCTGAACGAATTCCGCAAGGACATGGTGCGCTCCTATTTGGCGCGCGGCCTCGCCACCACCGGCAAGGCCCCCGGCGCCATCGTCGATCCGCTGCTGAAATATCGCGGCGAGAGCCGGACGCCGGAACTGGCCGTCTCGCTGGCCGGTAACCCCGACGCCCTGCCCGCTCCGACAGCTGAAGAGCTGAAGAAATTCTACGACGATAACTCGAACCGCTTCACCACGGCCGAACGTCGCAAGGTCTCGCTGCTGCTGCTGTCAATCGCTTCGATCAAGGCAGAGATCGCGGTCACCGATCAGGAAGTCATCGACAGCTTCGAAGCTCGTAAGGCCGAACTGACCAGCTTCGAGAAGCGCCACGTGGTGCAGGTGCTGGTCAATGACGAAGCCAAGGCAAAGGCAATCGCCGAAGCCGCCAAGGATGGCGATCTGGCCAAGGCCGCGACCGACAATGGCGCCCAGGTGACCGAACTTGGCACGATCACCCAGACCGAATTGCCCAAAGCTTTGGGCGATGCTGCCTTCGCCCTGGCCGAGAACGCCGTCTCCGCGCCCATCCAGGCTGAATTCGGATGGACCATTGTGAAGGTCCTGAAGATCGAGCCCAAGGTTGAGCCTAACTTCGAAACCCTGAAGGCCCAGATCGCGGACGACATCAAGACCGAGCGCGGCATGGACAAGCTCTACGAGCGTTCCAACAAGCTCGACGAGACCCTGGCGAATGGCGCGAGCCTACCCGATGCCGCCGCAGCTGCCGGTCTGAAGCTGGAGGAAATTCCGGTCTTCGATCGTCGTGGTCTGAGCGATACGGGCGAGATCCTGACGGGTCTGCCGGGCCGCAATCGCATCATCGACCTCGCCTTCCAGACCCCCAGCGGCGAAACCAGCCGCCTGATCGAACTGCCGGAAGGCACCGTCGCCGCCCTGCGCGTCGATGCCATCGAGGCCACCAGCGTGCGGCCGTTCGATGCCGTGAAGGCCGATGCCGAAATCCTCTGGCGTGTCGATATCGCCACCAAGGCTGCCCGCGTGAAGGCAGAGGCTATGCTGGCCGAGATCAAGGCCGGGAAGAGCTTCGACGAAGCCGCCGCAAACGCGGGCCTGACCATCGAGGAAAAGCCCGCCGTCACCCGTGAAGGTGCAGGCGCTGGCGATGCCACCGTCTCGGCCCAGGTGCTGGCCGCGCTCTTCGGCCTTGCCAAGGTGGGCGATTCCGAGATTGCCGATCTGCCGAACGGTGCAGCGGTCGTCCGCCTGAAGTCGATCAACGCCGCTGAAGCCGACAAGCTGAAGGTGGAACGCGAAGCACTGTCCAGCGAGCTGAGCGATGGGATCGGCGGCGACGCCGCCCTGGTCTTCCAGCAGTATCTGCGCCAGCGTTACCCGGTCGCCATCGACAAGGCCCGCCTGGACAGCCTGTTCTAGGCTTAGCTCCGACCAAAAAAACGGCCCCCTCGAAAGAGCGGGGCCGTTTTTCATTTATCGCCTGCGCTGCTACTCTCTTCCCCATGGATGAGGATCTGCTGTTCTGGGGAATTGCCATCGCCGCCGGGCTTGGCGTCCTCTGGCTGATACGGCGCTCGAACAAGACCGCTCACCCGGACTCCATGGGCGATTCTGATGGCAGCCATCTCTATGACAATCGCAGCAGCAGCCCGGCCAGTACCAGCGACGACAGCAACTGTACCACCGATAATGGCGGGGATAGCTGCAGCAGCGACGATTGACCATACCAGTTTCGGTATCGGCCATGGTGTAGCTGGAATGTCGCAAGTTCTTTTGAACTACAATCACTTAACCCGTGGACAAGCGACCTCGAATCGTTTCACCTGACACCGAAATGATCAAAGGCGACTTCCCGTGACTATCAAAGACCAGCCGTTTTTCTTCTCGCTTTTCTTCGACAAGCTGGCTGACCAGATCCTGTTGTTCCTGGTGCCGCTCGTGGTCTTCCAGGTGACCGGCAGCGTTTCCTGGTCCGGTATCGCCTTTTTCATCGAAACCTTGCCGCGTTTTGGCGCCTCGCCCATCTGCGGCGCGCTCTGCGACCGGTTTTCGCCCGCCAAGATGCTGCGCATCAGCCAGACCTTCCGTGCGCTCGCCTGCGTGCTGGGGCTGGCCGGTTATTATGCCTTCGGCGGTATCGGCTGGCTGATCGGCCTGTCCGCCGTCTGCGGCGCGCTCTCGACCCAAAGCATCCTGGCCCGCGAGGCGATGCTGCCCCAGGCGTTCAAGAACCATCCCTTCCGCAAGACCGTCTCCTACGCCCAGATCGCCGATCAGGTCGGTGCCGTCTTGGGGCCGATGCTGGCGGCCCTGCTGATCGAAATCGCACCCTGGGAATATGTCGTGGCGGCCACCGCCGCCGTCTTCCTGCTGGCCGATGCCACCATGGCTTTCTGGCGCCGCCTCAGCGGTGTCGTGATCCCCGACCCGCTGGCCCCGCCGGGCCATTGGCTGCTGCCTTATAAGACCGCGCTGCACCACGTGCTGACCCTACCCGGCCTGAAGAAGCTGATCCTGCTGACCGCTGCCGTGAACATCTGCCTGGGCGTGACTCTGGCGACCTCGGCGGCGATGGTCACGGGCGTGCATGGGGAAAGCGGCGCGCATTATGCGCTGCTGCAGGCAGCGGGCGCGGCCTTGACCGTCCTGATCCTGTTTTCGACCGCCCATGCTCCCTTCACCCTGGCGGCGATGGGGATCATCGGCTATGTCGCCATCTGCCTCGGCACCGCCCTTAGCAGCTTTGCCCCCAGCTTCTGGATCTATGGCATTGGCTTTCTGCTGGTCATCGGCTTCGACAAGATGTTCAGCATCTATATCCGCACCCTGCGCCAGCAGATCATCCCGGCCCAGGACTATGGCAAGACCACCGGCCTCGTCGTCTTCCTGAACAACCTCTCCCAGCCGCTGGCAGGCCTGCTGGTCGGCATCTTCGCCGGACCGACCGCCACCGGCATGCTGATCCTCAGCCTCGCCGGACTGATGGCCGTGGTCGGGATCGCGGTGTCGATCGTGGGGGTGCGGCCAGTGAAGCAGGCGAGTTAGGCCGCGCATAAAAAGACCGCGTCATCCCGGGACTTGATCCCGGGATCTCCTGCAATGGCGGATCCCATTCGACCTAGACTTCCGGGACAAGCTCCCGGAGGAGACCCCGGTGTCAAGCACCGGGGTGACGAAGTTTATTCAGTTCTAATACCGCTCCACCATCTGCTCGATAGCGCCGAAAATGCTCCTGCCCTTACGGTCCAGCATCTCGATACGCACTTTATCGCCATAACGCATGAAGTGCGTCTTGGGCGCACCATGCAGGATGGTTTCTACCGTTCGCACTTCGGCGATGCAGGAATAACCGAGGCCGCCTTCGCTGACCGGCTTGCCCGGCCCGCCATCCGCATCGCGGTTGGAGATGGTGCCGGATCCGATGATCGTCCCTGCGCATAGCGGCCGGGTCTTGGCGGCATGGGCGACAAGCGTCGGCATGTCGAAGGTCATATCCACGCCCGCCTCTGCCTTGCCGAAACTCTGTCCATTCAGATCGACCAGCATCGGCCGATGGAGCTTGCCGCCGTCCCAACCATCAACCTCGTCCGGGGTGACCGCCACCGGGGAAAAAGCGCTCGACGGTTTTGACTGGAAGAAGCCGAAGCCCTTGGCCAACTCGTTCGGGATCAGACCGCGCAGGGAGACATCGTTGACCAACATCAGCAGGCGCACCCGATCCTTGGCTGCATCGACCGACACGCCCATCGGCACATCGTCAGTAATGACTGCGATTTCCGCCTCGAAATCGATACCATAGGCCTCATCGGCCATCTGGATCGGATCGCGGGGCCCGAGGAAGCTGTCCGACCCGCCCTGATACATCAGCGGATCGGTCCAGAAGCTGGCCGGCATCTCGGCACCGCGCGCCTTGCGGACCAGTTCCACATGGTTGACGTAGGCCGAGCCGTCGCACCATTGGAAGGCCCGGGGCAGCGGCGACGCGCAGGCCGCAGGGTCGAAAGCCACCGCGCCCACTGCCTTGCCCTCGTTCAGCGCCTGATAGACGGCGCGCAACTCGGCCTCCAGCACCTCCCACTCATCCAGGGCGGCCTGGAGGGTTTTGGCGATCTTCGGTACGGCTACTGCCTTGGACAGGTCGCGCGAGACGACAACCAGCGTGCCGTCGCGGCCGCCGGTCTTTAACGAGGCAAGCTTCACTCTGCCGCTTCCTTTTTTGGTTTCCAGCTATCGACGTAGCCCGTCCATTCCACCGCGGCGGCGGCATCGCCCACTTCCAGGGCGTCGCGCGTATCCAGCATCACCGCCACCTCGTCCGTCTCGCCGGTCTTAGTAAAAGCGGATTGCAGGGCCTTGGGATGCGGGCCATGGGTGAAGCCGCAGGGGTGCAGCGTCACCATACCGGGGTGGATATTATCGCGGCTGAAGAAATTGCCGCGATGGTAGAACAGCACTTCGTCGTAATCGTCGTTCGAATGGAAAAACGGCACTTTCAGCGCACCGGGATCGCTTTCGAACGGACGTGGCACGAAGGTACAGACGACGAAACGCCCCGCCACAAACGTCGTATGGACAGACGGCGGCAGGTGATAGCGATGGCTCATCACCGGGCGGATGTCTCGCCAATTGAGCTTCACCGGCATCAGCGTACCGTGCCAACCCACCGCGTCGAGCGGATTGAAAGGATATGTCACGGTCGACAGCTGCCCGCGCCGCTTGATAACGACCGCAGTCTCCTGCTCGCCTTGCTGATCCTTGAAGGCCTCATCGAGCGCAGGAACCGCCAGCACGCCGGGATCGAAAACCGCATGCGGCCCCAGCATCCCCTTCTCAGGCAATTGATAGGACGTCCCCGTCGCCTCGATCATCAGCAGCGAGACGGGCGCGCTGGACTCGATCCGCCACATGGTTCCGCGCGGCAGCATGATGTAGTCACCGTCGGTGAAGCTCATATGGCCATAGTCACAGAAGAACTCGCCCGCGCCCTCATGGATGAACAGCAGTTCGTCGCCGTCGCCATTGCGGACCAGGTGGTCCATCTTGCCGCCCGAGCGCCAGAAGCGCATCTGGACATGCGGGTTATGGAGCATGGTCGGTGCCTCCCAGGGGCTATCCCCTGGGTGCTGGCTTTTGCCGAAATCGAAGGCGCGGGGCCGCAGCGGCCCTTGCCAGTCGATCCAGCCGGTGGGCGGATGGGCGTGATGCATATGGGTGGCGGGGCCGAAAAACCCCTCCTTACCCAATTCCCGCTCGAAGGTGCCGTTTGGCAGGTCGCAATGCGCCTGCCGGGATGACACACCTTCGGAGCGGGGAAAGGAGATCCAGTTTTTGCTGCTCATGCGGTCAGCACCCCGCGGCGGATCTGGTCGAGTTCCATCGATTCGAACAGCGCCTTGAAGTTGCCCTCGCCAAAGCCGTCGTCGCCCTTGCGCTGGATGATCTCGAAGAAGATCGGGCCGATGGCGGTTTCGGTGAAGATCTGCAGCAGGATGCCGCCGTCCTTGGTGGGGGCGCCATCGACCAGAATGTGGTTCTTCTTCATGCGCGCCGTATCCTGGCCGTGGTGCGGCAGGCGGTCGGGCAGCATTTCATAGTAGGTATCCGGCGTGACCAGGAACTTCACACCCTTGGCCCGCAGAGCCTCCACCGTCGCGAAGATATCGTCGGACGAGAGGGCGATATGCTGGATGCCTTCGCCGTTATAAGCCTTGAGGTATTCCTCGATCTGGCTCTTATCGTCGGCGCTTTCGTTGATCGGAATGCGGATCTTGCCGCAGGGGCTGGTCATGGCCTTGGAGAAGAGGCCCGTCATCTTGCCTTCAATATCGAAATAGCGGATTTCGCGGAAGTTGAAGAGCTTGGTGTAATAGTCGGCCCAGACCGACATGCGGCCGCGATGCACATTGTGGGTCAGATGGTCGATGGAGACAAAACCCGCGCCCTTGGGATGACGCTCGGCGCCGGGAATCGGCTGGAAATCGACGTCATAGATCGAATGGTCGGGGCCGTAGCGATCGACGAGATAGATCAGGCTGCCGCCAATGCCTTCGATGGCGGGGATGTTGAGTTCCATCGGGCCGACGCGATTTTCATGCACGCGGGCGCCCTGCTCTGCCGCGCGCTTCACGGCATAGGCGGCATCTTTGACCCGGAAGGCCATGGCGCAGGCTGACGGACCGTGGATCTTGGCAAAGGCCTGGGCGAAGCTGTCCGGCTCGGCATTCAGGATGAAGTTCACATCGCCCTGGCGATAGAGTGTGACATCTTTCGAGCGGTGCTTGGCAACGGCCGTAAAGCCCATCAGTTCGAAGAAGGCCGCCATCTCGGCGGGATTGGGCGCAGCATATTCCACGAACTCGAAACCGTCGGTCCCCATCGGGTTGATATCGGTGATCTCGACCATCTCTTGAAAAATCCTCGTCTGTTATCTGACGATGCAACGATCCTTGGGCTTGGCACGCCCGCGCCGCTTCATCACAATGGAGATGAGGCGATAATAGTTTCATTTGAAACTAGATGCAAGCCGCCCGGAGCGAAGTCACCCGTATGTCCAGCCATCTCGATCTCGATCACTTCCTGCCCTACCGCCTCAGTGTGCTGTCCAATCGCGTGAGCGGCGTCATCGCACGCCTCTATGCGGAGAAGTTCGACCTGACGATTCCGGAATGGCGCGTGCTGGCGGTGCTGGGCAAATACGGCAAGCAGACCGCGACCGACGTCGCCGCCCGCACGGCCATGGATAAGGTCCGTGTCAGCCGGGCCATCGCACGGCTGATCGAGCATGAGCGCGTGCATCGCCACGTCGATCCCATCGACCGCCGCCGCCTGACCCTCGATATGACCGAAGAGGGGCGCGACATCTATGATCAGATCGTCCCCTTGGCCCTGTCGGCCGAAGCGCGCCTACTGGGCGGCGTCAATAGCGCGACCCGCAAAGCCTTTGATGCCTTGAGCACCGCGCTGACCGATGCCGTTGCCAAGATGGAAGCCGAACTCGGCGGTGGCCCGACCCTGGGTGACGACGGGGTCTAATCCGGGTCCTTGTCGTGGGTCGCTATTCCGGGCGGCAGCTCTACCCAGGAATGCCGGCGACAGCCATAGACTGACACCTGGGGGGACGGAAAATTGGGGTCGGCAAAACAGCCCGCCGCCACGCTCACGCCCCGCGCCTCATATCCTTCCTCGGTATGGAACAGGTTGGTGCCGCAGACCGGGCAGAAGCGAAAACGGAACTGCGCGCCTGCATCCCCGGTGCGGACGTACTCGCTCGCCATTCCGCGCACCTTATAGGGCGGCGCGAATCCGGCCAAGGCAGCAAAGACGCTGCCGGTCCGTTTCTGACAGGCAAAGCAGTGGCATACGCCCACACCGCGCGGCTCGCCGGCGACCTCGATACTGAGTTGGCCGCAGGTGCAGGAGGCGGTGCGGATCAAGGCATCGTTCCTCAAAGTGACGCTTCATCCTCGGACCTGATCCGAGGATCCATAGGGGGGGCCAATCTTAAGCCGGATAGATGGATCCTCGGGTCAAGCCCCAGGATGACGGGGACCTTTTTAGGGCGACTCATGAGCCATATAGATCATTTGCAAACGATTGATCGATCTGACTCATGGGTCGCAAAAGGCTAGGCGACGCTTAAGCTCTAATCTGCTTCAGGAAGCCATCCACTTCGTGGTTCAAGGCATCGGCATCTTCAGCCATTGAGCGGGCGGCGGTATTGAGGTCGGTGGCCGACTGGCCAGCCGTCTCCGCCGCTCCACGCACCATATCGATACGACCCAGCGCATCGCCGGTATTGCCTGCCGCCTCATCGACAGAGCGTGCGATTTCCTGCGTCGCCGCACCCTGCTGTTCGACGGCAGCGGCGATGACAGAGGAGATCTCGTTCAGTTCGGTGACGGTCTTGGCGATCTGCGAAATCGCGCCCACCACCGCGCCGGTCGAAGATTGCACCGCCGCGATCTGCTGGGAGATTTCTTCGGTCGCCTGCGCTGTCTGGTTGGCGAGGTTCTTCACCTCGCCCGCCACCACTGCAAAGCCCTTGCCCGCATCGCCAGCACGGGCAGCTTCGATGGTGGCATTCAGCGCCAAGAGGTTGGTCTGAGCAGCAATACCGTTGATCAGCTTAACGACTTCATCGATCCGCTGGGCCGACTGCGAGAGCTCGGTAACGGTATTCTGCGTATCTTGCGCGTCGGTGACCGCCTTCTGCGTTGCGTTGCTGGAACGTTGAACTTGGGTTCCGATCTCGCGGATCGAGGACAGCAACTGCTCTGCTGCGGCCGCCACCGTATGCACCGAATGGGTTGCCCGCTGCGAGCTATCCGCCGCCGCCGATGCTTCGCGCATCGTATCATCAGCCGACTGCCCCACGGTTTCCGCCGTCCGGCGCAGACCCTGAACCGCATTGGTCACCCGGTCGACCACCTGTTTGACGCTGGCTTCGAAACCATCGGCCATTTCCAGGCGGGCCTGACGGCGTTCGGCAATCGAACGATCGCGCGCAGCTTGCGCTTCGGCCTGGGCATTGGCGATTTCCGAGGCGTTGGAGCGGAAGACCTCCAGCGCCTGTGCCATCTCGCCCACTTCATCCTCGCCGGACACATTGGTTGCGACATTCAGATCGCCACCGGCGATCTTGCGCATCGCATCCGCCAGCAGGGTCAGGCGCGCCACGATCCGGCGACCGACATAAAGCCACACGATTAGCACGGCCAGAATCAGCGACCCGATCACGATGACCCACAGCAGGTTCTTCGCCTGGACTGCTGCTTGCTCCACAGCCACACCAGCCGCATCGGCCTGAGCGCGGGCAGAGGCTGACAGCGCTTCCGCCGCCGCCACCATGCGCGTGGCGCGCTCCGACGTATCAGCCACCGCCGCTGCCGAGAAGGAGATCAGGTCCAGCTGTTCCCGTCGCAGGGACGGCAGGCTCTCAGCCCCTTCGGCAAAAGTCATCAGCTTCTGCGCCGCCAGGACGATGGCACCATAGGTATTGATATCCATCGTTTTTACGATGTTTTCGATGGCATCGGTGCCTTCCTGGATCTGGGCCTCCAGGTTATTAATCCGGTCGCCCGAATCTGCCGAAGCCGATTCTGCCAGCAGACTGACCAGATAATTGGTGCTGGCCGACAGCTGCAGGAGCCGCTGGTAATTAGCGATATCCTTGCCGATGAAGGTCTTCATCGCTTCTTCGATGGTGTAGGACAGATCGCGGCCACGAATGACGATGCTGGCACGGGTCCCTGTGATCGCCGGCCCAAGCGACTGATCAACGACGGCATATTCCTTCTGGGCCTTCGCCACTCGCTCTGCCACCGATTTCTGCGCGGTTGCCCGCTCATCAGCACTCTTTGCCGGATCCACGCTGGCGCGCATCACGTCGAAGATATCCACTGGCTCCGATAGGGTCGATGCCAGTTGGCTCATCTTCTGGCCAACCGCCTTCAGCTTGACATCCTCGCCCTGCTGCAGCACCTGCCCGGTCTGCGAGAGCTGAAGCAGCGCCGGAACATAGTCCGTCCAGGCGGCATAGACGCTCGCGACATCCGTCGCCGTTGCGCCCGTCTGCACCAGTTGCATCAGCTTGACCGAGTTGCGGCCACTTTCGAGCAGGGGGATCAGCACCTGGACGAAACTGTCCAGAACGCCGGTAATCTCATAATCCGCCGTCTGGGGGAGATCCTTAGCGGCCAGCGCCAGAACCTGGATCGCGGATTCGCTGGGGCCGAGCACTGCCAGGGCAAAATCTTCGCGCGTCACATTCAGCGAGGCGATACGGGCATCGCGCTCCGCCGTCTTCGCCAGACGCTGACGCACCAGCTGTTCCAGCTTCTTTTCGGCGATATCGAGGGCATTGAGTTCAGCCGCAAAACTGGCGGTATCGAACATCTTGCGCGCTTCCAGCGCTGCCAGCGCGGTCTTAAGGCGCTCCATCGCCTCAACGAGGACGGTAATCGCCTTTGTGCGCTCTTCCTCGTTTTCGACACGGGCTAGGCGAGCCGCCGCCGCAGCAACATCGGCCGTTGACAATTGCAGGAGAGCCACGCCGGTGACGGCAGGCATCTGCTGCGCCGTTACAGCATGTGTCTGGTTAGAAACGGACTGGGTCGACCAAAGGCCGACGCCCGCGGCAATCAGAGTCGTAGATACGACTGCCGCAAACGCAACCATAAGCTGCGCGCGAATTCCGAAACGCATGATAGTTTCCCCCAATCGGCGTTGCCCCCGCCGTTGGAACTAGCGTCGCTTGGAACCCCTGACACGTCAACGTCACATATTCACAAAGGGAATGAATTTTCCGCCTGTTCCATTAACCAAACCTTGAACATTCGCAGGTTGGAGTTGCGTTCGGCCCCACTCCGGTGCAGCAGGTAATAGCCACCGGCTTCGGAAAAGAGGTCCGGAACGGCTTGGATCAAACGGCCGGACCGCAATTCGGCGTCGATCAGAAACAGCGGGATGAGGGCGACACCCATGCCCGCAGCCGCCGCCTCCGCCAGCATGAAAAAATGCTCGAAGCCCTGGGCGCGTGACAGATCCGGGGCCGCGATGTCATGGTACTTCAGGAAGTTGCTCCAAGCGTCGGGCCGGGTCGTATGCCGCAACAGCCGCTGCCCCGGCAGATCCTTGACGCTTCGGATCGGGGGAGCGTGGCGCAGGAACTCCGGCGAACAGATGACACCCACCGCCTCCCCCATCAGGAGATGGGCTTCCGCCCCTGGGAATGGTGGCGCGCCAAAGCGGATCGCCATATCGCAGGCCAGGGTATCGAGATCCGCCGCGCCATCCCCGGCCGTCACCTCTACGTGCACCTCCGGATGACGGGCCTGGAAATCGGCAAGGCGGGGCACCAGCCAGCGCAGGGCCAGGGTCGGCAGCACATTGATCGAGAGTTTCGCGCCCTGCCCGCGTGGTCGGACATCGTCACTGGCAGCGGCAATCTCCAGCAGCGCGGCACTGATCCGCCGGTGATACTCGGCTCCGATCCGGGTCAGCTCGATGGATCGGCCACGCCGGGTGAAAAGCGCCACGCCCACTTCGCGCTCAAGGCTCTGCACAAGGCGACTGACGGCCCCTTGCGTGACATTCAGTTCCGCCGCCGCCGCGGTGAAACTGAGATGTCTGCCCGCGCTGGCAAAACTGCGGATGGCATTGAGGGAGGGAAGAGGATTTTTCATGAGATAATCTCATGAATCAACGCCAAGAACTCGTTTGTCAATCCGCGCTTTGTAGCCTTCAATGGGAATAGCCCAGCCGCTTACTCCTGAGAGGATCTCATGCCAGGCCTTCGTCCCTTCCATATCGCCTTCCCCGTCGACGACCTTGCCGCCGCCCGCCATTTCTACGGCACGGTCCTGGCCTGCCCGGAAGGGCGCAGTTCGGATGAATGGATCGATTTCAATCTCTATGGCCACCAGATCGTCGCCCATCTGAAGCCCCGCAAACCCGGCTCCGCATCGGACGAGCACCATAATGCCGTCGATGGCCATGCCGTCCCCGTACCGCATTTCGGCGTCGTGCTGGAGCTGCAGGACTGGGAAGAAATGGCCGAACGCCTGAAGGCCGCCGGGACCAAGTTCGTGATCGAACCTTATGTCCGCTTCCGCGGTCAGGTTGGCGAACAGGCGACCATGTTCTTCCATGATCCGGCCGGTAACGCCTTGGAATTCAAGGCCTTCAAGGACCTGTCGTCGCTGTTCGCAAAGTAAGGTTAAAGCAGCCGAAGATAGTTTCTATTGACGGCTGCTTCTCCTTCTGCGGGCAAACTGATACAAGGCCCATCGGAGGATGGGCAATGCAAATACCAACCTGGCAACGTCGCAAAATGTCGGCGGAAAAACGAAAAGCCCTCGAACTGGCGGAACAACAGGTACCGCCGGCTCAGAAGTTTGCCTCGCAGGGGTATACCTACCTTCATCCCTTTGCCTGCTTTAGCTGCCGGAAAAGCTTCAAACGGGCCAGCCAGACCAGGGCCGTTCTGCCGTGCCCCAATTGCGGCGGCCCTAGCATCGGCCTCACCAGAAAATTCAAACCCCCAAAACAGTCCGATCTCAGGCAGTGGGCCAAGGTGGAAGCTCTGGTCCGAAACGGCTTTCTGTTCTGGGGTCATCTCGGCACCTATCCGGAAACCTTGCGGGAAGTAGAGGCCTTTTCGATCAGGAATGCCGGTTTCGCGATACGACAAAGGCATCGCGATCTCGCTCAATTTCTCGAAATCGAAGCAGCTTTTGACGAGATAGGCCGCCGCCGGTCAGTCACCTAATCCCGATACCGCTGCTGTTTCCAGGGATCGCCGCGTTTGTGATAGCCGCGCCCTTCCCAGGTGCCATGGGCGTAGGTCTCCATGAACCAGAGCTGCTTCACCCACTTGGCGCTTTTCCAGAAATAGAGGTGCGGCACCACCAGCCGCACGGGCGCCCCATGGTCACGCGTTAAAGGCTCACCGTTCCAGTGGGTAGCCAGCACGACGGTATCGCGGTCGAAATCCCCGATCTCGATGGGTGTGCCGTAGCCATCCTCCGACCGCGCCATGACAAACTTCGCGTAAGTCCTGGCGCGCACCGCCTGCACGATGGCGCTGCCCGGCACCCCGCGCCAGACTTGCTTGCGGACCGACCAGCCGGTGACGCAATGGATATCCTCGGTCACCTCCACCGTCGGCAGCTTATGGAACAGCTTCCAGTCGAAGGTCAGCGGCCGCGCCACTTCGCCGCCCACCACCAGCTTCCACAGATCGGGACGCACCACGGGCCGGGTGCCGAGATCCAGGACCGGCGCCTCTTTCACCCACTTCTGTCCCGGCGGCGCACGCTCGTCGCCCTGGCGCCCGATAAGCTTGCGCTCCTCGGCAGCGCGGGTCTTCAGCTCGAACATTCTGTCGTTATAGGCATTCATGAGGGCGGCTTTCCTCGGGCTCGACAGCATGATATGTGGTGCCGCCATGAATTACCGCCATGCCTATCACGCCGGAAATTTCGCCGACGTATTCAAACACGCCGCTCTCACGCTGCTGCTCCAGTCCCTGCACAAGAAGGACAAGGGCATCTGCGTCATCGATACCCATGCCGGGATCGGTCGCTATGACCTGACCGGGATCGAGGCGGGAAAGACGCTGGAATATCAATCCGGGATCGAACGGGTGATGGCGGCCGAAGCCACTCCGCGCCTTGCCCCCTATCGCGAGATCGTCGCGGGCATGAACCCGGATGGCTCGCTGCAGCATTATCCCGGCTCGCCCTGGATCACCCGCACCCTGGCCCGCCCCCAGGACCGGATGGAGCTGTTCGAGCTGCATCCCGCCGATGCCGAGACCCTGGCCGAGGTTTTCGCGGGTGACGAAAGCGTGCAGGTCCGCGCCAAAGAAGGTTATCAGGGTGCCCTTGACCGCCTGCCCCCGCGTGAACGGCGCGGGCTCGTCCTGGTTGACCCGCCGTTTGAGAAGACGGATGAGTTTCCGACTCTGGTGGAATGGCTTGCCTATGCCTATCGCGCCTGGGCCACCGGCATCTTCATGCTGTGGTATCCGGTGAAAAGCCGGGGCGAGGTGGAGCAGTTCCTGGATGCCCTGCGCGACCTCGGCATTCCCAAGACGCTGCGGGCCGATTTCCTGCTCGGCACCGGGCCGGAGCGCGATGGTACTTTCCACGGATCGGGCCTGATCCTCATCAATCCGCCCTGGCAATTGGATGAAGCGCTGAAGGAACTCGGCGAAGAACTGAAAGCCGTCTTGGCTCAGCCGTCGGCGCTGTGCCGGGTCGACTGGCTGGTGGATGAAGACGGGCTCGTCCTTTAGACGAGCCTATTCCTTCGAGTTTGGCGGCAACGCCGCCGGGCTCGTCCTTTAGGCGAGCCCTATCTCAAACGTTTGGCGGCAACGCCGCCGGGCTAGTCGTCTGAACCAGCGGCTTGATGATCAGGGGCCAGAGGTACATCGGCACCTGGGCGATAGCGAAATAGAGCGTCACATCGGCGGGTGCCCCTGCCCCCAGACCTGCCCAGACCAGCCCCATGTTGCGGTTGCCTGACACCAGGGCATAGCTCCAGGGGTCGAGCGGCCTGAAGATCAGAGCCGCCCCGAAGGTCAGCACCAGATTGGCGACAAAAGACGCCCCCAGGTAAAGCGCGGCTGTCCCAGGGCTGTCGATGATGACCCAGGTGACGCCATCCATGATCGCGATGGCGAACAGGATCAGGATGACAACCGAGATCGCGGCAATAGTGTCCTTCCCGGCCGCAAGGCGCACCGGGCCTATAACTCGCCGTAATACAATCGCCAGCAGCGCGCTGCCGCCGACCACAAAGGCCAGACGCTGAAACACGATCAGCGGCGACAGATCGACGGCAATCCCCGCCAGTTCCAGTGCGATCCAGGGCAACGTGAGTGGCACCAGCAGGGTCCCCAGCACCGCCGTCATCAACGCCAGGGCGACATCCAGCCCCAGCAGCCCGGCAATCACCGTCGTCGCCGTGATCGGCGGCGCGGCGGCCATCAGGATGATTGCGCTTTTCAAGGCAGCAGGCAGCGGAATAGGCGCCAGCAACAAGGCCATGGCGGGCGCGCTGAGCAGCAGGCACCAGACCAGAGACGCGGTCAGGCGGCCTGGCTTGCGAAGGCGCTGGGTCAGTTCCGCCCAATCGACCCGCATCATCGCCATCACGGTGACGGCAACGATCAGCGCATCCAGGAAAGGCCGCAGCAGGCTTGCCAGCCAAGGCAGGGCCAGTCCGATAAAGACACCGGCCGCCAGGGCATAGGAGGCATAGCGGGCGATGAAGGTGATCACGGCTTCAGCAGCGTTTCGACGGCCTTGCCTATGGTCAGGATACGATGGTCGGAAAAAGCGCCGCCCGCGATCATCAGCGAGGTCGGAGCACTACCCGGCTCCATCATCGGCAGGGCCAGGCCGCAGCCGTCCAGCACATTGATGGTGGCGGCATTGCGCAGCGCGAGGCCGTTGATCCGGGTGAATTCCGCATCATCCTCCTCGATCGAGGCGATGGTCGGCGGAATGATGGCCGCCGTCGGCATCAGGATAGCATCCACCTCGGCTAGGATCGGCGCCCAGGCAGCCTGATAGGCCCGACGGGCAGCGAGGCAATCGAGATAATCGGCGGCACTCATGTCCCGGCCCGAATGGAGACGATGGCGGATGCGGCGGTCATAAAGCTCGCCCTTTTCCTCCAGCAGCCCACGATGCCACGTCCAGGCCTCGGCGCCGACGATGCCGCCCTTGGCGGCGGCGGCCATGCGTGCTTCCCAGCCGGGGAAGATGCCTTCGCTGAAGACGGCTCCGGCCTTCGACAGAAGATCCAGAGCCCTCTCGAAATCGGTAGCCACCTCCGGCGACAGGTCTTCGAGCACCTGGGTCGTCGGAACGAAAAAGCGCAAGCCCTTGATTCCAATCGACTGCAAGGCACGCGGCGTCTCGCCCGCCAGCACCGCATCGGCAAGCGCGCAGAGATCGACCGACTTCGCCAACGGTCCGATGCTATCGAGCGAGGTCGAGAGCGGCAGCACGTTGGCCGTCGGCACCCGCGCCGCCGTGGGCTTGAAGCCGACAACGCCATTCATCGCCGCCGGGACACGCACCGATCCGCCGGTATCCGACCCCAGGCCGATATCGGCCATGCCATCGGCAACCGAGACACCGGCGCCGCTGCTCGATCCACCCGGAATACGCCGGTTGTTCTTGCGATCCCAAGGGGATGCGGGCGTTCCATAGTGCGGATTATGGCCAACGCCGCTATAGGCGAACTCGCTCATGCCCGTGCGGCCAAGGGCGATGGCTCCGGCCTGACGCAGGCGGGAAACGGCAGGACAGTCTGCCGTCGCCGGAGCAGCGCCTTTCAGCGCAATGCTGCCCGCAAGGCTCGCCTCGCCCGCGACATCGAACAGATCCTTCACCGACAAGGTCAAGCCCGCCAGTGGACCCAGCGGCCCGCCTGCTTTGCGCAGGGCGTCCTGGGCGGCGCCTTCGGCTTTCGCACGGTCGGCGGCAACACTCATGAAGGTGAATTTGCCCTCGCCGCTGGGGTCGTTGATGCGGGCAAGGCTCTGTTCGACGGCAGCAAGCGAGGACATGTCGGCTCCTAGGTCAGACGATTTCCCAACGGACATCCTCGCCCGCCAGATAGGGCACCAGATGCTGGTCGGCGGCGGGAATGGTCGCCGCAACGAAACGGCTGCCGGGGCGCAGGGTGATCCGCTCCTCGTTCAGCGGCAGGCCATAGAAGTTCGGACCATTGAGGCTGGCGAAGGCTTCGAAATTATCGAGCTTGCCCTCTTCCGCGAACACTTGGACATAGGCTTCGACGGCGGCAGGCGCGGTGAAGAGACCGGCGCAGCCGCAGGCGTTCTCCTTGGCCTTGGCCAGATGCGGGGCGCTATCGGTCCCAAGGAAGAAACGCGGATCGCCGGAAGTCGCGGCATCCCGCAGGGCAAGGCGATGTTTCTCGCGTTTGGCGACCGGCAGGCAATAGAAATGCGGACGGATACCGCCCTGGAAGATGGCGTTGCGGTTGAAGGCCAAGTGATGCGCCGTGATGGTGCAGCCCATGTTCTTGGGGCGCGAGCGCACAAAATTCACCGCTTCCTCGGTCGTCGCATGTTCCAGCACGATCTTGAGATCCGGTAGGGCTTCGACCAGCGGGGCCAGGATTTCGCTCAAGAACACCGCCTCGCGGTCGAAGATATCGACATCCTGATCGGTCACTTCGCCATGGATCAGCAGCGGCATGCCGATCTTCGCCATTTCGGCCAGGGCGGGCATGATCTTCTTGATGTCGGTGACGCCATGGGCGCTGTTGGTCGTGGCCTTGGCGGGATAGAGCTTGGCGGCAACCCAGGCGCGGCTCTCGAAGCCCTTACGCAACTCGGCCGGATCGATGCCATCGGTCAGATAGGCCACCATCAGCGGCTCGAACTTAACGCCCGCCGGAACCGCAGACAGAATGCGGTCGCGATAGGCCACAGCCTCCGCCGCCGTCGTAACCGGCGGAACAAGGTTCGGCATGGCGATGGCGCGGGCAAACTGAGCAGCGGTAAAAGGCACCACGGCCTGCATCATCGCGCCGTCGCGGAAATGCACATGCCAATCGTCGGGGCGGCGGATGGTGAGGCTTCTGGACATCGATATCTCCCTTGGACCGGGCGAACAAAGCCCGTCGGGGAGGTCCTGTCAAGCAGTGGGGGCGTCGGCCTTGCTGCGGCCCAGGATCACGGCACCCACGATGATGCAGCCAAGCCCCGCGAACTTCAGAAGCCCCACCGGCTCGCCCAGCACCAGCATTCCGCCCAGGGTCGAGGATACCAGCGACAGGCCGATGCCGACCGGATAGCCGATGGACAGCGGATTGCGCGCCAGCGCCACGACCCAGAGGCCGAGACCGCTGAAATAGACAAAAGCTGCGCCCGCCAGTGGCAGCAGTATCAAAGGGTCCGAGGCCCAGGCGCCGACAGGCGGCAGCCCCGGCGCGGTCTTCTTGATCAGGATAAGCCCGGTGGTCGTCACCAGCGCCATCACGACATAGATCAGCATATCGACCGGCTTCATGGCCTTAACCCCAGGACACGAGCGCAACGCCGACGGCAATCGCCAGCATGCCGAGCACCCGATGACGGTCCAGCCGCTCCTTGAAGAACACGCGCGCGATGATGGCTGCTACCAGCAGATTGACGCCGATGGCGATAGGCGCCACCACCGACACCGCGCCCTCGTCGAGGAAATTCACCAGCAGGGCAAAATTCACCAGCAGCAGTCCGCCCGCACAGCAAAAAAGCGTGAAACCGATCTGCCACTCCTGGCGCCCCAGTCGTTCAAAGGATCGTTTGGCAAGCGCAGCCGCAACGGTGCCGACCACGGCGTAAAGCAGATAAAGCGGCAGCTGAGCTAGGAGAGGCACGGGGGTATTCCTGCGAAATCTCCCAGGGAGGTAGCATTGAAACGGGCGGTTTTCCAGAACCTCTCCGCCACATTACGGAGGTTTAAGTTTACCCCCGGCCCGTCTTGTCGTGAAGTTGACCCACGGTGTCGCGCTACCGAACATTCGGACAAAAAAGTGACATCATTTTCTGATCGGGGGGATCCTTCGGGGTCCAGCAAGGGGTTAAATCGTGTCAGCAGCTAATCTGCTTGGTCTTGAGAGCCTGCTCCATACGCGGCCCGCGACGACGGCCTCCGCCACCATCACCACCCTGCCGACGCGCAATGCCGATACACCGATCTACTTCGCGCGGCCTAATCTTCAGTATCTGGCCTATCGCGATGCCATTGATGCCGCGATCCAGAAAGTCCTCGAAGGCACCACTTATATATTGGGTGAAGAGGTCAAAGGTTTCGAAGCCGAGTTTGCTGCCTATGTCGGCGTGAAGCACGGCATCGGGGTCGCGAACGGCACGGATGCCATTCACCTCGCCCTGCGCGCCATCGACGTGCAGCCCGACGATGAAGTCATCACGACCGCCCATACTGCCATCGCGACCATCGCTGCCGTCACCATGAGCGGCGCCAAGGTGGTTCTGGCCGACGTCACCGCGGATCGCTACACGCTCGACCCCGTCGATGTCGCCCGCAAGATCACACCCAAGACCAAGGCGATTGTCGCGGTCCATCTCTACGGCCATCCCGCCGACCTGGGCCCGCTGCTGGAACTCTGCCGCCGCCACGACATCACGCTGATCGAGGATTGCGCTCAGGCGCATGCCGCCGAATGGCAAGGTCGTCAGGTCGGCTCCATCGGCCGCATCGGCTGCTTCAGCCTCTATCCTACCAAGAACCTCGGCGCCATTGGCGACGGTGGCATCGTGGTGACCAGCGACGATGAGATCGCCGAAAAGCTGCGCCAGCTTCGTCAGTATGGCTGGAAGGACAAGCAGCTCTCCTTCATGCCGGGCTATAATTCCCGCCTGGACGAGATGCAGGCTGCCATTCTGCGCGTGAAGCTGCGTCACCTGGACGACATGACCGCCCGCCGCCGCGAGATCGCCGCGCGCTATACCAAAGCTCTCAGCGGACTGCCCCTCGCACTGCCCGGCGACCAGCCGGACTGCAGACACGCCTATCATCTGTATGTCGTGCGCACCCCGGACCGTGAAGCACTGAAGGCCCATCTGGCCCACTTCAATGTCTTCCCCGGCATCCACTACCCCTGGCCCGCCCACAAGCACCCGGCCTATCTGGAAACCGCCGGCCACCTGCAGCTGCCAGTCGCCGAAACCGTAGCCGATCAGGTGCTGTCGCTGCCGATGTATCCGGAACTGACGGATGCGGAAGTAGATCGCGTCATTCGCGGTGTCCGTAGCTTCTACGGCTAAGATCGTCTCAAAAACTGGTTAACAGTCGGCCCCGCATCGTCGGGGCCGATTTGTTTTTCAGCTTGAGGTTCACAGCGTGGAAGCTTGGGCCAGGCTTTCCGCTCATTTTTTCGGCAAGGTTAAAAAAAGCGACGCCGACACCAAAACGTCATCATCTTTCATTTGTAATTAATTAAATTTTTAGCAAAATATCGTCATTCTCTTGTCACGACAAAAACACAAGACCGAGGGGCCGATGACCGATCTTCAGTTTGCCGCGACGATCCGCGAAGAGACCACAGGCGGTTCCATGGATACGGACCTTGCCGACCTGCCCCCTGCCGGAACGGTCCGCTGGGTTGCCAGTAGAAAGGCACAGGTGGTCAACGCCATCGCGTCGGGGTTATTAACCTTGGAGCAGGCGTGCACCCGCTACGACCTCTCGATTGAAGAAATCGAGGCCTGGCGGGAACTTGCGAACCATTATGGAACCTCCGCCCTACGCACGACCCGCCTCAAAGAATATCGCCCAGCGGCGATTACCACACGGATCGAACGTCGCGGGCGCAAGCCTCGTCTGGCGACCAACAAGAGTTGATCCGACGCATCACCAACTTCTCTTAACCCATCAAATATCGGGCAATTTTTTGCATCAGGCCCTCGATATTTTTTACCTCTGTGTCAAAAAATCGGCTATTAAGTAAGAAGTGAAGGGCCTGTTTGGTCGCTCGCAATAGTCGATGAACCACACTTGAGGATGGGACGACACCCGTGAACGGCTTGATTCAATCCATGAAGAATCTTGGCCCGACGCGCCTCGCCATGGTCGGCGGTGTCGTCGTTGCCCTGCTGGCATTCCTGATCTACATCGCGGCCCGCATGGGCGGAGGGGAAACGGCCCTCCTCTACGGCGATCTGGATCCCACGGACGCCTCGCGCATCACCTCGCGCCTCGACCAGATGCAGATCCCCTACCAGCTGCGCGCCGATGGCCGTCAGGTCTATGTGCCGGTCGACGCCGTCTCCAAGACGCGTATTACGCTGGCTGGCGAAGGTCTCCCCTCGGGCGGCAACCTCGGTTACGAAGTCTTCGATAAGTCCGAAGGCCTGACCTCGTCGAGCTTCGTTCAGAACATCAATCAGCTGCGCGCCCTGGAAGGCGAAATTTCGCGGACCATCAATTCGATGGACGGCGTTCGCTCTTCGCGCGTTCATCTGGTGCTGCCGCAGCGTGAACTCTTCTCCCGCGACCGTCAGGAGCCCTCGGCTTCGGTGGTGCTGAAGATGAGCGGCACCCGCCGCCTGGATCGCGGCCAGATCACCGCCATCCAGACCATCATCGCCGCCTCGGTTCCGGGCCTGAAACAAGAACGCATCGCGATTGCCGATGATCGCGGCATGCTGCTCTCGCGCACCTCGCTCGATGGCGCCAATGCCCAGAGCGCCCTGGAATTCGCCGAAGAGCGCCGCATTCAGTTCGAAGATCGCCGTGCTCGTGAAATCGAGATGCTGCTGGAACGCTCGCTCGGCCCGGGCAAGGTCCGCGCCCAGGTTTCGGCCCAGATCGACAATGCCCGCACGAACCAGAACGAAGAGATCTATAATCCGGATCAGCAGGTTCTGCGCTCCAGCCAGGCTGTGACCGACACCTCGGAACAGACCGAAAGCGACGGCAACCCGTCGGTGACCATCGCCAACAACCTGCCTGCCGGCGCATCGGCAAGCGGCGGCGGCATCACGAATTCGTCGCGGAACTCGCGCACCGAAGAAACCAACAACTTCGAAATCAGCAAGGTCACCCGCCAGTCGGTGATCGAGCCCGGCGCGGTGAAGCGCATGACCATCGCCGTCATGGTCGATAACGCCATGGTGCGTAACGAAGCCGGCGAAATGGTCACCCGCGCCCGCACTCAGCAGGAAATGGAAAAGCTGGGCGATCTCGTCCGCTCGGCTGTCGGTTTCGATGCGCAGCGCGGCGATACCGTCGAAGTCGTCAACCTGCAGTTCGCCGCCGACGAAGATGAAGCCAACAAGCCGCTGTCGCTGTTTGGCATGGGCAAAGAAGATCTGATGAAGCTGGCCGAGATCCTGGTTCTCGGTGTCGTCGGTATCCTCGTGGTTCTGCTTGTTGTGCGCCCGCTGCTCACCCGCCTCTTCGAAGCTGCGCCGACGGCGGCAAGCGCTTCGGCGGGCGCTGCCCTCCTGGCGGGCGAAGGCGATGGCATGATGGCGCAGCTGACCGGTCCTGGCGGTGGCGGTCTGACCGCCCTCCCCGGCTCGGATGGCGGCTCGGACGTAGACGATATGATCGATCTCAACCGCATCGAAGGCCGTGTGAAGGCATCGACCCTGCGCAAGATCGGCGAGTTGATCGACCGCAATCCGGAAGAAGTTGTATCGGTTATTCGCAATTGGCTTTATCAAGAGTCTGGCAATAGCTAGAGCTTACGTTGTTAATACTGACAAACGTTAACGAGACTGGGATGATCGCTGATGCGCGTGCGTGAGGATTACCGCTCGCTTACAGGTCCGGAAAAGGCCGCCATCCTTATGTTGGCGATCGGCGACGAGCACGCTGCCCGGCTCTTTGAGCTTATGGATGATGAGGAGATCCGAGAGGTCTCCCAGACGATGGCCAATCTCGGTACCGTCTCCTCGAACCTGGTCGAGCGTCTGTTTGTCGAATTCGCCGAACAGTTCAGCAATACCGGCAGCCTCACCGGCTCCTTCGATAGCACCGAACGCCTGCTGGCCAAGGTGCTCGACAAGGACCGCGTCGATGCGATCATGGAAGAAATCCGTGGTCCTGCCGGTCGCACCATGTGGGACAAGCTCGGCAATGTGAACGAGCAGGTTCTGGCGAACTACCTGAAAAACGAATATCCGCAGACCGTTGCCGTCGTTCTGTCGAAGATCCGCGCCGAACATGCCGCCCGCGTGCTGGCAATTCTGCCCGAAGCCTTCGCGATGGAAGTCATCATGCGTATGCTGCGCATGGAAGCTGTCCAGAAGGACGTGCTGAACGACGTCGAAAAGACCCTGCGTACCGAATTCATGAGCAACCTTGCCCGCACCAACCGGCGCGACGCTCACGAACAGATGGCCGACATCTTCAACAATCTCGACCGCAACACCGAAACCCGTTTCATGGCGGGCCTGGAAGAGCGTTCGAAGGATTCGGCCGAGCGCATCAAGGCGCTGATGTTCACCTTCGAAGATCTCTCGCGCCTCGACAGCTCCGGCATTCAGTCGCTGCTGCGCGCGACCGAAAAGGACAAGCTTGGCATGGCGCTCAAGGGCGCGTCCGAGCCGCTGCGCGAGATGTTCTTCTCCAATATGTCCGAACGTGCGGCCAAGCTGCTGCGTGAAGACATGGCCTCGATGGGTCCCGTGCGCCTGCGCGACGTTGATGATGCGCAGATGTATATGGTCCAGATGGCCAAGGATCTGGCGGCCCGCGGCGAAATCGTCATCGCCGACAAGGGCGGCGACGAGCTGATCTACTGATACAGCAGTATTGCCGATGACCACACCCCAACGCCCGACCGACGCCGAACAGGATCCGAATACGCCCGGCACCGCTGCCGATGCGACTTCGGACGAGTTCGCCATGGAGGTCGACGACGCGGCGGTCATGGCCTTGCTGAAGGGCCTGGACGACGAAGGCGATATTCCGGCCGGCCCCTCCTTCCTCTCGGAGGAAATGCCCGACAGTTCGATGACGCCTGCGCAGATGGCGGCGCTTGCTGCCGCTGCCCAGCCGCGTAACGATGACGCCGCCATGCTGGCAGGGAGCGCGCCGCGTGCTGCGCGACGCCCCCGCCCGTCTCGCCTTACTGCCGAAGAAGCCAACGCTTCGGAACAGGCTTCTGTGACACCTGCGCCCATGGCTGTTGCGGAACAGGTGAGCGACGACGAATGTGTTGCTCCGTTGGACGAAGATGAAGTCGTAGCGGAGGCTTTTGAAGCCCCTGCGGCTCAGCCGGAACCGCTCGATGACTTCGCAGCACCGGCCGACTTCGACGAACCGGTCGCACCTGCACCGACCTATCAGGACGAGCAGGTCTATCAGGAAGACGAGCAGGTTTACGCCGAGGCCGTCGACGCGCTTGAACCGGAACCGATGGGCTCGCCCGCCGCTTCGATGTCCATGGACATGTTCGAAGAGGAAAAGCCGCCAGAGCCCGTCGCGCCGACCTATGATGCGAACGTGAAGCGCTTCATGTTCGAACGCGATTTTGAGGCTGAGCTGCGCCCACCTCCCCCGCCGCCCGAGCCTATACCGGAGCAGCTGACGGAAGTGGTGCAGCCCGATGCGCCGATCCATCCGCCCTCTCCGATGTTCAGCGCGGAAGAGCTACATGCGGCACGCATGGCGGCCTATGCCGACGGCGAGACGACGGGTCTACAGACGGCCATGGCGTCCATCGATCAGAAGGTCGCCCGCGCCCTCGAGATGATCGGCGGCCAGTTGCCCAGTCTGCAGCATGACCGCGAGCAGGTTATTCATTCAATCTCCGAGGAAGCGGCCCGCCTCGCCCATGCGATGGTGGCCCGGATGTTCCCGGAAATGGCGCGGCGCTATGGCTTGACCGAAATCGAAGCGGTGATCGCATCGAGCATCGAGCAGGCGATCGATCAGCCCCGCATCATTATCCGCCTGCACCCAGACCTGGCCCCCATGATCTCGGAAAAAGCCGAGCATATGGCGACAATGGCCGGTTATGCTGGGCGGTTGAGCATTCTTCCTGAAGCCACCCTCGGGCCGTCTGATGTCCGGATCGAATGGGGTGACGGCGGGGCAGAACGGCTGGTTTCGCGCGCTTGGGCGGATATCAGCGATATCGTCGGGCGCGCCGTTACTCATTTGGCGGAAACGGTGCCGAGCGACCAGGATAATGGGCTCAGCGCCGCCTGATGCCAGGGACATTTTAAAGGGAGATAGGGCATGTCCGAAAAGAAGATGATGGATCTGAGCGATCTCGAGGAAGCCCTCGAAGAATCGCAAAACGAAGGCTCCGGCCGTGGCCGCGAACTGGGTGCCGTTTACGACATTCCGGTTCAGATCTCGGCCGTTCTGGGTCGTGCTAACATGCAGGTCAGCCAGCTGTTGAAGCTGGGCCGCGGCGCGGTCGTGGAACTGGACCGCAAGGTCGGTGAAGCCATCGACATCTACGTCAACAACCGTCTGGTTGCCCGTGGCGAAGTCGTCATCGTCGACGAACGTCTGGGTGTGACCATGACTGAAATAATTAAATCTGACCGCACCCAATAAGGCGCTGTTTAGATTTAAGAAGTTGCGTTTAGAACACGGGGTCGGTCGCCGAGCATGCGTTTGTTGATTGTCGGATCGCTGGAAGGCCATCTGACCACGGCTGGCAAGATCGCGCTGGCGCGGGGCGCTAAAGTTGCGCACGTAGATGACGGCGATGCCGCCATGACTGCCCTTCGGGCTGGTCAGGGGGCGGATCTTCTGCTGGTCGATATGCGGATGGATATTGCTCGGCTTATCGATACGATGAAGGCGGAGCGTATCCATGCGCCTGTCGTCGCCTGTGGGCTTGGCAATGATGCTGCTTCGGCGGTCAAGGCGATCAAGGCTGGCGCGAAGGAATATCTCCCCCTTCCGCCCAATGCTGAACTGATCGCGGCCGTTCTTGAAGCCGTCTCCGAAGAGAGCCACGCGCTGATCCATAGCGATCCGTCGATGTTGCGGACGTTGAAGCTGGCCGACCAGATCGCTCCTTCCGACGCTTCCGTCCTGATTACGGGCGAAAGCGGCACGGGTAAGGAGGTGATGGCGCGTTACATTCACCGCAAGAGCCGTCGCTCGGGCCAAAAGTTCATCTCGGTCAATTGCGCGGCGATCCCGGAAAACCTGCTGGAATCCGAGCTTTTCGGCCACGAGAAGGGCGCCTTTACGGGCGCTGTCGCCCGTCGTATCGGCAAGTTCGAAGAAGCCAGCGGCGGCACCCTGCTGCTCGACGAAATCAGCGAGATGGATCCGCGCCTGCAGGCGAAACTGCTGCGCGCCATCCAGGAGCGCGAGATCGACCGTCTCGGCTCGACGACGCCAGTCAAGGTGGATATCCGCCTGATCGCCACGTCCAATCGCGATCTCGAGGCCGAAGTGCGGCGCGGCACCTTCCGCGAAGATCTCTATTACCGCCTGAACGTCGTCAATCTGATGCTGCCGCCCTTGCGTGAGCGTCCGACCGACATCGCCCTGTTGGCTCAGCATTTCGCCAAGAAATATGCGGAAAGCAATGCACTTCCGGAACGTCCGCTGACACCGGCCGCGCTTGACAAGCTGCGCCGCCACGGCTGGCGCGGCAATGTGCGCGAGCTTGAGAATACGATGCATCGCGCCGTCCTGATCGCGGGACCGGACAGCATCGACCAGGATGCCCTGATCCTGACTGGTGGCGAAACCGCGAGTTACACTGCCCCTGCCCCCAGTGCGCCCGTCCAGGCGCCCGCCACGCAGCCGACGGATGTCCCCAGCATGGGTGGCGCCGGGACCGGCAATCTGGTCGGACGGACGGTGGCGGACGTCGAACGCGACCTCATTATCGATACGCTGAAACATACGCTGGGCAACCGAACCCACGCGGCCACGATCCTTGGAATTTCGATCCGCACCCTGCGGAACAAGCTGAAACTCTATTCCGACGACGGCATCGCCGTTCCGCCGCCCGGTGACGGCGAGCGGGCATTCGGGTAAGGAGAGAAACCCGTGGCGTTAGTGCCGAACAATCTTCAGGGACGCGCAAAAGAAGCGCTTGGCTTTGCCAAGGGCCTGAAGGTGCGCAGCGAACTGGTGTTCGCCTTCGCCATCATCGGCATCCTGATGATGCTGATCCTGCCGATGCCGACCTGGCTGCTGGACTTTGGTCTGGGCGTGTCCATTGCTGTATCGGTGCTGGTGCTGATGGTCGTGCTTTTCATTGAAAAGCCGCTGGACCTCAATGCGTTCCCGACAATTCTGCTCGTCACGACCATGCTGCGGCTGGGCCTCAACCTGGCCTCGACCCGTCTTATCCTGTCGCATGGTCATCAGGGCACCGATGCCGCCGGTCACGTCATTCAGGCGTTCGGCAACCTGCTGATGTCGGGCAATTTCATCATCGGTGTGATCGTATTCGCGATCCTGATTATCGTTAATTTCATCGTCATCACGAAGGGTTCAGGCCGTATCGCGGAAGTCGCGGCACGCTTCACCCTGGATGCGATGCCCGGTAAGCAGATGGCGATTGATGCGGATCTTTCTGCTGGTCTTGTCACTGAAGCGGAAGCGCGCAAACGCCGTAAGGAACTGGAAGACGAAGCGACTTTCTTCGGCTCGATGGACGGTGCTGCCAAGTTCGTGCGCGGCGATGCCATCGCTGGCCTGCTGATCACTTTCATCAATGTCATCGGCGGCATTCTGATCGGTGTGCTGAGCCATGGCATGACCTTCAGCTCCGCCACCCAGACCTATACTCTGCTGACCATCGGTGACGGCCTCGTCACCCAGATCCCGGCGCTGATCATCTCGACCGCCGCCGGTCTGCTGGTCACCAAGTCGGGCAGCCAGGGATCGACCGACAAACAGTTGGGTCGTCAGCTGGGCGGCTATCCGCAGGCGCTGGCGATGGCGGCAGGTCTGATGGTCCTGATGGCGGTTCTGCCGGGTATCCCGACCATACCCTTCCTGATGATCGGCGCCGCCCTGGGCGGTGTCGCCTATATGGGCTGGAAGGCGGAAACAGGGGGCGCGGCTGTCGCACTAGACCCTGAGCTCGCAGGACTTAGTCCCGGCGAAGGCGGCGGCGTTGCTCCGGTGGCGGATGAGCCTATCTCCTCGGCCTTGCAGATCGATTCCATACGCCTGGAACTGGGCTATGGCCTGCTGTCGCTGATCAATTCAGCCAAGGGTCAACGCCTGACCGATCAGATCAAGGCATTGCGCCGACAGTTGGCGAGCGAGCTGGGCTTTGTCATGCCGTCCGTTCGCATCCAGGACAATCTTCAGCTGGCGGCGAATACGTACGTCGTCCGCATCAAGGAAATCGAAGCCGGTCGCGGCGATCTGCGCCCGAACATGCTGCTGGTCATGGATCCGCGCGGCGAGCCGATCTCGCTACCCGGCGAAACCACAACCGAGCCGACCTTCGGCCTGCCCGCCATGTGGATCGCGGAAAACAACCGCGAAGAAGCGCTGTTCCGGGGTTATACCGTCGTCGATCCGCCGACGGTGGTGACGACCCATCTGACCGAAATCGTCAAAGAGAATATGTCTGAACTGCTCTCCTACTCGGAGACGCAGAAGCTCTTGAACGAAGTCGAAAAGGACGCGCAGAAGCTGGTGGCGGACGTCGTGCCGACCATGATCACCATCAACGGCCTGCAGCGCGTGTTGCAGAATCTGCTGTCCGAGCGGGTTTCGGTCCGCGACATGCCTGCGATCCTGGAAGCGATTTCGGAAGCGACGCAATATACCCGCTCGATCAATACGATCACGGAGCATGTGCGCTCGCGCCTCGCCCGCCAGATTTCGGAAAGCAATGCCAGCGACGGTGGCGTGCTGCCCATCGTCACGCTATCGCCGGAATGGGAACAGATCTTCAGCGACAGTCTGGTCGGCGGCGGCGAAGAACGTCAGCTGTCGATGCAGCCGTCGCAGCTTCAGCGCTTCATCTCCGCCGTGCGACAAACCTTCGACCGCTTTGCGGTGATGGGTGAAACGCCTGTGCTGCTGACCAGCCCCGCCGTGCGCCCCTACGTCCGTTCGATCATCGAACGTTTCCGCCCCTCGACCATCGTGCTGAGCCAGGCTGAGATTCATCCCAAGGCCAAGATCAAAACCTTGGGTCAAATTTAAGCCGCAGGGCGCCGATCAGGAGGTCGCTCGATGCGGATGAAAATGTTCTTTGCCGAGTCAATGCCCGAGGCCATCCGCCTTGTGCGCGACGAGCTGGGCGACAGTGCGATCATTCTGTCGAGCCAGAAGGGCGAGAACGGCCAGGGCATCCGTGTCACCGCCGCCGTCGATGACGAGGTTCCACCCGATACCCTGCACGAGGCTTCCAAGCCCCAGGATGCTATCGAGACGATCGCCGATGCCCTCGACCAGCATGGCACGCCCCCTGCCCTTGCCGAACGCCTGATCCGCGCGGCAGCGCCGCTTGCTGAAAAGCTGATGCGGGCTGCATCTGCCCTGGCCGTCGATGCCCCGATCATGACGATGGCGGCAGCGCTGGACAGTTCTTTCAGTTTTGCCCCGCTGCCGGAGAAATCCATTCCACGCCCGCTGATCCTGATCGGCCCGCCGGGCGGTGGCAAGACGGTGACGGTCGCCAAGCTGGCGGCGCGGGCGGTGCTGGCCAACCGCCGGGTCAATGTCATCACGACCGATACCATGCGTGCCGGTGGCGTCGACCAGTTGGCGGCTTTCACCCGCATTCTCGATCTCGATCTGCAGACGGCGCTGGATGCCGAAACTTTGGCCGATGCCCTGGCCGCCGCCGCGATTGCCGATCCCGATGCCCTGACGCTGATCGATACCGGCGGCGCCAATCCGCATAACAAAGATGAGTTGAACGAGCTGCGACGCCTGATCGTCGCCTCGGACGTCGAACCGATCCTGGTCATGCCCGCAGGTTACGACGCGCAGGAAGCCGCCGATTGCGCCAAGGTCTTTGCGAATACGGGCGCGGGCCGGATTCTCGTCACCCGCATCGATGCCGCACGGCGTCTGGGCAGCGTTCTGGTCGCCGCCGACAGCGGGCGCCTCAAGTTCTGCGATATGAGCAATACGCCCCATGTGGCCGATGGACTCCATACGCTGAACCCGGTTTCGCTGGCCCGCCTGCTGCTGCCCGCCGCCGGAAGCAACGTCATCGTCCCGAACGGCCCGGCCCTTCTGGGCCGCAGCTTCCTGGAAAGCAACCCATCATGATGTCCGCTGGAAACGGCGGCGCTGGGGCCGCTCCACCGATCCAGAAAGTCAAGTCGATGATCTCCGTCGCCTCGGGCAAGGGCGGCGTGGGCAAGACGGTCTGTTCCATCGCCCTGGCGAGCTCGCTCGCCAAATCCGGGCGCAAGGTTCTGCTGTTCGATGGTGATCTGGGCCTGGCGAACGTCGACGTCCAGTTGGGCATCATGGCCCAGCGCGATATCGGCGCCGTGGTGGCAGGCAAATTGACCATGCCGCAAGCCCGCATGCGCTATTCCGAGGGCGGGTTCGATGTGATCGCGGGACGCTCGGGCGCCGCGCAGCTTGCCAATGTTCCGCCCTCGCGCCTTGCCGTGCTGGGGGCCGATCTGGCGGTGCTGGCGCATGATTATGACTATGTCATCGTCGATCTGGGCGCCGGGATCGACCGGATGGTGCGGCTGCTGTCCGCCTATTGCGCGACCCGGCTGATCGTCACGACGGCCGAGCCTACCGCCCTGACCGATGCCTATGCTCTGATCAAGGTGTCGCGTGCCGATGATCCGCAGGCGGATATCCGCGTCATCATCAATCAGGCCAAGACCTTGAACGAGGGCGAGCGGACCTTCGCGACTCTGGCCAAGGCCTGCGATAATTTCCTGAAATATACGCCCGTCTTTGCGGGCGTGGTCCGCCGCGACCGCCATGTGCCAGAGGCGATTCGCGCACAAACACCAATCAGTGTAAAGTTCCCGGCATCCGAGGCGGCCTTGGACCTGCAGGCGATTGCAGCCAAGCTGACCTGGAGCTGATAGCGCCACGCGACAAGGGAGGCCATAGGGGCAGTCCAGCATCATGATGCCGACCATCCCGCAGGCGCTGATCCTGGCACAAAGCCAGAATCAGGCCGCAACCTCCACAGCGACCGCGAGTATCGAAACGCCCCCTGAGTGGCTGCAGAAGCTGCCTGCCGGGGCCGTGCTGACCGCAACCGTGCAATCCCGGCTGCCCAATGGCGAGACCGTGCTGGCAACGGCGCAGGGTCAGCTTACTGTGAAGGCGGAGCCCGCCCCGCCCGTGGGCCAACGGTTGGAGGTCGGCCTGCCCGACAATAGGCAGCAGGGCGGCGCAATGACCGTCAACCTCCAGACTGTCCGCAATTCGGCAAGCCCTATTGTCGATCAGGTTCTGCCGGACCCCGTTATTCGCGCCCTACCCGCTGTCGTGAGCGGCGCTTCGGTTGCCATGGTGGTACGGAGTGTTGCGCCCCCGGTTGAGCCCTCGGTGGCTCCCATAGTCAATCCCCCGGCGCCGCAAGCTGCCACCACGGCACAACCGCAGCCGACGCAGGTCGCGACCTCGCAAACCAGCGCCCCGGTCGCGGCGCCCCAAACCTCGACAGCGATCACGCAAGCCCCGCAAGCAACTGGCGCTCCGACACCGCCAGCGCCGCAACCTGCTCCAGCACCGAGCCAGCCTGCGCCCGTTCCGCTGACACCGGCGCCCGTCACCTCAGCCCCAGCGCCGCAACCTGCTCCAGCACCGAGCCAGCCTGCGCCCGTTCCGCAGACACCGCCGCCGGTCACCTCAGCCCCAGCGACGCAACCAGCTCCAGCACCGAGCCAGCCTGCGCCCGTTCCGCAGACACCGCCGCCCGTCACCTCAGCGCCAGCGCCACAGCCTGCTCCAGCACCGAGCCAGCCTGCGCCTGCTCCACAGACACCGCCGCCCGTCACCTCAGCCCCAGCGCCGCAACCCGCTCCAGCACCGAGCCAGCCTG
>NZ_JBHUIP010000010.1:0-91799 GCF_042683105.1 Lacibacterium aquatile
AGAATATCCACACCGCGCAGCATGCGGTCGCGCGCATCCGACGAAAACTTAACTTCTTTGGCAGCCATTTTAAGCTCTCTCTTGTTCTGTGTTGGCCTATCGCGCTTTGCGCTACTTGAGGCCTTTGTGGCCTATCGCGCAGTGGCGTTGCTTGAGGCCTTGTTAGGCGGCGATGATGCCGAGGATGTCGCTTTCCTTCATGATGATGACGTCCTGGCCGTCGATCTTCACTTCGGTGCCGGACCACTTGCCGAACAGCACGCGGTCTCCGGTCTTCACTTCCAGAGCCTGAAGCTGACCCTTCTCATCGCGGGCACCCGGGCCGACGGCGAGAATTTCGCCCTGCTGCGGCTTTTCCTGTGCAGTGTCGGGGATGATGATCCCGCTGGCGGTCTTGGTTTCGCTTTCGACGCGGCGAACCACGACGCGGTCATGCAGGGGACGGAACTTCATTTGAGGATTTCCTCCTTCGAGATGCGAACGGAACGGACGGGACGAAGCCTTGGCTTAGCACTCCATCCCGGTGAGTGCCAATGCATGTAGTCCAAGGCGCGTAAGCTTTCAAGAGGCTTATCAGCACTCGGCGTAATCGGCTGCCAATCTCTTGGAATAATTTAGTTTTCTGATGAAAACGTGACGGTATTACGTCAGCCTGAATTTAAGGGAAAAGTCACCGGTGAGCATCCCGCCTACTCCAAGACTAAGGAGCTTCGGCCATGAGTGACCTTGCCCGCCAGATGAATGACTACCGCCTGACCACGGCGGAGATCCTCTACCACATGCCCGATCATCCCGGCCTGCTGCAGACATTCGTCTGGCAGCATCTGGATCTGGTGCCGAAATTCCCGGAGCTGCGGAAGTTTTTGGATTTCTGGGCCCACAACCTCGATGGCAGGCTCCATTCGGTGCGGGTTGCCCATGTGGGGGTGATTCAGCCGGCGGCCTGGGCCAACCGTGCGGAATTCACTTTGAACTAGCGCTCGTCCCGCGCGCGTTGCGCGCTTAGCTTTTACGATAGGCGGCAATGCCGCCGGGTGGCGATCTGCTGCGTTGTTTCCGGTGCTCGGATCCTCACGTACAAAAGTACGCTCCGGTCCTGCGCGGCTAGGCGCCTAGCAGCTCATCCACCGGCCTTCACGCTCGACAGGGCTGACGACGCGGTTTGGCTACACGAGATCCCGGATCAGGTCCGGGATGACGAATGTTTTTCTAAGTGTAGAAGCGAAGGCGGGAGGGGTCAGATGCTAGGCGCTTGCCAGCACAGGCGCGGAGCGTACGACTGTACGTGAGCACCGAGCATTTCAGATAACGACGCAGATGGCCCCTCCCGCCGAGCATTATCCCAAAGCTTTGACTTCGCCGGAGAAGACTCGGACATCCTGCTCCAGCACGCCGGAGCGGTCGAGCAGGACGGAGATGCTGGTGATCAGATCCTCGGCGACCTGAGCCCCGGCTTGGGCGGAGTTGGAGACGCCTGCCACTTCCGCCTCCACATTGCGGGTGCCGTCGGCGGCCTGCTGGACCGAACGGGCAATCTCGCCTGTCGCTGCCTTCTGCTGATCGATCGAGGCGGCAATCGCGGTGGTGATGGCCGACAGGCGGTTTACGAAATCGACCATGCCGTCGATGGCTTTCACCGTCTGATCGACATTGGCCGTGATGCCTTCGACCTGTTCATGGATGTCGCGGGTCGCCTGTTCCGTCTGGTGGGCCAGGGCCTTCACTTCCGAGGCGACAACAGCAAAACCTTTGCCCGCATCGCCAGCCCGGGCCGCTTCGATGGTGGCGTTGAGAGCCAGCAGATTGGTCTGGGAGGCGAGGGTATTGATGAGCCCCAGGATGTCGCGGATGCGGTTGGTTGATTGATTGAGATTGCCGACGGTGCTGACCATCTGCTGCGTTTCGGATTCTGCCCCTTCGCAGACCGACTTGGCGCGGTCGGCCTGGCTGGAGATCTCGAAGATCGCGCTCGACAGTTCCTCGGCGGTCGAGGCGACGGAGTTCACATAGTCTGCGACCTCCGAACAGTTCTGGGAGGCGCGTTCGGAAATACCGCCCAGGGTCGCGACCAGATGGGAGAGATCGTTCGCCCGGCCGTCGATCTGATTGCCGTTCTGCTGGAAGCTTGCCACCAGGTGCGACATCTGTTCGACGAAGCTGGTGACGAGGTGGTCGCGGGCCAAAATCCGGCTTTCGCGGGCGCTTTGGGCGGCCTGGGTGTCTTCGGTCAGGCGCCGGGTTTCGATCAGATTGGCGCGGAAACCTTCAAGAGCCTGAGCGATCTCGCCCACCTCGTCGCTGCGATCCTGAAAGGCAATTTCCGTCGAGGTGTTCCCCTGAACAATTTCCCGCGTTGTCCTGGCGAGGCCACCCAGATAGCGCTGCACCTGACGGGTCAGGAGTAGCGATGCCAACGTGGCGGCGATCAGGGCGGCGATGCAGATGCCAATGGCAGTATAAAGGCTGGTGCCAAGGCGTGCCTTGGCCTCATTGGCCGTCGAAAGAATGATCTTGGCGAATCGGTCCTCGACGTCTTTCAGGGCATTGATGCGCACGGTGGAGGTCGCGAACCATTCCGGTCCGACCATGCCGGTGAAGTCATTGGCGGGGCTACGCTTATAGACCTCGTTGCGATAGGCCTGGACCTTCTTGGCAATGTCCGCTTCCGGACCCTCAAGGAAGGCTTGCCGGATATCGGTCGGCGCCGTGTCCTTGAAGGTGATGAAGAAGGCATTCTGCTCGGCTGCCAGCTCCAGATACCGCTTCAGGACCTCTGGCTCAGCCTTGCCTGCGGTCATGATGCCGCTGCCCAGCGCGCGTTCCTGGCCAGCGCGCTCCTTGCCTTTCACCAGAGAGAGGTAGGCCACCACCAGATGGGACGTGTCACTGTCGAGCAGCAGGGCGGGCAGCATGTCGGCCGGGGCCAGCTGATTGGCGATACAGCCAGTATAAGTGGCGGCGGATTGCGGAGCTGCCACGGCAAGCCGGTCGACCTGGGTACGGAAATTCGGCAGCGCGCTCAGGCATTCCTGCCCCTTGGTGGCAAGCGTGCTGAAAGGCGCGAAATCGTCGCCCGCCGGAATCTTGGCCAGATGCGAGGCCCATTCCGCGATCCGCCCATCGGTCAATTTGCGCTGGGAGATCAGCTCGGCGCCGTTGTTCTTGCCCTGGCTGCCCAGGAACAGAGCCGATAAGCCGCGCTCCTTCTGCATTTCATGGACGACGGCACTGATCTTCTCCACGGCTTCGGCCAGCACCACGCCCCGCTCGATGGCGGCATAGCTGCGCGCATATTGCAGAATAGAACTCGCCGAAACGGCCACTACGATCAGGGACAAAAAGGCCGCAGCCAGACGTACTTGGTTGCGAAGCGAAATCCGACCCATAAATAGCCCCACTAAAAAATAGTATCGATGCCGAATTACTATGAATTCGACTGTTTGAACTTAAATATGCATATGCGGTGCATCTGGAGTAGTCCGAAAAATTGGTTAAAGCCGCCAAACGGCTATGACCTGTAGATATTCCCAGGCGATTAACCTTCTTTGAATAACAAAACGTTATGGATTGGTGATTAATTGGGCGGTTTTTGACTTTATAATGAGCGTTGATTGGCGCTCATCCTCAAGATGAGGGGCTGCTCAGGTGCTTATAGATATTTAAGCGCCACGAAACCGCTGACGATCAGGACCACGGCGGCCATGGTTACCAGGGTCAGGCGCTTTTCGATGAAATCGCGGATCGGCTGGCCGAAATAATAGAGCAGTCCGGCGACGAGATAAAATCGCAGAGCGCGTGAGATTATTGATGCCCAGATGAAGGTGAAGAGATCGAGATGTGCCACCCCGCTGGCGATGGTGACAATCTTAAAGGGAAAGGGCGTCCAACCTTTCCCAATGATCGCCCAAGGCCCCCATTCCGCAAAATCGGCCTGGAATTTTGCGATGCCAGCTATCCAACTGGTTGGCACATAGTTCATCGCGAGTTCCCACGCGAAATAGCCGATGGCGTAACCGACGAGGCCCCCTGCGACTGAGCTGAGGGTACAGACCGTAGCGTAAAACCACGCTTTGGCGCGCTTTGCGATACACATCGGAATGAGCATTAGATCTGGCGGGATCGGAAAGACTGAACTTTCCAGGAAAGAAATGGTGCTCATGGCTGGAACAGCGCGCGGGCTGGCCGAAAGCGACAGGATCCAATCGTAAAGACGGCGCAGCATCAGCTTCTTCCTAAGGTCGGCGCCGGTTTGACGCGGGAGGGGCATGCCATGACGGCCGGACTGCGTCAAGCAGTCCCACAGGTTCCCCCTTGACCTGCCGGGCAAAAGCGGCAAATCCAGGGCCATGATTAAGAATCCTCCTGCCTCCTCCCCGTCCGCGACTAACCGACCTGTTGCGATCTGGCTCTTTATCTGCTGCGCGATGATTTTCGCGATGGTGGTCATCGGCGGCATCACGCGCCTGACCGAAAGCGGCCTTTCCATCACAGAATGGAAGCCGCTGGGCGGCGCGATCCCGCCGCTCAATGCCGCTGACTGGGAGGAGCAGTTCCGCCTGTATCGGGAAAGCCCGCAGTATATCCACGTCAACGCGGGCATGAGCCTCGAAGAGTTCAAGGGCATCTTCTGGTGGGAATGGATCCATCGTTTCTGGGGCCGCCTGATCGGTTTTGTGTTCCTGATTCCGCTCCTCGCCTTCTGGATCCGGGGCAAGCTGTCGCGCGGTCTGGCCGCGCCTCTGTTCGGCCTGTTTGTCCTGGGCGGCCTGCAGGGCGCGCTGGGCTGGTACATGGTGGTCAGCGGCCTGAACGATGTGCCGTGGGTCAGCCCCTATCGGCTGGCGGCGCATCTCGGGCTGGCGCTGGTGCTCTATGTGGCTTGCTTCTGGCTGGGCGTGCGTCTGTGGGGGACGCAGAGGGTCACGGTCCAGCTGAAACTGAAGATCGGATCACACAGCGTGCTGGCCCTGATCTTCGTAACCATCCTGGCGGGTGCGTTCGTCGCGGGCCTGGATGCGGGCATGATTTACAACGAGTTTCCGAAGATGGGCGATGGGCTGGTGCCGCCGGATTATCGTAATCCGGCGCTCTCCTGGTTCTCCAATATCTTCGAGAATCATGCGGCCGTGCAGTTCCATCACCGGGTGCTGGCGACCCTGACCGTGCTGGGCGTCGTGGCTTTTGCCCTCCGTATCTGGCGGGTTCCGGCCCTGCGTGGCGGGGCCATCTGCCTGCTGGCGGCCGTCGCCCTGCAATATTGCCTGGGCATCATGACGCTGCTGGCCCAGGTGCCGGTGTCCCTGGGCGCGACCCACCAGGGCGGAGCGGTCGTGTTACTGACCGCCGCGCTCTGGGTTGCGACACGGCTGAAGCGTTAGGGTCAGAGTCTTCAGCTGTCATCCCGGGCTCGACCCGGGATCCGGCCGATGGTGGTTGCCACACGGCGCCTTGTCAGCTCGGCCATGATGGCGGCCGGATCCCGGCTCGGGGGCCGGGATGACAATCTTGTTTAACTGACCCGATTCAAAAAACGCTGACCGCGTCGCCGTAGCCGCTTCCGGCCTTGGTGAAGCTCGCGACGACCTCGATATGGCCGGACCAGGTGAACTGGTCCACCGGCTGCACCCAGTTCATGTCATAGCCGCCGTCCACCAGGATGGCGGCATCGCGGGCAAATGTGTCAGGATCGCAGGAGACGGCGACCACATGTTTGACGCCGCTCATGGCGATATCCTCGGCCTGACGCTTGGCTCCGGCGCGGGGCGGATCGAAGACGATGGCGTCGAAATCCTTCAGGAACGCCGCCGGAATAGGGTCCTTGTCGAGGTCGCGCACCTCGGTCGTTACCCGCATCTGCGAATGGCGGGCGGCACGGTCCAAAGCTGCCAGGGGCTCACGCAAACCTTCGACCGCATGGACGGCGGCGCCGCGCTTGGCCAGGGCCCCGGCAAAGGTGCCGCAACCGGCATAGAGATCGGCGATCTTGCGGGCATTGGCCGGGATGGCTTCCAGGATCGCCGCAATCAGGGCGGCCTGCCCATCGACGGTGGCCTGCAGGAAGGCGCCGGGCGGCGGCTCCACGATCAGGCCGCCCAGATCGACGGTGGCGGGGCGACGGCGAGACAGCGGCTCGTCGAAAGCCTGTCCTGCCTCACGCCAGGTGATACGGGCAATGTCGAGACTATCGGCAAAGGCGGCGAGCTGTTCGCGGGCGGCCAGGGTCAAGCGCGGCCCGCCGGTCAGCAGCAGGTCGATGCCGTCGCGGGTCAGGGTCGCAACCGCATCGCAGGTCTCTCCCGTTCCCAGCACGGTCGCCATGGAGGCGCGCAGGGGCGGGATCATCGCGGTCAGTTCTGGCACCAGGACCGGGCATTCCTTGAGGTCGATCAACTGCGAGGACGCGGCTTCGTTGAAGCCGACGACGATCCCCTTGCCAACCCCGCGCAACCCGAAGGAGGCACGGCGGCGCGAACCGGGGGCGCTGCTGATGATCGGGCGGACGGGTGTGTCGTCCAGTTCTACGCGGGCCAAAGCCAGCTTTACGCGCTCGGTCTTCAGACGGGCCTGGGCCGCGAGGTCCAGGTGCTGAAGCGAACAGCCGCCGCAGCGGTCGGCGTGACGGCAGACAGGAGTGACGCGCTCGGCATGTTTGCCGGAAATCAGCTTTTCCGTCCTGCCGAACCAGCCCTCGCCGCGTTTGGCGATCAGGCGAACGGAGACGGTTTCACCGGCCAGGGCGCCGCGGATATAGAGCGGCTTGCCCTGCAGCTTGGCGATGCCTTCGCCCTGGAGGCCCAGGCGATCGATCGTGACCTCGGCCACTTCGACCGGGGGCTTGGCGGCGGGACGATGCCCGGCGCGGCTTGGGGGACGACGGCTTCTCATCGGGCAACCTCCGCCCACAGGATGTCTTCCAGGCGCGCGGCCCCAACGGCCAGCATCACCAGCCGGTCGACGCCCAGCGCAATCCCGGCGCTGGCGGGCAGGCCCAGGTCGAGCGCGGCCAGAAAGCCGGGATCGATGGGGTAACGGTCGCCGTAGAGTTTCTCTTTCAAATCCATATCCGCCTCGAACCGCGCGCGTTGAATCGCGGGGTCGGTCAATTCGCCAAAAGCATTTGCCAGCTCGATACCACAGACATAGAGCTCGAAGCGCTCGGCAAATCTCTCATCTTCCGGTTTTGGACGCGAGAGGGCGGCCATCGCAACCGGATAATCATAGAGGAACGTCGGCCGACCCATACCAAGATGCGGCTCGATCCGCTCCATGGCGATGCGATGGAAGATATCGTCCCACAGGTCGTCCGGCGCGGTACGGATTCCCAGGCGCTGGGCGGCGGCATGCATGCCCGGCGTATTGTCGAGCAACGCCACGAGATCGATCTCGCAATGGCGGGCAAAGGCTTCGGTTACCGATAGGCGTTCGAACGGACCGTCGACCTCGCAGGCGAGATTGTCCCGCACATAGGGGCCGCTGTCGGTGACGGCGCGCAGCAGCGCCTCGCAATCATCCATCAGATCGAAATAGGTGGCGCCTGCCCGGTACCATTCCAGCATGGTGAATTCGGGATGGTGGCGCTCCGACCGCTCGCCGTTGCGCCAGACGCGGGCCAGCTGATAGAGGCGTTCCTCGCCCGCCGTCAGCAGCTTCTTCATCGCAAATTCGGGCGAGGTATGGAGATAGAGCGGGCGCTTCGTGCCGTCCGGTCGCTTCAGTTCGGTGCCGAAAGCCTGGAGATGCGGCTCCAAACCCGGCGAGACTTGAAGGTAGGGGGTTTCGACCTCAACGAAGTCACGGCTATCGAAAAACTCGCGGATACGGCGCAGAATACCGGCCCGGCGCAAGAGGTTGGGGCGCTTCTTGGCATAGATGTCGGGGCGCCACCATGTCTCGGGCATAGCTGATACTCGCTTGAGGTGTTGAGCGCGCGTTGCGTCGCATCGCGCTTTCGGTTAGGGTCCGGCCGCCTTATCAAATTGCAGACCTGTTTCTGCCTTCTGCCTAACGGACCGACCGATGAAGATCAACGCCAACGAACTGCGCAAGGGTAACGTGATCGAGCAGGAGGGTAACCTCTTCGCCATTCTCGATGCCAACCACGTTTCTCCCGGCAAGGGCTCGGCCTTTGTGCAGGTTGTCATGCGCAACCTCAAGACCGGCCTGAAGAAGGACGACAAGTTCCGTTCGGGCGAAAGCGTTGAGCGCGTGCGCATCGACGAAGAAGATCTGCAGTATCTCTTCGGCGACGACACCACGCTGACCTTCATGAACCCGGAAACCTACGACCAGATCATCGTTCCGGCTGAACTGCTGGGCGAAAAGGTCGCCTTCCTGCAGGACGGCATGATCTGCCGCGTCGCCCTCTACGAAGGTACGGGCATCTCGGTTCAGCTGCCGCAGCAGGTTGTTCTTGAACTGGTCGAAGCCGATCCGGTCGTCAAGGGCCAGACCGCGTCGTCGTCCTACAAGCCGGGCAAGCTGGAGAACGGCCTGCGCATCCTGGTTCCGCCCCATGTCGAAGCGGGCGTGAAGCTGGTTGTGGCGACGGAAGATTGCTCCTACGTCGAACGCTTCAAGGGCTAACGCTCTTCGTCTGACGGCGATCTGCGTCGTTGCTGTGCTGCTCGGATGCTCACGTACTAGACGTACGCTCCGCTCCTGTGCTGCTCGCGCCTAGCATATCACCGTCAGCCTTCAGAGCGGGTTGGCTCTGACGAAATTCAAACCGGATCGGCGTCGCGTCGGTCCGGTTCTCTCTTTGATAGCTCGTGAATAAGGAAGTTCCGGTCATGGCCGTTCGCTCAGCAAATATTACCGTCATGATCAAGGCCGCCGAAAAGGCAGCCATGGGTCTCGTCCGCGATTTCGGCGAGGTCGAAAAGCTTCAGGTGTCGAAGAAGGGTCCGGGCGATTTCGTCTCGACCGCCGACCAGAAGGCTGAAAAGACCATCCGTGCGGAACTGGAGAAGGCCCGCCCCGACTATGGTTTCATCATGGAAGAAAGCGGCACCTCCGAAGGCGCCGACCCCGAACACCGCTGGATCATCGATCCGCTCGACGGCACCACGAACTTCCTGCACGGCATTCCCCATTTCGCCATCTCCATCGCCCTGCAGAAGGGCAAGGACATCATCGCCGGTGTGGTGATGGATCCGGTCAAACATGAGATTTTCTGGGCCGAGAAGGGCGCGGGCGCCTACGTCAACGACTTCCGCCTGCGTGTGTCCGGCCGTAAGGACATGACCCAGTGCGTGGTCGCGACCGGCATTCCCCATATCGGTAAGAGTGGCAAGGACCGCTTTGTGCGTCAGCTGGCCGCTGTCATGACCAACACCGCCGGTGTCCGCCGCTTCGGTGCCGCCGCCCTCGACCTCGCCTATGTGGCCGCCGGTCGGTATGACGGTTATTTCGAAGAAGGCCTCAACAGCTGGGATATCGCCGCCGGTCTGCTGATCGTGCGCGAAGCCGGTGGCTTCGTGACCGATCTTGCCGGCAGCCATACCGGCCCGTTGCAGTCGGGTGAACTGGTCGCCGCCAACGACGGCATCCAGGAGCGCCTGCGCATGCTGCTGAAGACCGCAACCGAAAAGGGCGTCAAGGCCGCCGCAGCCAAGTCCGCCATCCGCGGCTGAACGATGCAGATCCGGCGCGCCGCCGTCGCCGACCTGCCCGCCCTCAATGGGTTGGTGCAGGCGGCAAAAGCCTACGAGGGTCGATATCGTTCGATCCTCGACGGTTACGCCATCACGGCGGTTCAGGTGGCGCGCGATCTGATGTTTCTGGCGGAAACGCCCGGGGGACAGTTGCTGGGCTTCTATAGTCTGGTAACGGGCCCGGAGCCGGAATTGGATCTGTTGTTTGTCGCCGATGCCGCCCAGGGAACAGGCCTGGGTCGGGCCTTGTTCGAGCATCTGAAGGCGACCGCGCAGGCCGCCGATATCACGCGGGTGAAGATCGTCTCGCACCCGCCGTCGGAAGGCTTTTACCGCAAGATGGGTGCGATGCCGGTGGGGATTAAAGCCCCGACGGCTAAAGCTACCTGGACCCGTCCGATCCTGGAATTGCCGGTGCCGGGTAAATATTCCCGCGCTTGAAATTGACGCCAGACCCCCTTTTGCGCAATTAAGTGGGCAGAAATTGCCTCAAACCCCCTTCGTCTGCCTGGATTTTACCATGGTGGCTGGTTAAGGTTCGGAGCGATGCGGTGTCGATAGCGACTCCGCAAGGTTTGGTGCGTTGCCTATCGGAGGAAAGCGTCCGCGATGAGAGCGCCTCGGCAGACTTGCCGTTTGATGCTGGGTTTAGTGCTCGGTGCTGCTTTGCCGTCGGTCGAAGCCGCCGCGCAGCTCTATGGCGCAGGCCGTAATTCCGCCGTTACGGTGGACCAAAGCGTCCTGGATAGCCTCGGCTACCCCCCGAATGTCCCGGGTAACCTCGGGTCGTCCCGTCTTCAATCGCCTGCGCGGGCTGTTCCCGCCGTGCCGCGCGAGCCGGTCGTGCTGCAGCTGACGCCGCCGCCCCTGCGCATGCCGACCAGCCGTCTTGAGCAGACGCCCCCCGCCCGTCAGGCCGCCCAGGCCCGCCAGGCTCCGGCCCGGCCTGCTGCCAGCAGCGGCCGGACCAATCAGGTCATGAGCGCTGCCGCCACGGCAGCCCCCAGCCAGTCGCCCGATCCCTATGCCGCGGTGGCCCTGCAGCCCAAGCCCAGCGATCCGCTGGTGGCGGCTCACACCCCGGCTCCCGCTCCAGCGCCCGCCGCTGCGCCTGTCGATCCCAGTGCTTCGGTCGGCGATCAGCTGCGCCAGTCGACGCCTGCCGCTGCGCCCGCAGCCCAGCAGGTGGCCGCCGTTGCACCGCCTGCCGCCCCCGCTGCGCCGGCTGCCGCAACCCCGGCGCCAGCCGTTGCGGTTCCGGCCCCGGCTGAACCGGCCCCCGCTCCGGCTCCTGCAATCGCTGAAAAGGTCGATTTCAGCGTGCTGTTCGAAGCCAATTCCAGCCAGTTGACCGACGCCGGTAAGCAGTCGTTGCAGCAATTCGCTGCGGGCGCGCTGGGCGGCAATGGCCGGATCGAGCTTCGGGCCTATGCCGCTGGCAGCGACGAGCAGGCGACACAGGCGCGCCGTCTGTCGCTGGCCCGTGCCTTGGCGGTCCGCAGTTTCCTGACGCAGCAAGGGTTCGCCACGACGCGTGTCGATGTCCGTGCCTTGGGCAACCAGGGTGGGGCGGCCAATGCCGACCGTGTCGATCTGCAAGTCATCAATTCCTAATGTCGCAATCCGGCCCGTCGCAACCGGGCTGGTAACGAGGCGAGTGTCATGACCCTGACCGGGACCGGCCGATATCTGATCCGCATGGGCCTTTTCCTGGCCGGTGTGGCCGTTGCAGCCGTGCTGATGGGCCGGGTGCTGCTGGATGCCTTCCAGCATAACCCGGCCTTGAACGGCGTCATCTTCGCGACCCTCATCCTTGGCATCGTGTTCGTGGTGCGCCAGACCCTGATGCTGCGCCCGGAAATCGCCTGGCTTGACAGCTATCAGCGGAACCAGAGCGTTCAGTCGCTGGAAGTGAAGCTGCTGGCGCCGATGGCGGCGATGCTGGGCGAGCGTAAGGCCCGTCTCTCGATCTCTCCGGCCGCGGCCCGCACTCTGCTGGACAGCATCGGTGCCCGCCTGGACGAAGGGCGCGATATCGCCCGCTATATGATCGGCCTGCTGATCCTTCTAGGTCTGCTCGGCACCTTCTGGGGTCTGATCAAGACCGTTGGTTCGGTTGGCGATGTGGTGGGCAAACTCTCGTTTGGCGCCGGTGATCCGGTCGCGGCTTTCGAGGATTTGAAGCGGGGCCTGTCGACGCCGCTGGGTGCCATGGGGACGGCCTTCAGCTCGTCCCTCTTCGGTCTGGCAGGGTCGCTGATCCTCGGCTTCATCGACCTGCAGTCGGGCGCGGCGCAGAACCGCTTCTATAATGAACTGGAAGAGTGGCTGGCCGGGATCACCCGCGTCGGTTCGGGTCCGATCGGCGATGGCGATCAGACGGTGCCCGCCTATATCCAGGCGCTGCTGGAACAGACGGCCGATAGCCTTGAAAGTCTGCAGCGCACGATGGCCAAGGGCGAGGAGTCGCGCATTGCCGCCAATCAGGCGCTAACAGCCCTATCCGAAAGGTTGGGCGCCTTCACCGATCAAGGCAAGGCTGAGCAGCATCTGCTGGTGAAGTTGGCCGAAGGCCAGATGGCGCTGAAGCCGGTGCTGGAACGCCTGTCCGAACGCTTGGCTTCGGGGGACCAGGGTGGTCTCGATGCCGCCAGCAAGGCACATCTGCGCAATCTCGACGGCACCATGGCGCGCCTGCTCGAAGATATCCGCAACGGGCGCGGTGAGACGATCCAGGAAATCCGGGCCGAGATCCGCCTGCTGGCCCGCACCATCGCGGCGCTTTCCGAAGAACAGGGGCGCTAGCCAACCATGGCAGGCGGACGTCGCATTCGGCGCGGGAGCCAGACGGTCGATTATTGGCCGGGGTTTGTCGATGCGCTGTCGACCCTGCTGATCGCGATCATCTTCCTGATTCTGCTGTTCACACTGGCGCAATATTTCATGAATCAGGCCCTGTCGGGGCGTGACGATGCGCTGGAAAAGCTTAATCAGCAGGTGGCGCAACTCGCCGATCTGCTGGCGTTGGAAAAAGCCAACAACGCCGATCTTCAGCTGCAGATCGGCCGTCTGACTTCCGACCTTCAGACCGCGACCCAGGCGCGGGACGACGCCGTCAATCGTCTGGCGGGCGTGATGAACGAGCGCGATGGCCTCGCGACCCGCGTGACCGAAATGACCGGGCGACTGGGCGAGCTTCAGACGCTGACCCAGAAGCAGGCCGCCGATCTGGAAGCCGCCAACAAGGTGGTGGCTGCCGACCGCGAGAAGATCGAGGCGCAGCTAAAGGAACTCGCCAGCCTGAAGGCCGATATCGAGGCGCTGCGCCAGGTGCGGGCGGATCTTGAGAAGCAGGTCACGGGTCTGGCGGCGACGGTCAAGGATCGTGAAAACGAACTGACATCGGTGCGTGACCGCTCCAAAGAGCTTGAAGCACGGCTGTCGACCTCCGAGGAACGCACGGCACTGGCCCAGCGCGATATTGCTCAGCGCGATATCCGTCTGGCTGAGCTGTTGGCGCGTGGCGAACAGGCCGCCTCGCAGATCGGGCGCGAAAAAGCCATGACTGCCGACGCGCAGAAGCAGGTGGATCTGCTCAACCAGCAGATCCTGGCCTTGCGCGAACAGCTTGCCCGGATTGAGGCCGCGCTTGAGACCAGCGAGACGAAGGCCAAGGAACAGGAAACCCAGATCGTCGATTTGGGACGCCGACTGAATCTGGCACTGGCCTCGAAGGTCGAGGAACTGGCCCGTTATCGCTCGGAGTTCTTCGGGCGTCTGCGCGAAGCTCTGGGCGACCGTCAGGATGTGCGCATCGTCGGCGACCGCTTCGTCTTCCAGTCCGAGGTGCTATTCGATGCCGGTTCGGCGGAGCTGGGCGAAGCCGGTCGTCAGCAGATCGGCCGTCTGGCCGCTACCCTGAAGGAACTGTCGGCCCGCATTCCCAATGATCTGAATTGGGTGCTGCGCGTCGACGGCCATACGGATCGGGTGCCCATCCGCAATGTGCAGTTCCCGTCGAACTGGGAACTGTCCACGGCCCGCGCTATCGCCGTCGTCAAATTCATGATGGAGCAGGGCATCCCTGCCGAACGGCTTGCGGCCACTGGCTTTGCCGAGTTCCAGCCGCTCGACCCGCGCGAGGATGATCAGGCCAAGCGGCGCAATCGCCGTATCGAGCTGAAGCTGACCGAGCGCTGAGCTTACCCAAAGCCGTTTCCTAAAATCCCGCAGTTTGCCTTGGTGCACAAAGCGCTATAAACCTTAACGGCGCAAGTTTGCGTCGCGGTAAGAGGGGCATTCTATGGAGCGTTTGAAGAAGGGCGAGGTTATCGCGGCGCTCCTGCTGCTGGCTGTGCTGTTGGTCGGCGGCAATACCTATGTTCAGACCGAGATGCGGCAGAAAGCTGTTGAGCGGGAAGTGCTCGACCTTCGCTCGCTCACCGATAGTTTTGCTGATCAGCTGGAACAGCGCCTGCGCAATGTCGAGACGACACTGCGGCTCATCGCGTCGAAATATGCCGATAAAAATCTAAGCGATCGCGAATATGCCCTGGTCATGCAGCAGGCCATCGAGTCGCTGGGCGTGATAAGCAATGTCGGCATCAGCGATATCAATGGCGATCTGGTCCTGACGTCCAGGGGGCCGTCGACGACCAAGCTGAATTTCTCCAATCGCGACTATTTCCAGTATTTCAAGGGCGGCGGTACCAACCAGTCCTATCTGACGACACCCTTGCAGGGGGTCACGTCGGGTAACTGGCTGGTGGTGATGGCGGTTCCGATCCGACCCGAGGGCGGCGACTTCATGGGGATCGTCAGCGCGGCGATCGACCCCAAACTGACGATGGTTGCCTTCGACGACCTCAACCATAGCAGCGATCACGTCTCGATCATCGCCCACGACATGCGGCTGATCGCCAGCCGTCCGTGGGAAAACGAGCAGATTGGCAAGCCGTTCAACACACCCTTTGCGGGGGAAGTGTCGGCGGGCGTCTTCACGGATCAATATGGCGAAGCGCGTCTTGGCGCGACTTCGGCGCTGTTCTATAATTCCATGCGCTTCCTGATGTCCCGTCCCTATGCCGAGGTGATGAGCTTTTGGCGGGCGTTCGAATGGATCGCGATGCTGGCTTCGGCGGGTATCTTCGGCTTCGTGGCGTTGCTGGCCTTTCTGCTGAACCGCCGCATCAATATGGAGCGGGATTATTCCCGCAATCTCGTGCTGCTGAATGAGAGGCTGGTTGCAGAAGGCGAAAAAGTGCAGCGCCTCGCCCAGGCCAAGAGCGCGTTCCTGGCGAATATGAGCCACGAGATCCGCACGCCTATGAATGCGATCATCGGTCTGGCACAGATCCTCAACCGCTCCCCCCTCGACAAACAGCAGAGCGATTATGTGTCGAAGATCCTGACGGCGGGGCGGTCTCTGCTGGGGATTCTCAACGACATCCTCGATTTCTCCAAGGCTGATGCGGGCCGGATGACGCTGTCGAAAACCGACTATGATCTGAACGAGCTGCTGTCGTCGCTCGCCACCATCATGTCGGTGAATGCGTCCTCCAAGGATATCGAACTGCTGATCGAGGTGGATCCGACGGTGCCGCGTCTGCTGAACGGCGACCCGCTGCGTCTGGAGCAGGTGCTGATTAATCTGACCGGCAATGCCATCAAGTTCACCGAACATGGACACGTCCGGCTTGTCATTGCCCATGAGATGCTGGGCGAGCGCGAGTTGCTGCTGAAGGTGTCGGTCGAGGATACCGGCATTGGTATCGCCGTGGACAAGCGCAATCAGCTGTTCGCCCCCTTCGAGCAGGGCGATACCTCTAATACCCGTCAGTATGGCGGTACCGGCCTTGGACTGGCGATCTGCAAGGGGCTGGTCGAGCTGATGGGCGGCGAGATGGGGGTACGGAGCGAGCTCGGACGCGGCTCGGAATTCTGGTTCACCATCCGTACCGAGAAGTCCGATGTCGGCAAGCAGCCTAAGCGCGGATTGATGGATATCCGCGTTCTGGTGGTCGATGACAACGAGATCGCGCGCAGCGTACTGGCCAAGACGGCCCATGGGCTCGGATGGCGCAGCATCGCGGTCGAATCCGGCTCCCAGGCGTTGGATCGGTTGCGGGCGGGCGAGCGGTTCGATGTGGTGCTGATGGATTGGCTGATGCCCGATCTCGACGGGGTCGCCACCACCCGCATCATCCGTGAACTGCAAAGCCAGGGCGAAATGCCGCTGGTCATCATGGTCACGGCCCAGAGCCGCGAGATCGCCCTGACCGCCTCGACCGACGGTCTTTTCGACGCGATCCTGAACAAGCCGGTTACCAGCTCGCAGCTCTATAATGCCGTCCAGACGGCTATGCAGCGTTTCGACGGGCGCGACGAGGTGGTCGTCGTCCCCCAGGCGGAGATGCGGCTAGCCGGCATGCGCTGTCTGGTGGTTGAAGATAATGCCATCAATCAGCTGGTGGCCCAGCAGGTCCTGGCCCTGGAAGGCGCTAGCGTCGAACTGGTCGATAATGGTGCCCAGGCTGTCGAATTCCTACGCGGGATCGAGACCGACAGCATCGATGTGGTGCTGATGGATATCCAGATGCCCGTGATGGATGGTCTGGAAGCGACGACCTACATCCGGCGTGAACTGAAGCTCGACCGCTTGCCGATCATCGCCTTGACGGCGGGGGCCCTGGCCGAGGAGCGCCAGCGCTGTCTGGATGTCGGCATGAACGGCTTCATTCCCAAGCCGCTCGATATCGAGAAGCTGGTCATTCTGATCCGCGAAGTGATGGCAGGGCGGACCGTGCCGGTTGACGAGCCACTGATCCCGGCGCCACCCAAGCCAGTCTCTGCGGCCATGGCCGAAGCCATGACCATTCTCCTCGACACCAATGGGGCGGCTGCACGTCTGGGCGGTGATCGTGCCGCGCTTGGCCGCTTGATGATGGTTTTCCAGAACCAACTCGCCCAGGGTGACGCCCCGTTGCAGGCGGCGATTGCTGAAGGCGACCATGAAACGGCGGCGCGGATGGTCCATACCGTAAAGGGCTCGGCCGCCAATCTGGGCGCGGGGGAACTGGAGACGATTGCCAGCCAGTTCGAGGCGGGGCTGCGCAAGGGCGATGCCGGATCGTTGGCGACATATCGTGCCACCGTGCGGGCGACCTTGAAGGCCATCGGCGAATTCCTGACCGAGCTGACGGTGCCGACATTGGCTCCTGCCAAGGCTGCCGCCGCCCCTGTCTCTGGTGGTTTGGCCCCGGAGACTCTGGCGGCCTTCAAGGCATCGCTGGAGCGGCAGGACTTTAAGGCGCTCGATGAGTTCGACATTCTGCGTCCCCACTTTGAGGCGTCTCTATCGGCTCAGCAGGCGGCTGATCTGGCGTCGGCGCTGGAAGTCCTGGACTATCGCCGCGCCCTGCAGGTTTTGAGTGAAGGAAGCATGATATGACCGAACTGGGCATGGTCCCGGCGACCATTCTGCTGGTCGATGACGATCCCATCAGCATTCGTCTCCTGCGGTCGATCCTGAAGGACGACGGCGAGGTGATCTTTGCCACCAACGGCGAGGAAGCGATCCGTCTGGCACAGACGCAGCAGCCCGATGTCATTCTGCTGGATGCGGAGATGCCGGGGCTCGACGGGTTCGCGGTCTGCGAGCGCCTGAAGCAGGACGAGGTCACTGCGCGGTCGGCGGTCATCTTCGTCACCGCCCATAATGATACGGAACGGGAAACCCGCGCGCTCGATATCGGGGCCGTGGATTTCATCACCAAGCCGGTCAGCCCGCCCATCGTGAAAGCGCGGGTTCGCGCACATATCAAGCTGAAGCAGCAGGGCGATCATCTGCGGCGCCTTGCAGCCGTCGACGGCCTGACGGGCATCGCCAATCGCCGGGTCTTCGATGAGACCTTGGCGCGCGAGCTGAAGCGGGCTGGTCGCAGCCGTCATCCGCTGGGGCTGGTGCTGCTCGATGTCGATTTCTTCAAGCTCTATAATGACCGCTATGGTCACCTGGAGGGCGATGCCTGCCTGCGGGCGGTGGCCCAGGCGCTGCACAAACTGTCGCGCCGCCCTGCCGATACGGTGGCCCGTTATGGCGGCGAGGAATTCGCGTTGATCCTACCGGATATCGACCGGCCGGGTGTCGAGCAGTTTGGCGGGATCATCTGCGACACGATCCGGAACCTCAAGCTGCCCCACGAAGCCAGCAAGGTGCATGAGTTTGTCACGGTCAGTGTCGGACTGGCGCTGCTGCCGGGTGGGGCAGAGGTTACGTCGGAGGCGATGATCCGAAAGGCGGATGAACTGCTCTATCAGGCCAAGCTGGGCGGTCGTGACCGCTTCATCGTCGGCGATATCGCTTAAACAAAAAGAAAGCCCCGCAGGGTTATGCGGGGCTTTCAACCGTCAAGGCATGACGGCGCATTTATCATGACGATGTAGACTATTCACTAGTTCTCGACAGGCCAAAACGCGGCCTGGGCTATGGACTCGGTGGACCCATGATTGTACCCACCCTCCCTGGCTAGTGGAGACAGACATCCGTCTAGCTGCCGCAGACTTATCGCGGCAGACTTTGACAAAGGAGTAATCGTCGCTCTCCTTGTTGTGTGCTGTCCGATTATTGTCTGCCTATTTATCGGGAATGGCAAGCAACATTGCAAACCCATTGCAGAACAATGGATTTTGGATGACGGGTTGCTTTAAGAAAAGCTGTCACTGCGGCAGCTGCCTTCGGCCGACTCTACGGCTACCGATCAAACAAGAACCGTCATCCCGCACTTGATGCGGGATCTTATGTAGCCGAACTCCGTTCGGCTTTTCTACGCGGTCTGTCTACACGAGACCCCGCATCAAGTGCGGGGTGACGAGTTTCTATGGGACAGGCGCCCGGAGGAGATCCCGTGGTCAAGCCACGGGATGACGAGTGCCGATTGTTTCGTCCAAATCAGCTGTGCGGATTGGGGCTGAAGTATTTTTTGAACTTATCCGCTTCGCCCTTGAAGCTGTCGGCATCGGGCGGGGCATCGATCTTGCGGGTCATGTTCGGCCACTGCTCGGAATAGTCACGATTGAGGGCCAGCCATTCTTCGGCGCGCGGATCGGCATCGGGCAGGATCGCTTCGGCCGGGCATTCGGCTTCGCAGACGCCGCAATCGATGCATTCGTCCGGATTGATGACGAGCATATTTTCGCCCGCATAGAAGCAGTCGACCGGGCAGACTTCCACACAGTCGGTATATTTGCAGCGAATGCAGCCGTCGGTGACGACGTAAGTCATCTCAACATAACTCCCCTTCCGAGGTCGCCGCCTTATCTGGAGGCTGATCCACGGTCTTTCCTTCGGCGCCCATCATACTGATGGTGCGCCGCCACACAACCCGACGCGCAGTGGGGTTTCTGCATGGCGTCCAGGCGTCCTGTGCAAATAGCGTGGATCCGGTGTCAAACAAAGACCGCGCATCCGCGGCCAGCGCCGCGAATTCCGGCAGGTTCGACCTGATCCGTCCCTAGGCGTGCAGGGCGTCGAGGTCTTCGTAAAGCCCCTGGGCAACCGGTGCGCCCCGGCGTTCATCGCTCAAAGCGACGACGCGTACCACGCGGATGGTATTGCCTTGGGGGAAGGTCAGGACATCCCCGATACGCACCGTCGCATGGGCCTTATCGATGACCTTGCGGTTGAGGCGTAATCGTCCGTCCTTGCAGAGGGTAGCGGCCAACGTTCGACTTTTGAAGAAGCGCGCTGCCCAAAGGAACTTGTCCAGACGCATGCCGCTGTTCAGGGAAGCGGCCCCCATGTCGAAGAAAGCTTGGCTCATCGGATGACCATCATCTCCTTCAGTTTGGCAAAGGGCGAGTCGGTACGCTCCGTCGGGACCCGGTTGGGCGGGGGCGGCGGAGTCTTTTTACGGCGGCGGGCGCAGAACACGACACCCGCCTCCGAAGCTTTAGCCTTATAGCCGAGCGCGGCGAGTACAGCTGCGATCTCCCCGGGGCGACACCCGGCAAGGCGGACCAGCTCGTCATCGGCGGCGAAAGGCCCGTTCTTGGCGCGTTTGCGGGCTGCCATCGACAGGCGCTCCAGCAGATCGACCCGCATAAAGCGTGGACCCAGCAACACCATCGCCGCTGCCCGATACCAGAGATCCGGCAGGCTGTCATCGCGGGTGCCGAGCGGGCCGCCCGGCGGCTGCGGGATCGGCGACAGTCCCGAGGCAATCGCCTGCAACAGGCACTTCAGCGCCATCGGCTGGGGCTTCAGAAGGGGTTCGAGATAGATGGTCTCAATCCCAAAGCGCACGCCTAAGCGCCCCAGGGCCTTGGCATCGGCAGGCGGCAGGGAGGAGAGCTGCAGGCCAACAGCACTGCGCGGCAGGACGCCAAACGCCTCGTGCAGTTGGAACGCCAACCCGCGCGCCAGCCCGCCCAGGGCCACATCGCGCAAGGCCATCAGCGGCTGGAGTTCCCGCTCGATCAGGGTCTGGAGCCATTTGGCGAGGCGCTGCTGCACGCGCATGCGGCCCTCGCCCTCCAGAATATCCCCGACGAGCAGATCGAGCCCCGGCGCCAGCGGGCGGGGGCCGGGCACCAGCCGGGCCACTTCCGCATCCTTCCAGCGCACCTTGCCGTCCAGCATCAGCGAGAAACTATCGTCCTCGGCTTTGGTGAACTGGGTGACCCGGCGGGCAATCTCCGGCCCCAGCGCCCGGCGAGCGGCGGTCAGCAGGCGCTTGGCCTCAAGCCCGACGGCATCTTCGTCCGGGTGGAAGGTGAAGCCGTCCAGGCGGCCAACCGGATGGCCTTCCACGACCACTTCTCCTTCGGCCGTAATGCCTGCCAGCAACTCGCCTGCCCCGTCCATGCGACGGATCAGATGGGCGCCGCGCCTATCAACAAAGCGCTGGGTCAGCTTTTCGTGCAGCGCATCCGACAGCTTATCCTCGATGGCACGGGCATTGGCCTGCCACTCACCCGCATCGCGCACCCATTCGGGCCGATGCGAGACATAGGTCCAGGTGCGGATATGGGCGAGGCGCTGGGACAGCTGGTCGATATCCCCCTCGACCATATCCAGGCGCGCGATCTGGGCGGCGACCCAATCACTTGGCAGCCGCCCGCCAGGGGCCGACAGGAAGCTGTAGATTTGATGCAGCAGACGGGTATGGGCATCCGTCATCGTCTTGCGGAAATCTGGGATCTGGCAGACGTCCCACAGAATGCGCAGGCGCTGCGGCTTCTTGGCGTCGTCGGCGATCTCGGGAATGCGCGACAGGGCCATCAGGGTCAGATGATCGTCCGCCTCGCGCTTCTTCTTCAGAACGGGCGAGGGCGGGCCACGGTCCAGGCTGGCCAACAGGCCGGGCAGCGAGCGGAAATCGAGGTTGGGATTGCGCCAGGACAGCGCCTCTATCGGGTCGAAGCGATGGGTTTCGATCTGTTCGATCAGATCGGCATCCAACTCGCCCACTTCCGTCGTGGTGCCGAAGGTGCCGTCGTTCTGGTGACGACCGGCACGCCCAGCGATCTGCGCCATCTCCGGCGCGGTCAGGCGGCGTGGGCTGCGGCCGTCGAACTTGGAGAGACGCGCGAAACATACATGGTCGAGGTCCATGTTGAGACCCATGCCGATGGCATCGGTCGCGACCATGTAATCGACCTCGCCAGACTGATAGAGCTCGACCTGGGCATTGCGGGCGCGCGGGCTGAGGGCGCCCAGCACGACGGCGCAGCCGCCACGCGACCGGCGCATGAGTTCGGCGGTCTCATACACATCGGCGGCAGAGAAGGCGACGATGGCGCTGCGGCGCGGCAGGCGCGTCAGCTTCTTCATGCCTGCATAGGACAGGGTCGAGAGGCGCGGGCGGGTGATGATCTCCACCTCCGGCACCAGGCGCTTGATCATCGCCTTCATGGTCTCGGCGCCCAGGAACATCGTCTCGTCATGGCCGCGCGCATGCAGCAGCCGGTCGGTGAAGATATGCCCGCGCTCCTGATCGGCGCAGAGCTGGATCTCGTCAACGGCAAGGAAGGCGACGGGCTTGTCGACCGGCATCGATTCGACGGTGCAGACGAACCAGCGGGCCGTGGAGGGAACAATCCTCTCCTCGCCCGTAATCAGGGCGACGCTGGCCTCGCCTTTCAGGCGAACGATACGATCGTAGTTCTCGCGGGCCAAAAGACGCAGCGGAAATCCGATCATGCCCGACCGATGGCCGAGCATTCGCTCGATAGCGAGGTGGGTCTTGCCGGTATTGGTTGGACCCAACACCGCGACGACCCGAGTGGCGGATCGATGGACCTGCATACTGCTACATAGTGTGGTGTCTATATGTTACAGACGCAAGTCTAGCTTCGCGGTTGCAGCAAAAGGACAGAAAATTATTCTGGGCTTGTTGCCGACAGGACTCAGGTCTGCGGGGCTTAGACCCGCTCAGACAGCCAGATGGCGGTCTTGGTGCTGGCGCGGACGACGGCCGACAGCAGCGGGTAGGCCGGGGCTTCGCGACCCTGGTGATCGACGCCGGTATCGCGATGTTCCAGCTCTTCGGCGCGGAACTGTTCGATCTTGGCTTTGAGTTCGGCTTCTTCCGGGCCGAGCTGGGCAACCTGGGCGGCATAATGGCCGTCGATGGTTTCTTCCACAGCGATGGTGCAGGCCATGGCAGCCTTGTCGCCCAGGAGCGCGGTCGCGGCGCCAAGCGCGAAGGCGCCCACATGCCAGATCGGGGTCAGCAGCGTCGGGCGGGCCCGGCGTTCGGCAATGGCATTGGCGAAATAATCGAGATGCGCCTGTTCCTGCTCGGCCATATGTTCGACCGTGGCCACGTGGGGCGATTTTCGCTTGCGCATGACCGCAAGCTGCCCCTCATAGATCCGCTTTGCCCCATATTCACCGGCGTGGTCGACGCGCACGATCCGGTCGATCAGGTCCTTGCCGGTCAGCTCGCCAGGCAGAGGTGCAGAAGCAGTGGTATCGGTCATCGGCGGCTCCGATCAGCGTCGGCTTGGGTGGCGCCGAAGAGGCAGATAATCGCCAGCCCGACGGCATAGAGCACATTGTATCCGGCAATCGAAATGCCCAGCAATGTCCATTGCGCCTGATCGCAGCGCACGACGGGGGCATTGTTGATGGCAGCGCGCAGATCTTCGATGCTGCCTGCCTGGATCATGTTTCCGCATTCGGCGGTGCCGGTCCACCAGCCATGCTCCACACCCACATGGAACACGCCGATCCCGGCGGTGGTCAGCAGGGCAAGGCCTGCCAGCATCAGGAACAGCCGCGCGATCTTGCCATTGCCGCTGGGGCCGAAGATCCCGGCGATCAAGGCAAAGGCGATGGCGATGACGTAGGGCCACCTCTGATACAGGCAGAGGATACAGGGTTGGAGCCCACCCACGATCTGCGACAGGAAGGCAACGAGCAGCGCGGTCAACGAACCGCCAGCTAGGGTGAAGGCGCGGGCGCGCAAACCAAAGGACGTCATGCTTTCTGGTTAGGTCGAACTTGCGGCAGAAGAAAGGCAAAAGTTAAGGAGCGCGGAAAGTACATATTAACCTTAAGCCCGTGTGCTCGGATTTTTGACGGTTTTGCTTGACCCAGGACGCGACATCGCTAGGATCGCCGCCGTGTGCCCCAGTGGCGGAATGGTAGACGCGGCAGACTCAAAATCTGTTGCCCGCGAGGGCGTGTTGGTTCGAGTCCGACCTGGGGTACCATCCGATTTAAAACCCGTCGCAGTGATGCGGCGGGTTTTCGTTTTTCAATCCGGCAGAATGTCGATTATCTATAATTCATGACCGAGGCAAAGCGCGACACTCTGGCGGTGCAAATCAGCCGCATCCTGGCCGACCGAATCATTGCGGGCCAGATGGCTCCGGGCTCGCGCCTGCGCCAGGACCATATCGCCGAGGAATTCCAGGCAAGCCATGTGCCGGTGCGGGAGGCTTTCCAGCGCCTTGAGGCCCAGGGTCTCGTCGTCAGCGAACCGCGTCGCGGGGTGCGGGTGGCGGGTTTCAGCGAGCGCGATGTTCGCGAAGTTGCCGAGATGCGGGCCTCCCTGGAGGTGCTGGCGCTGCGTCATGCGGCTCCGCACCTCACCCTCGCGATTCTGGATGCCGCAGAGGAAGCGACGCGGGCCGGGGACAAGGCCGCCGATGCCCGGGCGTGGGAGGAGGCCAATCAGCGCTTCCACCGTCTGATCCTCGATCCCTGCGGTATGCCGCGTCTGCTGGCGACCATCGAGGATCTGCATGCCGCCAGCGCCCGCTTCTTCTTCGCCGGTTGGCGGGCAGAATGGGAGGCCCCGACCGATCGCGATCATCGGGCGATCCTGCGGGCGCTGCGGGCGGGGCAGATCGAGGCCGCCGCCACAACTCTCGGGCGTCACGTGCTGGCGGGCGGTCAGGCGGCGTCCAAGATCCGCTAGCGGCTATCGGCTATTCATATCGCGCAAAGGGTCGGTTTTCCGGCCCTTTTTTATTCTCTGTTGCTTAATTATAGATTTTCTGGAATCGATTTATCGATCTTGCGATCAAATTATCTATAATTGGAGATTGAAATGTATAATTCGATAGCGGGCACTCTGTCCCCAATGCTGCTGATGCGACGGGCTGCTCTGGTTATCCTGGGGGTCGCCGTTCTGACTTTGAGCGCCAAGATCAGCATTCCCTTCTGGCCGGTGCCGATGACCTTGCAGACCCTGGCCATCATGGGATTCGCCGTCACCCTGGGCGCGCGCGGAGCGGTTGCCGTCCTGATGGCCTATCTGGCGGCGGGGGCGATGGGATTGCCCGTCTTCACCGGCACGCCGGCACGCGGCATAGGCCTTGCCTATATGGTCGGACCGACCGGCGGTTATCTGCTGGGTTATGTGGTCGCCGCTGCGGTGGTCGGTCGTCTGGCGGCGGGACGCGGGGTATGGGGGCGTTTTGCCGCGATGCTGATCGGCATGGTGCCGGTCTATGCCTTCGGGGCGGCGTGGCTTGCCAACTTCGTCCCGGTCGAGCGGATCTGGGCTGCCGGTGTCGCCCCCTTCCTGCTGGGCGATTTTCTCAAGATCGCCCTGGTGGCCTTGGGCGTCTCGGCGGCAGCGCGCCTGCGGACGTTTGGCCGGTGAGCGGCATTCGCCACGATTGGTCGGTAGAGGAGCTTCTGGCCCTCTACCGCCTCCCCCTGCTCGATCTTGTCGGGCGGGCGAATGCCGTGCATCGCCAGCATCATCCCGATGGCGAGATCCAGAAGGCAAGTCTGCTGAGCATCAAGACCGGCGCCTGCCCGGAGGATTGCGCCTATTGCCCGCAGTCGGCCCATCACCGCGAGGTGGATCTGGAGCGTGACGGGCTGATGGATCCGGAGCGGGTTCTGGCGATGGCCGCCCGCGCCAAACAGGCCGGTGCCGATCGTTTCTGCATGGGGGCAGCCTGGCGGGAGGTGCGGGATGGTAAGGCGTTCGACGCAGTGCTGACCATGGTCTCCGGCGTCAGGGCGCTGGGCATGGAGGCCTGCGTCACTCTTGGTATGCTGAAGCCCCATCAGGCCCGTCGCCTCGCCGAGGCAGGCCTCACCGCCTATAACCATAACCTCGACACCGGCCCGGAGTTCTACGGGCAGATCATCACCACCCGGACCTATCAGGACCGTCTGGAAACGCTGGCCCATGTGCGGGCGTCCGGGATCGAGCTCTGTTGTGGCGGTATCCTCGGCATGGGGGAAAGCGACCGGGATCGGATGGCGATGGTGCAGGTACTGGCGGGGTTCGATCCGCATCCCGAAAGCGTGCCGATCAACGCCCTGGTCCCGGTGCCAGGCACACCGCTTGGCGGGCGCGAGCGGATCGATCCGCTGGAGATCGTGCGAATGGTGGCCGTCACGCGCCTCGTCCTGCCGCAGACCACCGTGCGGCTGTCGGCCGGGCGCTCGCACCTGGGACGGGAGGCGCAGATCCTCTGCCTGCTGGCGGGAGCGAACTCGATCTTCTACGGCGACCGCCTGCTGACCACTCCCAATGCGGAGGCCGATGACGACGATCTGCTGCTGGCCGCCATTGGCCCGCGGGAGGCGGTGGCTCACGCGGGGCGGTAGGTCGTTTCCATCCGGTAGCCCTTCTTCGGCCCCCGCACCTGATGCACCACCGTGAAGCTACCGTCGGGCAGGAAGCGGTAGTCGCTTTCATACAGATCGGCGGAGCATTGGTGCGGGGCGCTGCCTGTGAGGTCCGGAGTGAGGGCGATCTCGTGGAAAAGCCGTGGCGGTGCTTCATCGAAATAGACCGCAAAGCCGTTCGGGCGTTGGGCATAGAGATAGCTGCGGTAGGAGGCGAATGTCTGGCCGTCCGGCAGGCGCAGGGTGCCTTCCTCGCGATAATGCAGCCAGCCGTCCGGGCGCGGAGTGAAGACAGCGGTTCCCTCCATGCGGGCGCCATTGTCGATGCGACGCTCGAAGGTCCAGCTTCCGGGAAGACCTTCGAAGCATGTTGCGGGCTTTTGCCAGAGCATTGGTAAGAAAACCTTTATTCCTGCTCCCTATCTTTACCCTGCATAGTGGGGGTCGGGAGAAGTGAATTTGCTGGAGAGGGTGCCGGTTCTGATGAATGCGCGTTTGCGTCTCGACAGGTTTTCCGAGGCGGATGTCCCGGCATTGGCGGCGATCCTCGGCGATCCCGATGTTACAAAGAACCTGACGGCCGACGGCGCTGGCCCTGATCGCTGTGTCGAAAGCGCCATTGCGCGCATGGACGGCTATAACAAGGCCTGGGACGAGCGGGGCTATGGCGTCTGGGCCGTCCGACTGATCGAAAGCGAGACTCTGCTGGGATGGTGCGGGTTCGCACCGCCCGATATCGGCGAGGATCCGGAGCTGCAATATGGCTATAGCTCGCGCTTCTGGGGCCGGGGCTATGGCTATGAGGCCGCGACGATGGCGCTCGACTGGTATTTTGACAATTTGGCGTACGCGGGAGTGTCGGCGGTCATCTTCGGGCAGTTGAACATGGGGTCGGCGGCGTTGCTCCGGAAGCTCGGTTTCCGGATTCGCGGCGGAATGCCGATGGAGAATTTCCTGCCCGATGTCGCGCTTGCCCGCGATGTGATGAATTACGAGATCTGGCGTCTGGCCAATGCCCAGACGTCGGATGTGGAGGCGCTGCTGTTCCATTGCGCCTTCAAGGGCGGCCAGATCGCCAGTCTAGGTTTCGATGTGCTGGCTGAAGTCGAACAGCGCTTCTGTGACGCCGTGCTGTCCCGTCCCGGCTGCGCGCAAAGGATCGACCTGGAAAGCAAGGTACGTGCGGCTTTCCGCGAAGGGGCTGCGGCCCCGGATCTGGAATGGTCGCATCTCAAACGCGTGGACTGGCGCTCTTAAGAAGGGGGCCAATAGGGCGCCGGGCGGGCCATCGCCTGATCGCAGGTCAGAGTGAAGGTTCCCGCGCCGATCTGTTTGATTTCCCCCCAGCTTAGGAACAGCGGGTCGATATCGAACAGCGGATTGTGTTTGCAGGTGAAGAAATAGCTCATCAGGCCTGGCTGCAGCTTGTCGATGCTGTAGGACGGCTGGGCTTCCTGCCGTACGTCCTGGAACAGATGCCGCGCCATCAGCTGAATCGGATATTCGAAAAGATAATAGTCCGTTTCATCCATCGTCAGACGGCCGCCGTGGAACATGAAATAGGCATTGTCGTCGATCCGGGCGCGGCGCATATCGGCCAGGCTTAGAATATCGAGGCAGGCGGAATAGCAGCGGCCGACCGATGACTGGCTGATGATGACATCATGGTCGCGCAGAATCAGGCCGATCTCCCGCGCGACGCCGATACTGCCGCCCCCCGACATGAATTCCGCCTCCTTCAACTCTCCCTTTGCCGTCAGATCCCGCACGAGGTCGAGCATGGTGGCGCCGATCAGCCCTTTGAAGGTGTGGCGCTCGCCGATTTTCACCACCGACGCCGGGGCATCGGGGACCGAGGGATCGGTTAGCCGGGCGAAGATGAAAAACAGGCTGAAGATCATGTAGAGGATGAAAACGACCGGCAGCAGGATCAGCAGCCGTATGCCGGTGGTTTTCCAGGTCGGTCGCTCTTCGCGGACAATGAATTCGACGCTCATGGTCGGAGCATGACCGGCTGTTCTGCATTCCTCAAGACCCCTTGAGGCCCGCTCAATAGTTGAGCGTAAGTCGGCCCTGCCCTGTGGAGACGCCGATTGGCGCGCACGGCTTAAGGGCTTAAGGTGGCAGGCTGCGAGATAAGAGTAACTGCCCCGCTTATAAGAGGGCAGCGATAAGCCCGAGAGGAAGTTCGAGATGCCCGCCTATCGTTCACGCACGACGACCCATGGCCGTAACATGGCCGGTGCCCGCGGCCTCTGGCGCGCGACCGGCATGAAGGACAGTGATTTCGGCAAGCCGATCATCGCCGTCGTCAATAGCTTCACCCAGTTCGTGCCGGGCCATGTGCACCTTAAGGATCTGGGCCAGCTGGTGGCGGGCGAGATCGAAAAGGTCGGCGGCGTCGCCAAGGAATTCAATACGATTGCTGTCGATGACGGCATCGCCATGGGCCATGACGGCATGCTCTATTCGCTGCCGTCGCGCGAGCTCATCGCCGACTCGGTCGAATATATGGTGAATGCCCATTGCGCCGACGCGATGGTCTGTATCTCCAACTGCGACAAGATCACGCCGGGCATGCTGATGGCGGCGCTGCGCCTCAATATCCCGGTGGTCTTCGTGTCCGGTGGCCCGATGGAAGCGGGCAAGGTCATCATGAATGGCGCCACCAAGAAGCTCGATCTGATCGACGCCATGGTCGCTGCTGCCGATGACAAGATCTCCGACGAAGACGTGAAGGTCATTGAGCGCTCGGCCTGCCCGACCTGCGGGTCCTGCTCCGGCATGTTTACCGCCAACTCGATGAACTGCCTGACCGAAGCCCTGGGCCTGTCGCTGCCGGGTAACGGCTCGACGCTGGCGACCCACGCCGACCGCAAGCGCCTGTTCATCGAAGCAGGCCACTTGGTGGTCGATCTGGCCAAGCGGTACTACGAACAGGACGACGAAAGCGTGCTGCCGCGCTCGATTGCCAGCTTCAAGGCGTTCGAGAATGCGATGACCCTCGACATCGCCATGGGCGGTTCGACCAATACCGTGCTGCATTTGCTGGCCGCTGCCCAGGAAGCCGAGGTGAATTTCACCATGGCCGATATCGACCGGCTGTCGCGCAAGGTGCCGGTGCTCTGCAAGGTCGCGCCCTCGAACAACACCGTCCATATAGAAGACGTGCATCGCGCGGGCGGCATCATGGGCATCCTGGGCGAACTGGATCGCGGCGGGCTGATCCACAGCGACGTCGGTTCGGTCCATGCCGAGAACCTGAAGGCTGCCCTCGACCGCTGGGATATCAAGCGGACCAAGAGCGCCTCGGTCTATGAGTTCTTCAAGGCGGCACCGGGCGGCGTACCGACCCAGGTGGCGTTCAGCCAGTCGGCGCGCTGGGACGATGTGGATGCCGACCGCGAGGGTGGCGTCATCCGCAGCGTCGAACATGCTTTCTCGAAGGACGGTGGCCTGGCCGTGCTGTTCGGCAACCTCGCCATCGACGGCTGCATCGTGAAGACCGCCGGTGTCGATGCCTCGATCCTCAGCTTCACCGGCCCGGCCAAGATCTTCGAAAGCCAGGACGATGCGGTCAGCGGCATTCTGGGCGGCGATGTGAAGGCAGGCGACGTGGTGCTGGTGCGCTACGAAGGGCCGCGCGGTGGGCCGGGCATGCAGGAAATGCTCTATCCGACCAGCTACATCAAATCCAAGGGCCTCGGCAAAGCTTGCGCCCTGGTGACGGACGGTCGTTTCTCCGGCGGTTCCTCGGGCCTCTCCATCGGCCATGTCTCGCCGGAAGCGGCCGAAGGCGGGTTGATCGGTCTGGTGAAGGATGGCGATCTGATCGAGATCGATATCCCGACCCGCAAGATCCATCTGGCGGTGGATGATGCCGAACTGGAGCGTCGCCGCGCCGAACAGGATCGCCTGGGCTGGAAGCCTGCCAAGCCCCGCAAGCGCAAGGTTTCTACAGCCTTGAAGGCCTATGCGGCTTTTGCGACCTCGGCAGCGCTGGGCGCGATCCGCAAGCTGCCGGAATAATAGAAAGAGTCATCCTCGGATCAAAATCCGAGGATGACTCTTCGAACAGAGACAGAAGATACAGCTAAAGGCCGTAATGACTGTTTGGTAGGCGGTCCCTACCGATAGAGCTGCTCGCCCTGGATATCCTTGTAGAGATGGGCGACCTGCTCGCCATAGCCATTGAACAGCAGGGTGGCGCGGGTATCGCCTGCCAGGGTGCGCTCGGTCTTCTGGCTCCAGCGCGGGTGGGCGACCTCGGGGTTCACATTGGCCCAGAAGCCATATTCCTGGGCCTGCATCAGTTCCCAGAAGCTGGTCGGGCGCTTGTCGGTAAAGCTCATCTTCACGATGGATTTGATCGACTTGAAGCCGTATTTCCACGGCAGGACAAGGCGGATCGGCGCGCCCATCTGTTTAGGCAGCGGCTTGCCATAGACGCCGGTGGCCAGGAACGGCAGTTCGTTCATCGCCTCGGCCATGGTGACGCCTTCGACATAGGGCCATGTGTACCAGAACTGCTTCTGGCCGGGCGCCATGTCGGTGTCCATGAAGGTTTCGAAGCGGACGTATTTTGCCTCGTTTTTCGGCGCGGCGAGCTTGACCAGTTCGGCCAGCGGAATGCCGGACCAGGGCACGGACATCGACCAGGCTTCGACGCAGCGATGACGGTAAAGCCGCTCTTCGCCGGGGATCTTGGCCAGGATATCGTCGACCGAGAGCTTCAGTTCCTTTTCGACCATCCCGTCGATGGTCAGCGTCCAGGGGTCGGTTTTCAGCGCCTGGGCCGCGCGGACGACATTTTTGGACGAGCCGAATTCGTAGAAGTTGTTATAGCTGGTCGCGATGCCCTCTTCGCTTAGGGGCCGGTCCAGCGTGTATTTCTCCTGCCGGGGCATCGGATAGGTTCCGGCTGCCTTGGCGATAGACGGAAGCAAGCTGGAGGCGCCCAAGGCTGCGCCCGCCTTCAGGAGCTTGCGGCGGCCGAAGAACAGGGATTCGGGGGTCGCCTCGCGTTCGGGCATCTCCCAACTCCGTTTGATCCTGAGCAGCATCGGTGGGCTCCAATCTTAAGAGAATTCACATTCAGTATACGAGGCGCCCGACGATTCGGACGCAAAGAAAAAGGGGCGCCGAAGCACCCCTTTTCCAATCGCATCAGCGACGCCACCAACCCTTTTTGGGCGGGGCGGGCGGTTCGCTCGAAACCGGCTCGGGTTCAGGAGCCGGGGCAATCGGCTCGGCAACCACGACGACAGGTTCGGGGGCGGGCGCCAGCGGCGCTGCTTCCTCGACGACCAGCACGTCCGGGGCGGTCGCAGCCGGAACCGGAACCTCGGAAGCCACAGGCGTCTCGGCTTCGGCCACGGCCACAGGGGCCTCGTCCTTCTTGGTGCTACGGCGGCGCGACGGCTTCTTGGCGGCAGCCTCGGGCGCGTCGGCGACGGGAGCTTCCTCGGCCTGGGTAGCTTCCACCGGGGCGGCCTCTTCCGACTTACCACGACGACGGGTCGGGCGGCGGCGGGAGGGGGCAACTTCCTCAGAAGCGGCTTCCGGCACAGCCTCCGTCACGATCACGTCAGCGGCTTCTGCGGCTGCAGCCGCGGCTTCGACAACCGGGACTTCGGCAGGACCGGTGACGGTCACGGCATTGAGGTCGGCGATCTCGATGACGATGGGGGCCGAGGAGCCATCGGGGCTCTCAACGGTCGGCTGATCGCCCTCGCGCTTGCCGCGACGACGGCCACCACGCTTGCCGCGGCGGCGGCGGCGGCGGTCGTTCTCGTCTTCGCTGCCATCGGCAGAGGCTTCGGCGCCATTGGCGTCTTCGCCCTCTTCGTCGCCTTCGGCGTCATCGCCGGTCGAGCCATCGGCGCTGGCGCCTTCCTCGTCACGGCGACCACCACGACGACGGCGGCGGCGGCGGCGGCGCGAACCATCGCCATTGTCGCGGCCTTCACCGTTTTCACCGCCTTCGGCTTCACCAGCCTCGGCAGTTTCGATCAGTTCTTCTTCCTCGACGATATCGTCGTCATCTTCCTCGATGATCGGCGTCGGGGCGGGCAGGGAGGCCAGCGGCGAAGGCTCATCGGCACCGCGCATGCGGGTGCGGTCCAGGCGGAAGGCCGGCGGGATCAGCGTATCGTCGGCCTCGATCGTCACCGACAGGCCGTAACGGGCTTCGATATCGATCAGCGTCTTGCGCTTGTGATTGAAGATATAGAGCGCGATGGCCGTCGGCACGAAAAGCGCGATCTCTGCCGCCTTACCGCGGATGCCTTCTTCTTCGAGCGAGCGCAACACATGCAGGGCTGTCGATTCGACCGAGCGGATCAGGCCGGTACCATGGCAATGCGGGCACTTCGCGGTCGAAGCCTCCAGCAGCGACGGGCGCAGGCGCTGACGCGACAGTTCCAGCAGGCCGAAAGCGGAGATGCGGCCGATCTGGATGCGGGCGCGATCCGACTTCATCGCTTCCTTGAGGCGCCGCTCAACAGCCGTGTTGTTGCGGTTCTCCTCCATATCGATGAAGTCGATGACGATCAGACCGGCCAGATCGCGCAGGCGCAGCTGGCGGGCGATCTCGTCCGCCGCTTCCATGTTCGTCTTGTAGGCTGTCTCTTCGATATGGCGTTCTTTGGTCGCCCGGCCCGAGTTGACGTCGATGGAGACGAGCGCTTCGGTCGGGTTGATGACGATATAGCCGCCCGACTTCAGCTGCACGGTCGTCGCATGGATGGCGTCGAGCTGGCTTTCCACCTGATAGCGATGCATCAGGGGGATCGGATCGCGGTAAGGCTGCACCCGGCGCGAATGGCTGGGCATCAGCATCTTCATGAAGGCCTTGGCGGTCTTGTAACCTTCCTCGCCCTCGACCATCACGTCTTCGATATCGCGCGAATAGAGATCGCGGATCGCGCGCTTGATCAGATTGCCTTCTTCATGGATGAGGGCCGGAGCAATCGACGCGTAAGTGGTCTCGCGGATGTCTTCCCAGGCACGCATCAGATAGTCGAAATCGCGCTTGATCTCGGTCTTGGACCGCTCCATGCCCGCGGTGCGGACGATGACGGCCATGCCCTGCGGCACGCCGAATTCGTCTAGCATGCCCTTGAGGCGCTTACGGTCAGGAGCGCTGGTGATCTTGCGCGACACACCGCCGCCGCGCGGGGTGTTGGGCATCAGCACGCAATAGCGCCCGGCGAGTGACAGGAAGGTCGTCAGGGCCGCGCCTTTGTTGCCGCGCTCTTCCTTCACCACCTGGATCAGCATGATCTGGCGGCGCTGGATGACGTCCTGGATCTTATAGTTACGAAGGCTGCGCGAGCGGCGCGGGGCCATTTCCTCGGCGTCTTCGCCGCCCAGGCTTTCGATCTGCTCGCCTTCTTCGCCGTCTTCGCGCGCTTCATCGGCCCGCGCTTCCAGCTGCTCGGCGATCAGGGCTTCACGGTCGGCGGCCGGAATGCGGTAGTAGTCTGGATGAATTTCGGAGAAGGCCAGGAAGCCATGGCGGTTGCCGCCATATTCGACGAACGCGGCCTGGAGAGACGGCTCTACCCGCGTAACCTTGGCGAGGTAGACGTTACCCTTGATCTGCTTCTTCGTACTGGTCTCGAAATCAAATTCTTCGAGGCGATTACCATCCAGGACGACGACGCGGGTTTCTTCCGCGTGCGTCGCGTCGATTAACATACGCTTTGCCATTGATGAAAAACTCCGGCGAAGCCAGCGCGCCGTCGCGCACCGATGTAACCATCGGGCGAGCGAGCAAGGGGCCAGTCCGCAATTGTGAAATCGGGAGCGCCGACATCGCCGACTCAGGCAGGCCAAAGGCGCGCCGATCAGCGGTTTGTGTGCTCAGTTCGTTCGGGACGAGGCAGGCTCGTGGCACCGGACGGCGACTCCCAAAGTAGGGTTCAGTTTCTTGTCCGGACACCGACACCGCCGAGCATCACGCACGATCCCGCCAGCTGAACTCGACCCGTTGCGGCAACCGCCGCCAGCGGGGCGCTGGCTTAAATCGTCCGGGCGCGGCCTTGAGGCCGATGCGTGCAGACAGCCACACCATAGAGAGGCCGCAGCGCGGCGACAATGATAAATGCAGGGTGACTGCACCGCTTGCGTTGCAAAGATGCGCTCGCTCGCTATGCTGCACGTCATGCGAGGGTTATTCCAGAAGCTCAAGGGCTTGTCGGCAAGGCTTGCTATTTTGCTTGCGGTGCTGCCGGTTGTCCTGGTTGCGAGTGTGTCGCAGGCCGAGCCTGCCGCGACCGGCTGGCGTGTAGGCGAACGCGACAAGGGCGCGCGTTTTGTGCTGGATCTGGCTGACCCGGTTCCTTTCAACATCAATCAGCGCGGCCCGCAGCTGATCTCCATTGAAATGCCGGCGCTCGACTGGCGTATCAAGGGCAGAGGGCCGAGCGGTGGCCTCATCCGCGGTGTCGAGCATCGCCTCTCCGAGGGGGGGCGCCATGCCATCGATATCCGCCTGTCGCGGGCGGGGCATGTCTCCAGTCAGCTGCTGCTGCCCCCCTCTGAAGGTCTGCGCTATCGCCTTGTGATCGATATTGCACCCGGCGCGGATGATTCGCCCGGCACTACCCCCTCTGGCCTGTCAGCGCTGATCTTGCCGCCCGTTTCGGGACCGACAGCACAGCCGCTGCCGCCGCCTGCTCCACCGCCGACAAGCGGCCGGACGGCCCAGCGGCCCGGGCCGCAACCCCAGGTGCCGCCCAGCAGCCCCTTCCCGAGTGTTTCCTCGCCCTATGTGCAGCCCGAATCCGGCCCAGGCGCCCCTCTGCCTGAACCGCCCGCGCCGCGCCCGCCGCCCGCCGTGCCGCGCGCCCGGGTCCAGACCGAGGTTTTGGCGCCGCCCGCGCCGCCGCCTGCGCCGATTCCCCTGCCGCCACCGATAACGGAACCTGTTGCCAAAGCCGAAGCGCCGCCGCCTGCGCCCGTCACGGTATATGAGCGAGTGCCCGGTTATCCCTTGCGTGTGCTGATGACTTTGCCTGCCGCCAAGGAAGCGGCTGCTGTGCCGCCCGCGCCGTTCAATGCGCCCGCCGAACCGCCCAAGCAGGACCAGAGCGGGGCGCCGCCAGAGTCCCCGGCCAGCCAATCCTCCGGCTTCGTCGAGCCGCCGCCGGTCGCGCCAGTCGAGCAGGGCGATATTCGCCCGCTGATCGTTCTCGACCCCGGCCATGGCGGCAAGGATCCAGGCGCCACCAGCCTGTCGGGCGCCTTCGAGAAGAACCTGACCCTGGCGGTCGCGGTGGAGATGAAAAAGAAGCTCGAAGCGACGGGACGCTATCGCGTCGCCCTGACCCGCGACGGCGATGTGGCGGTACGCCTGCGCGACCGTGTGCAGCTGGCGCGGTCGGCGGGGGCGGGGCTGTTTGTCTCCCTGCATGCCGATGCGCTGTCGGACCGCAGCGTGCGCGGCATGTCGGTCTATACCCTGTCCGACAAGGCCTCGGATAAGGAAGCCGAAGCGCTGGCGGCCAAGGAAAACAAGGCCGATCTGATCGGCGGCATGGACCTCAGCGAAGCGGATCCCGGCGTGACCAATATCCTGCTGGATCTTGCCCGGCGCGAAACCCGCTCGACCTCTCTGGTCTTCGCGCGTCTGCTGATCCGAGAGCTGAAGCGTGATACGCCGACCGTGAACAACACGCTGCGCTCGGCCGGTTTTGCGGTTCTGACCGCCCCTGATATGCCGGCTGTGCTAATGGAGATGGGCTATCTCTCGAACGCCGAGGATGAAAAGCTCATCATGTCGCCCGATCATCAGTCCAAGGTCGCGGATGGGCTCGTTCGGGCCGCCGATATTCATTTCGCAAAACGTAACTGACGGTCGTTGGCTATGGCCTTTACTTGAGGCCATTTCTGTTTGCCGTCATCCTGGGGCTTACCCGGAGATCTCCTCTGGGGGCTGGCCCATTCGAGCTGAAGAAATCTAGAAGCGCACTTGGAGTCGGGCCAGGACAAGCCTTGGCATGACGGTGGTTTTTTAGGCCGCCCCTCAGCCCTGATACTGCAGGTGAAGCAGCGGATAAGCCCGCCCTTGTCCGTCCAGATCCGACCGGCCGGTGCGCCTGAACCCCAGGCGCTCATAAAAACCGACAGCCTGCGCATTCTGCTCGTTCACATCGGTGGTCATCGCTGGATGGAGCGTCAAAGCATGCTCCACAAGGCAACGCCCGACGCCCGAACCCCGGCAGTCGGGATCGATGAACAGCGCCTCCATATGGCCCTCGCTCAGCAGCATGAAGCCGACTGGTACCCCGTCCTTTATGGCCAGCAGCACAGGAGCCGTGGGCAGGAACCCCACCACATCGCGCTCGATGGCCTCCCTGTCTTCGGAGGTGAGAAAATCATGAGTCGCATCGACGGCGCGGCGCCAGATGTCGAGAACGCGCTGCGCATCGGCAAGCGTTGAAACACGGATGGTAATCATGGCTGTGTTATCTACTCACCCAACAACCAGAAGGCTAGCGAGGGCACGATGAGTTTTCCGCCGACAGTTATCCTGCAACTGCCGCTTTCGACACCTGATCGCTTTGAAGCCCTTCAAGCGTTTGTCAAAAGAAGCCTTGAGGACAAAGTCGAGTTGATCGCAGTTGTGGGAGAAGGCTGCGGCGTAATAGAAGACCGGATCGATTCATATATTGTCATGAGCGGTCCAGATTGTTTCATCACCACAACGTCTCACCCGAAGGAAACGCTTGAAGACGTTCTGGATTTTGCTCGCGTATGGCATAGGGATGGCCGAAGTGAGCCGGAAGTCGTGAAGCTTTAAAAAATATTGTCATCCGAGAATGACAGGCTTTTGTCTGCTACTCGCCCCTGAGTCTCGGGTCCAGCAGATCGCGCAGGGCGTCGCCCACAAGGTTGAAACCCAGGGACGCCATCAGGATCGCCATGCCGGAGAAGAGCGAGGCGAAGGGAGAGAGCAGCAGGAAGCTGCGCCCCTCGGCCAGCATGCGCCCCAGGGAGGGTGATGGCGGCTGGGTGCCGAGGCCCAGGAAGGAGAGCGAGGCTTCCACCAGGATCGCCGTCGAGAGCGAGATGGAGGCCTGCACCAGGATCACGCTGGCAAGATTAGGCAGGATATGGCGGAACAGCACGCGGGAATGGCTGGCGCCGAGCACCCTGGCCCCCGCCACAAAGTCGCTGCTGGCCAGCACCAGGGCCGGGCCGCGCAGGAGGCGGGCGAAGATCGGCATATAGACGATGCCGATGGCTAAGGCCGTCGTGCTGTCGCGCGGCCCCAGCACCGCGATGATGCCGATGGCCAGCAGGATGATCGGGAAGGCGAACAGGATATCCATGCAGCGCATGACCACCCGGTCCATCCAGCCGCCCATGTAGGCGGCCAGCACCCCCAGCGTTCCGCCGGTCACCAGGGCCAGCGCGACCGATCCGGCCGACACCAGCATCGAATGACCATAGCCATGGAGAATGCGGGACAGGAGGTCGCGTCCGAACTGGTCGGTCCCCAGCCAATGCTCAGCCGACGGCCCTTTGAGGCGGGCCATGATATCCTGGGCAACCGGATCATAGGGCGCGATCCAGGGCGCGAGGATCGCGCCGCCGACCTGAAGAATGACCAGCAGCAGACCGAAGGCCAGCAGCGGTTGTCGACGTACCCAGCTCATCTGCCCCATCATTTCAGAGATACCCGGGGATCGATGGCGACATAGAGCAGATCGATCAGGAAATTGATCACCACAAAGGCGCTGGTCACAAACAGGATCGCCGCCTGGATCAGCGGATAGTTCCGCTCGTTGATCGCCCCCAGCATCAGGCGCCCGAGACCCGGCAGCGCGAAGACCTGTTCTACCACGATGGCACCGCCGAAGAGGTAACCGGCCATGATGCCCAGCGTCGTGACGAAGGGGATCAAGGCATTACGCCAGGCATGGCTCATCACGACGGTAAATTCGCCCAGCCCCTTGGCGCGGGCAGTGCGGACATAATCCTGGCCCAGGGCATCCAGCATGGCCGAACGGGTGATACGGGCCAGTGCCGCCAACACCGGCAGCGAGAGCGCGATCACCGGCAGCAGCATGCGCTGGAGATTGCCCCAGGGATCATCGCTGAAGGGCACATAGCCCACCGCCGGATACTTCGGGAACAGCAGAAACATCACATAGATCAGCAGGCTGCCCAGCCAGAAGGAAGGTACCGTCACGCCTGCCACGGTCAGAATTCGCACCAGATAATCGGAGGCTGAATTACGGAGGTACGCCATGCCGACACCGGCCGGCACCGCCACCAACACCGCGAGTCCAAGAGAGAGCAGTGTCAGTTCGATGGTGACGCCGATGCGGGCGCCGATTTCCTCGATCACCGGCTTGCCGGTCCAGAGCGAGGAGCCGAAATTGCCGCTCATGACCCCGCCGAGCCAGGTGAAATACTGCTCCCAGATCGGCCGGTCGATACCAAGCTGCTGGCGCAGCGCATCCAGGCGTTCCGGTGTCACCTCTGCATTGGCGCCGAGCATGATCTGCACGGCATCCCCCGGCACCAGCCGGATCAGCAGGAAGGTAATCACCGAAACCCCGAACAGGGTGACGAGGAGGTCCGCCCCTCGCCGCGCCAGCAGTTTAAGCACTACCGCAAATCCCGAGCAGGCAAATACGCCTGCGACGACGCATTTGCGTTACGCAAATAGAAAAGCATCTTCAGATGCGCCTTTACTTCGCCGTCGTTTCGCGCAGGTAGCGGGTCTGACGGTTGGCGAGGATCTTGTAACCGCTCACGCCATCGCCCAGCGCGGTATAGAGCAGCGGGTTGGCGAGATGGGCAATCGGACCCTTGCAGGCAAGTTCGACCTGGACGTCCTTATAGATCTTCTGACGTTCGGCCTTGTCGTTGGAGGCACGGGCGGCATCCAGCTTCGCATCGATATCGGGGTTCGAATATTTATAGACGTTGGTCGAGCCGCCGGTCTTGAAGGTGCGGGTGAAATAATCGTCCGGATCGACACCGCCGCCGTTCAGCGACACGAAGGCTTCAAAGTTCGAATTGCGCCAATCCTGGATGAAGGCGCCCTGTTCCTGGACGTTGATCTTGGCCTTGAAGCCACCGGCGGCGAGCTGCGCCTGCACGACCTGGGCGGCATCGACAACGGTCTGGACCGAGCCGAGCACGTTCAGGGTCACTTCGACACCATCGGCAAAACCGGCTTCCTTCAGCAGGGCCTTAGCCTTGGCCGGGTCGGTCTTGTAGCAGGCGAACTCGGAGGTCGGGGCCACCCAATCCTTCAGGGCGGGCGACAGCGGGCCTGCGGGCTGGCCGAGACCGAAGTAAGCTGCTTCGATCAGCTTGCCGCGATTGAGGGCATAGTTGAACGCCTCACGCACCTGCGGCTTGTCGAACGGTGCCTTGCTGGTGTTGAACCCGACGAGGCTATAGGCCAGATCGGTCGTCTCCAGCACATTGACCGAGCTGCCCGACTTCAGGGTCAGGGCCAGGGCGCCGTCGATGTTCGGCAGCATCTGATAGGTACCCGACGACAGGCCCACCTGACGGGTGGTCGCTTCCGGGACGATGTTGAACTTCAGGCCGTCGAGCTTGGGCAGGCCTTGCTCGTAATAGCTGTCGTTCTTGGCCAGCAGGATATAGGTATCCGGCACCCACTGCTGGAACTTGAACGGGCCGGTGCCGATGGCACCCTTCTGCAGATCGGCGCCACCGCCAGCGGCCGACGCCGGGATGATCGCGAGATCGGCCAACTGCGAGACCAGCGGCGCGGAGGGGGCCGAGAGGGTCAGCTCGACTTCCGTCGGCGACACTTCCTTGGCTTCCGAAATCACCGTGAAGCGCGAGGCGAGCGGCGAGCCGGTCTTGGTGTCCTTGATCCGGTTGATCGAGGCGACCACGTCCTTGGCCGTGAAGGCCTCGCCATTATGGAATTTCACATTGTCGCGCAGGGCGAACTTATAGGTCTTGCCGTCGGGCGATACGCTCCAGCTTTTGGCGAGCGCGGGGACCACGTTCAGGCTGTCGTCGATGGCGGTCAGGCCTTCATAGACATTCTTCGTGACCAGGATCGAGGCAAACGAGGTGACCACATGCGGGTCAAGGCCGACCGGCGAGGCGTCGGTGGCAATTTCCAAGGGCTTCGCTTGCGCTACACCCGCTGCGATCAAAGCCAGGGCTGCTGCGCCCGCTTTCAGATATCCGGTACCAAGACGCATTTTTTCGCTCCCATCACTCTTGCGGTGTTATGACCATTAAGATACCACTTTAAGACCTCGGTCAATACCGACGGACGGAAGGGGAGAGAAAGAATGACGGCACGGCGTTTCAGGGCCCTCGGCCTCATCAGCGGTACTTCCATGGACGGCATCGACGCCGCCATTATCGACACGGATGGCAGCCGTGTCTTTGGCTTTCACGGTGCTTTGACCCATCCCTATCCCGATGCCGTGCGCACCGAACTTCTGGCCGTCGCCCGCGATCCCGCCAAGGCCGAGCTGCCTTTGGCCGAGCTTGAAGCCGCCGTGACCAAGGCGAATGCCGAGGCTGTAAACGCGCTTCTGGCCGCAAGTGGTATTGCGCTGCACACAATCGATGTCGTTGGCATGCACGGCCAGACGATCCTGCATCGGCCCGAACGTCGCTTCACCCGCCAACTCGGGCAAGGGGATGTGTTGTCCCGGATGTTGGGCCGGGATGTCGTCGCCGGTTTCCGTCTGGCCGATGTGGCGGCAGGCGGTCAGGGCGCGCCCTTCGCGCCGCTGTATCATGCAGCCCTTGCCGCCGACCTGGGTCGCCCGCTCGCCGTGCTGAACCTCGGCGGCGTCGGCAATGTGACCTATCTTGGCACCGACCTTATCACTGCTTTCGATACCGGCCCGGCCAGCGCCATGATCGACGATTGGGTCGGCAAGCATCTAGGACTCGCCTATGACGCTGATGGCGCCACCGCCGCCAAGGGCAACGTGAACGACGCCGCGCTCGCCAAGCTGATGGACAATCCCTATTTCGCCGCCCCTGCGCCCAAATCCCTTGATCGCAACGACTTCCCGATCACCCCGGTCGAAGGCCTGGGTGTCGAGGATGGCGCCGCCACCCTGACGTGCTTCACGGCCAAGAGCGTCGCAGCCTCCCTGCCCCATCTGCCGGGCGCGCCGACCCGCTGGCTCGTCACCGGCGGCGGGCGCCTCAACAGCACCATGATGCGGATGCTGCGCGAAGAACTGGGCGTGCCGGTCGATCCGGTGGAAGCCGTTGGCTGGCGCGGCGATTCGCTGGAGGCCGAATGCTTCGGCTTCCTCGCCGTCCGCTCTCTGCTGGGCCAACCGCTGTCGGTGCCGACTACGACCGGCGTTCCCCAGCCCATGACCGGCGGTGTGCTCTTCCGCGCCAAAGACGCCGCATGAGCTTGCTGGACGTCCAGGGCCTGACCGTCAGCCTGCGGCAGCGGGGCAGCGCCCCCGTGCCATTGGTCGAGGATCTCTCCTTCTCCCTGGATGCGGGCGAGATGCTGGCTGTGGTCGGCGAAAGCGGATCGGGCAAAAGCCTTACCGCCCTTGCCCTCATGGGCCTACTTGCCAAGCCTGCCCTGTCGGTCACGGCGGGCAGCATGATCTTCGAGGGGCGCGACCTCGCCACCCTGCCCGAGAAAGACTGGCGCAAGCTGCGCGGCAACCGCATCGCCATGATCTTTCAGGACCCGATGAGCAGCCTCAATCCGCTGCACCCCATTGGCCGCCAGATCGTTGAGAGTCTCTCCCTGCATCGTGGTCTTAAAGGGGACGCGCTGCGCAAAGCCGTGATCGAACAGCTCGACCTCGTCCGCCTGCCTGCCGCGGCCAGCCGCGTCGATCAATATCCCCACCAGCTTTCAGGTGGCCAGCGCCAGCGCGTGATGATCGCCATGGCGCTCGCCTGCCGCCCCAAGCTGCTGATCGCGGACGAACCGACCACCGCGCTGGATGTCACCATCCAGGCGCAGATCCTCCATCTGATCGACGGGCTGCGCCGGGATCTGGATCTGGCGGTACTGCTGATCTCTCACGATCTCGACCTCGTGGCCGAATATGCCGACCGGGTCGCGGTCATGTATGCGGGCCGGATTGTCGAGCAGGGCGATGTGGAGCCACTGTTCGAGGATCCGCATCATCCTTATACCTCCGGCCTGATCGCCTGTGCGCCCGGCAAGGTGCCGCGTGGCGGTACGCTGCTCTCCATTCCCGGCATGGTCCCGCCGCCCGCCAAGCGTGGGGTCGGCTGCACCTTCTTTGCCCGCTGCGGGCGCCGTCTGGAGAGATGCGCCGCCGAACGTCCGCCGCTGGTCGCGGGCGCCGCCTGCTGGAATCCCGTACCGGGAGAGGAGACACGGGCATGAGCGCGCTGCTGTCCATCGCCGGGCTCGGCAAGACCTATCGCGACCGCCACGGCCAGGCCGTCCACGCCCTGCGGGATGTGGACCTGGAACTCGCACGCGGCGAAACCCTGGGCATCGTCGGGGAAAGCGGCTGCGGGAAATCCACCCTCGGCCGCTGCGTCGTCCGTCTGATCGAAGCCAATGCGGGCGAGATCCGCCTCGACGGCCAGGATGTCACCAAGCTCGACGGCCCCGGCCTGCTGGCCTATCGCCGTGCCGTGCAGATCGTCTTCCAGGACCCGTCCGCCGCCCTCAATCCGCGCCATACCATCGGTGAGATCATCGGCGAACCGCTGGCCATCCACGGCATCGGCGACCGCGCTTCCCGCAAGGCGGAGGTCGCGCGCCTGATCGAGCGTGTGGGCCTTGCCCCCGAGGTCGCCACCCGCTACCCGCATGAAGTTTCAGGCGGTCAGCGCCAGCGCATCTCCATCGCCCGCGCCATCGCACTGAAGCCCCGGATCGTGGTGGCGGACGAGGCGGTGTCGGCCCTCGACGTCTCGATCCAGGCACAGATCCTGACCCTGCTGACCGAGCTTCAGCGTGAAGAAGGCATCGCCTTCTTGTTCATCAGCCATGATATCGGTGTCATCCGCCATGTGTCGGACCGGGTCGCAGTCATGTATCTCGGCCGGATCGTCGAAACGGGCTCGGCCGCCGAGCTGCTGGCAAACCCGGCCCATCCCTATACCAAGGCACTGCTCGCCGCGGTTCCCGACCCTGCCCGGCGCGGCAAGGAGTCCGGCCCGCCCTTGAAGGGCGACTTGCCCGACCCTGCCAATCCACCGCCCGGCTGCGTCTTCCAGACCCGCTGCCCGGTGGTGGAAGATCGCTGCCGGGTCGATATCCCGGCTTTGGTCACCCGCAGAACCGCCCCCTCTCCCCGTTTGGTTGCCTGCCATCTGATCGCGGAGGCTTAGATGTTCGACGGGCTGAAACTCGACCCAAGCGACCCGACCCCGCTTTATCTTCAGCTCCAGGCCGAACTGCGATCCCTGATCGAGGCGGGCAAGCTGCTGCCGGGCGATGCGGTCCCGGGCGAGCGCGATCTCGCGAACCGCCTGAAGATCAGCCGCGTTACCATCCGCCGCGCCATCTCCAACCTTGCCGCCGACGGGCTGCTGGTTCAGCGCCAGGGGGCCGGAACTTTCGTCGCCCGCCGCATGGAAGCATCGCTGTCGGTCCTCTCCAGCTTCAGTGACGATATGCGGGCCCGCGGCATGACGCCGGAATCTCGCTGGATCGAGCGGGTCGTCGCCGTTGCAATGCCCGAGGAAGCCTTGTCCTTGAGCCTCTCCCCCGGCGCCTCGGTCGTCCGACTGACGCGCGTGCGTCTGGCCGACGGCATGCCGCTGGCAGTGGAGCGGGCCAGCGTCCCTTCGGCCTATCTGCCCGACCTGACCCAGCTCGGCTCCTCCCTCTATGCCGCCATGGCGATTGCAGGCGCGCGGCCGGTACGGGCGCTGCAACGGATCCGGGCCGAAAAAGCAGGCGAGCGCGATGCCGATATGCTGGCGATCCCAGTGGGCGCGCCCGTGCTGGCAATCGAGCGGCGCGGCTTCGATGCTCTGAACCGCCCGGTGGAACTGACCCGTTCGCGCATTCGGGCCGACCTTTACGATTTCATCGCTGAACTAAGAGGACTTTAGATGTCGCTGGCGAATGCTTCGGGTGCCTCCAGCCTGCGCGGACCGCTGCTCTATGCGACGGCAGTGCTGTTCGGGGTCATGATCGATGTGATCGTGAAGGAGCTTTCTGCCCGGCACGAGACCGCGACGATCTTCTTCGCCCGCTGCGCCGGTGCCCTGATCGTGCTGCTGATCCTGCACCACCGCGATCTCGCCACCTTCAAGACGACCAAGCTGCGGTTCCATCTGCTGCGCGGCGCGCTCAGCAACATCGGTGTTGTGCTCTTCTTCTATTCCCTGGGCGAACTTCCGCTGGTATTGGCCTATGTCATCGCCATGAGCGCCCCGCTGATGATGACCGCCATGGCCGGGATCATCCTACGGGAAGCAACCGGCCGCAGCGCCTGGATCAAGGTCGGGATCGGCTTCACCGGCATCCTGATTTCGGTCGCGCCCCAGCTCTGGGACAGCAGCAGCGGTTCCTGGGTCGGGCTTGCTGCCTGTATCGCCGGGACGGTGGGATATGCCGCGGCGGCCTTGGCGATCCGCCCCCTCACGGCAACCGAATCGAGCGGCGCCATCGCCCTCTATCCGATCCTGATGGGGGCAGTGCTTGGCGGCCTTTATGTGATCCCTCAGGCAACCAGTCTGCCCACCGGCTTCGACCTCGGCATGATGCTGGCCCTAGGGCTCTGTTCGGCGATGGCCAACCTGCTGATCGCCAAGGCGTTCAGCATGGCCCCCGTCGCCCGCCTCGCGCCGCTGGAATATACGGCATTGGTCTGGGGCGTGGTCATCGGCTTCGCCCTCTTCGCCGAAGTCCCCACCGCCTGGGTATTGGTCGGCGCGGGCATCGTCGTTTGGGCGACCCTGAAGAAGGGCTGAGGGTTTCGGCTCAAGACCAGCCGAAATGGCTCCGTACAGCTGCCAGACTGCGGCCAATCTCCTTGGCGCGGCCTTCGGGACGGGGCAGCAGATCGGGATCGCGGTCCTTGTTGTAAAGACATAGGACCGGGGCACCGAAACGCTCGTAATGCTGATGCTTGGCCTCGGGGCTCAGCAGAACCAGTTTCTCGATGGACCAGCCGACACGCGCGAAATACGACAGATATTCATGCGCCTTGCCGAACGGTCCATGCTGGGGATCGGGATAGGCATCCATCTCCAGCGCCATCAGCACATTGAAATAGCTAAGCACGATGGGCGGCTTCTGGTTCGCCAGCTCATCGGCAGCTTTTTTGACCGTTGCCACGACGTCTACCGGCTGCATGTCGGCTTCCTGCCAGGAGCGGCGCAGGCAATAGACGCTCATATGTCCGCCACCGGGCAGGCTTACCGAATGGAAGCGATCCGCGCCTTCGCCGCCTGCATGGGGGTCGAGGCCGTTGTTCCCGGCGCCATAAAGGCTGGTCAGATGCCCGATGATGGTGGATTTGCCCGAGGAAGGCCGCCCGACGACCGCCCAGACCCTGATGCGTGGCGACGTCCCTGACGAAAGATGACCGGGGGTATCGAACTCAGCGGACGGACTCTGCATGAACGCTCCTCGATCAGTGTTTCCCAGATACGCTATTCAGCAACGCTAGCGATTTCCGCCCGCCGGAGCCAGACCTTGGTGTCATGGAACAGCGCGCCACCATTAGGCCGCCCGGCTTCGTCGCTCACCAGGCTGTTGATGCCGGTGCCGCCCTTGAAATCGCCATTGCCCCAAAGACCCTCCGCCACCAGCACGCCATCGGCCTGCCCCGTCGCGATCTGGGCCGTCAGCAGCACTGTGCCGCGCCCATTGCCGATCTCCACCAGATCGCCAGTCTGGATGCCGTGAGCGTCGGCAGTCACTGCTGTCAGGCGCAGGTAAGGCTTGCCCTCCTTCTGCCGCCAGCGCGCCACATGGGTGAAGCTGGTATTGAGGAAGTTGCGGGCGGGCGGCGCGATCATGCGGAACGGATGATCGGCATCAGGCCTGTCATCCAGACCCGCATAGTCGGGGAGCATCGGCATGCCGTCCGCCCAGCCGGTCGCGAAGTGGAACTTCTTATCCGCGTGACCGAAGGGCGCCGGGTCGTGGGGCGGCGTCAGATCGAGCCAGCGGCGGTCGCGCAGATCCTCATAGCCGTCCAGGCCCGACGCTATCAGCATTTCGTCGATCATCTCCCTGGCCGATTTGCTGAACTTGGGATCGGTCGCGCCGAGGCGGCGGGCGATCTCGTTATTCACCTCGATATTCGCGCGTGCCTCGCCGGGGGCGGGGATTAGTGCCGGGCCTACTTGAAGGCTGGCATGGCTCGCTGCCGCATAAAGATCATCATGTTCGACGAACTGAGTGGCGGGCAGGACGATGTCCGCCATCAGGGCAGTGTCGGTCATGAAATGCTCGTGCACCACGCAGAAGAGGTCTTCGCGCGCAAAGCCCTGGCGCACCAGATTGGTGTTCGGCGCCACCACCATCGGATTGGTGTTCTGCACCAGGATGGCCATCACCGGCGGACCATCCCCCAGCTCGGAGCGATCACCTGTCATGTGGCCCGTCAAGGCGACACCGATGCGGCTCATATCCATCATGCGGGTTTCTGGGGCGGGAGCTCCCTGCACGACCGAGCGCTTCACAAAAGCATAGGGGTTGCCATAGGCCCAGAAAGCACCACCGCCCTTGTGCGCCCAGGCGCCCGAGACTGCAGGTAGGCAGGAGACGGCATGCACGGAGGCCGCCCCGTTCCGTCCCCGCGACACGCCATAGCCCATCTGCAGATAGGCGCGCTTGCTGGTGAGGTAGAGTTTCGCGAAATCCTCGATGGCCTCGACCGAAAGCCCGGTCAGCGCTGACGCCCATTCCGGCCCACGGGCAGCGACATGCGCTTCCAATCCCTCTGGGAGGTCCGTGTGGCGGACGAGATACTCGCGGTCGGCTAAGCCATCACGGAAGGCGACATGCATGACGGCCAGTGCCAGGGCCGCATCCGACCCCGGTAGCAGCGCCAGATGTTGATCGGCCTGTTCGGCGGTCGGACTGCGATAGGGATCGATGACAATGATCTTGGCGCCACGCTTCTTGCGCGCCTCACTTGCCAGCGCGAAGGAATGGATGTTGGTGGCGATGGAGTTCGCCCCCCAGATCACGATCAGATCGCTGTCGAGCATCGCCTGGGGATCGCGCCCGATCTCTGCCCCCGTTCCCGCCTGCCAACCGGCCTTCACCAAGGTGACGCAGAAGGTGCCCTTCTGTTCGGAAAAGCCGAAGGCGCGTCGTAAGCCGTTGATGCTGTCCCGCTGCACCCAGCCCATGGTGCCCGCATAATAGTAGGGCCAGACGGCTTCGGGGCCATGGTCAGCGATGATCTTTGAGAAGCGGGAGATGATCTCTGCCATCGCCTCGTCCCAGGTGATGCGCTCGAACTGCCCGGAGCCTTTTGGGCCGGTGCGGCGCATCGGATGGAGCAGGCGGTTATCGGCATGTACCCGGTCGGCATAACGCGCGACCTTGGTGCAGAGCACGCCGCGCGTATAGGGATGGTCGGCGGCTCCTTTGAAGCGTCCGACCTTACCGCCCGGCAGCACCTCCACCTCCAGCGCGCAGGTGCTGGGACAATCGTGCGGGCAGGCGCTGGATTTGAAGACGGCCTCTTGATCGAGCGGTGGCATGTTTTTTGTCCTTTTGAACCCTTGGCCCGAACACTAGCCGAGTGCTGGGGCTTGGGAAACCACGGCTTCGTCATGCCGACCGCGACCTGAAGACCAGCCGCAAACGCCCGGGTTCGGCGGGACTTTTGACGAGATGCAAGAAAACTGAAAAAGAGGTGTTGACACTCCCCCTCCAGGTCGCCTAAAAACCCGCCACGCGTCGCCCAGGTGGCGGAATTGGTAGACGCGCTAGATTCAGGTTCTAGTGTTGGAAACGACGTGGAAGTTCGAGTCTTCTCCTGGGCACCAAAACAGAACGGCCGTGGTTTCCACGGCCGTTTTGCTTTTCAGGCCTTTTGCTGTAGAGCAGTATTAGGCAACGCAATCGGCAGCAAACAAAGGACCGGCAGCAATGGCGAACCATCTCTATAAGGGCGATCTTCCCGACGGCCTCGATCTTGGCCCCGTGGTGGCGATCGATACCGAGACGATGGGCCTGCATGTCGGTCGTGACCGCCTGTGCCTCGTTCAGTTGTCGTCAGGCGATGGCAATGCCCATCTGGTGCAGATGCCGATGCCCGGCAAGAACGGGCGCATGGAAGCCCCGAACCTCGCCCGCCTGCTGGCCGATCCCAAGGTTCTGAAGCTGTTCCACTTCGCCCGCTTCGATATTGCCGTGCTGCTGCATCACCTGGGCGTCGTCACCGCGCCGGTCTATTGCACCAAGATCGCCTCGCGCCTGATCCGCACATATACCGACCGCCATGGCCTGAAGGATCTGCTGAAGGAAGTGACCGGGGTCGAGATCTCCAAGCAGCAGCAATCCTCCGACTGGGGCGCCAGCGATCTTTCGCCCGAACAGATGGCCTATGCCGCCTCGGACGTGCTGTATCTGCATGCGCTGATGACCAAGCTGGACGTCACGCTGGAGCGCGAAGGCCGCAAGCATCTCGCCAAGGCCATGTTCGACTTCCTGCCGACGCGGTCCGAACTTGATCTGCTCGGCTGGACCGGCGACGTCTTCGAACACTAAGACGCTCGCCCGAAGGGACCATCTGCGTCGTTGCCTGAGGTGCTCGGTGCTCACGTACAGGAAGTACGTTCCGCGCCTGCGCTCTCAGGCGCCTAGCATCTAGCCCCTCCGGCCTTCGCTTCTAAAGCCCAGTAAGAAAGACCTCGTCATCCCGGACCCGATCCGGGATCTCGTGTAGCCAAACTGCGTCGCTCCGCCCTGTCAGCAAGCGTGAAGGCCGGTGGATGAGCTGCTAGGCGCTTGCCAGCGCAGGCGCGGAGCGTGCTGGAGCACGTGAGCACCGAGCACGGGAAGCAACGACGCAGATCGCCGCCGGACGAACGCCTACCCCTTCAATACGCGCTTTGCCACCTTCGCGAATAGCGTCGGCAACTCTACATCGCCTAGCTTCTCGAAGGCTACCCAGCGACCTAGCTTGGGGTAGCCGAGTCCGACCTGGGCGACGCGGATGCTGAGTTCCAGATGGAAGTGGGTGAAGGTGTGGCGGATGCCGGTGGCGAGATCCCGCCAGTCGGCCTTGATCGGCGCTGCAGCGGCAATCGCCTCGACCGTCGGGGCGCTTTCAGTCCAGACCGTGCCGGGGAATTCGAGCATCCCGCCCAGCAGGCCGCTTTCCGGGCGCTTGCGCAGCAGCACCGCGCCATCCTTGCGCATCAGCACATAACAGACACCATGACGCGTCGGCTTGTCGGCTTTAGGCGCTTTCAGGGGATAGCGCTCCATGGTTCCCGCCACCCAGGCCGCGCAATGACCGCGCACGGGGCAGAGACCGCAGGCAGGACGTTTGGGCGTGCAGATCGTCGCGCCCAGATCCATCATCGCCTGGGCATAGTCGCCGGGGCGCTTCAACGGCGTCAGCATCTCGGTCAGGGCTTTGAGGGCCGGTTTGGATTTTGGCAGCGGATCCTCGACTGTGAACAGGCGCGCGATCACGCGCTCCACATTCCCATCCATCACCGCCGCAGATACATCGAAGGCGATGGAGGCGATGGCTGCCGCCGTATAATCGCCGATGCCCGGTAACGCCCGCAGCGCCTCCGGATCGGATGGAAAGACGCCGCCATGGCGCGCAACTACGGCCTGGGCACATTTATGCAGGTTGCGGGCGCGGGCGTAGTAGCCAAGCCCGGCCCAGCGCGCCAGGAGATCGTCCAAGGGAGCAGCGGCAAGATCGCCCACCTTGGGCCAGCGTGTTGTGAAGTCGACGAAGTAGCTGGCAACCGTCTGCACGGTCGTCTGCTGCAGCATGACTTCGGACAGCCAGACCCGATAAGGGTCAGCCTGCTCACCCGGCAGCGCACGCCAGGGCAGGCGGCGGCGGTGGCGGTCGTACCAGTCGAGCAGCAGTTCGGCGTGACGGGCGGCTGGATATGCGGCGGTCCAGGCCCTATTGTCGGCTGACACGAAAAAGAAACCTCAAAGGCGGCCATGGCGGACGAGAAAATCGACCGGCACGATAATGCGGAATTGCCCATCGATGACAGCGGGGAAATTTCGGGGGATGCTTTTGCCCTATCGCCCGAAGGCCGGGAGTTCAGCGAGAAACGAATTGCGTTGATACTGTATCGCTTTGGCCCTGTTGGTACCCTTGATGTCGCCAAGGCGGCCGGATATCGCTTCGCGACGACTTTGAGCCTGTTAAAAGAACTGCGTGCGGGAGGCATGACTTTGCTCACCCGGATGCCGGGAAAGAAATACCCAGGACATAGCCTCACCACAGAAGGGACCACCCATGTTCAGGACCTAATCGAACAGGGTGAGATCGATTTACCCGAAGATGTCACGCTCGAGGATGTTCAGGACATCGCGGCCTGGCGTCTCAAGCGTTGGGACGCAGAGCAACGGCAGCCGACGGTGGCCGGTGCTCGTCGCATTGGTTGGGTTACGGCACCGATGACACGCAAAGCCGCTCTCGACCGAGGTTTCATAAACACCCGCATCCTCGTCGACTGGGACAAGATCGTTCCTGGAGATTTGAGCGATATGGCCCGCCCTCTAGAAATTCGCCGTAATCTGAAATCAGGTGAAGCGACGTTGGTGGTGTTGGTGTCCAGCGCCACCGCTCTCACCATTCAGCATTATGAGCCGCAGATTCTTGAACAGTTGAATACGTACTTTGGTTTTGATGCCGTAACAAAACTACAGCTAAAACAAGGTATATTGCCGCTTCCCAAAGGCCGTAAACGCACAACCGGAGCGATCAGACCGCCCGATGCCGCGCCGAACCTGGAGTCAGTGCAGGATGACGAGTTGAAGGCCGCGCTGGACCGGCTGCATGCAGCAAGGTACGCCAAGCGCTGACGGGATTTTGACAGGCGGAAAAGGCTGATCTACGCGGCTTGGCCACGCAAGATCCCGGCCCGGCGGCGTTGCCGCCCAACATCTATGCTAGCGCGCAAAGCGCGCGGTGTCCGGGATGACAGACTCTATTTGAAGCTTAGAAGCGAAGGTCGGAAGGGCCAGATGCTAGGCGCTTGAGAGCGCAGGACCGGAGCGTACTTCCTGTACGTGAGGATCCGAGCACCTCAAGCAACGACGCAGATGGCCCTTCCGGGCGAGCGCCCTCTAAGAGAGGTCGCCGATGATGTCGAGATAGACCTCCGCCGACACGCCTGACAGATCCTTGATGTGGGCGGCATGACCCGTTCGGGTCGCGGCATCGCAGAAGGCGGTGGTGAAAACCGTATCAAACGCCCGATGCACGGCACCCGGCTGCAAAGCACCTGCAGCAACCAGAACTTGCACAAGCGCTTCAACGGTGCATTCGGCGCGGGCCAGACGGCTGGGAGAAACAGCCATAGCCTCCATTGCCGCCCGTTTCACTTCGGGACTCAGGCTGGGAACAGGCAAGGCGTCATACGGGGTAACTTTGACCACAATCTCACCGTTCACTTGAGGTTCAATGACACAATGGCATGGAATCCTTAAGAAATCGACACCAACTTAAGCTAAACCCTTAAGACAATTTTCTGAAGCCTATCCGTAAGAAAACTACGTTGCGCTGCAATAGCGTTCGCCCCATTGTAGGTGCCTTGAAATTCAGCAGAGGGATACGCGTCATGGCCCGCCCGCAGCGACATAAGGTTTCCGACCTGCCTCCGGCTCCCCCGGTCGCAGGCAAAACCACTCCGCTGCTGCCGGAGGCCAGCCTGTTTCCCGTCGACACCATGGCTGATCCCGCCGTGCTTGAAGCTTCGCTGCGCGAAACGCTACAGGACTATCGCGAACGATCGGAAGTGGATCCCTTCGGCGACCCCATCCTGATGCTGGCGCTGGATCTGACGCGCCGCCTGGATAAAAACGAGATCACACCATCGGCCGTCGAGCAGTTGGTTCAGCGCCTCACCACCACGGCTTTCCTCGACAAGGCCAAGCGCATCGGCACCTACGTCGGCGAAACCGATCCCGACCGGAATGCTGCCGGCATCCGGTCGCTGATCCGCGCCCTGGCGCAACCCGATGCCGAACTGCCGCCGGTACCGTTCGAGCGGTTCCGGGCGTCGATTGAGCGCTGGCACTATGGTGTGGTCTTCACCGCCCATCCGACGTTCTCAACCAACCTCGAGCTGTCACGGGTGCTGGCACAATTGGGTGCAGGCCGCGATCTTACTGGGGCGTCACTGAGCCAGGACGCGCGTGCTAAGTTGGTTGCCGAAGCGGCCACCGGCGAACATCGCCCGCCCTCCGCCCTGACGCTCAACGCCGAACATGATTGGTCCATGGAAGCCCTGTCCAATGCGCAGAGCGCGCTCGAGAAGGTCCATGGGCTGGTTTTGGAGATTGCGCAGGAGATCTATCCCAACGAGTGGCGCGCGCTCAATCCGCAGCTGATCTCGCTGGCCACCTGGGTCGGCTATGACCATGACGGGCGTGCTGATATCACCTGGGCCGATACGCTGCGCCTGCGCCTGAAGGTGAAGCTGACGCAACTGCGGCGCCATCGTCGCACGGTCGCGACCCTCATCAAGGATATCGGCAGCGCTCCGGCAGGGGCCGTGCTGGAGTTGATCGACAGCCTGCTGGCCTTGGCCGCCAAACAGACGGAAGAACAGATCGCGGTCGCCCGGGATGCTGCTGGGAATCTGCCCGAAGCCCAACGCTTCGCCCGCGCCCTGGTCGGCGGACAGGAGAGTGGCCTGACCGATGCCGCACGTCTGGTGCAGCTGGCGACTCGTGCCCTGGATGCGACCGAGGATGGCGTCATCGCCCAACGCCTCGTCGGGCTTCGCGCAAGCCTCGCAGGTCATGGGCTTGGTCTGGGCCATAGCCATTTCCGCCTGAATTCCACCCAGCTGCATAATGCTATCCGCAAGCAAGTGGGGCTGGAGACGGGGGCCGATGACCCAACCTATCGCCGCTCTTACCTGAATGCCATCAATGATCTGATTGCGGGTGCCGAGCCGGTCACGGTGAACCTCGGCTCGCTGATGGCAGAGCAGACGTCGGCCAAGCGCATGTTCATGATGATCGCGGAACTGGCCAAGCATATCGACGCCGAAACGCCGATCCGCTTCCTGATCGCCGAAACGGAAAGCGCCTTCACGCTGTTGGTCGCGCTCTATTATGCACGGCTCTTCGGTCTTGAAGACCGCCTGGAAATTTCGCCCTTGTTCGAGACCATTTCGGCCCTGGAGCGCGGCGACCAGATCATCGAAGAAGCCCTGCGCTCGCCCCATTATCGCGCCTATGTCAAGAAGACCGGCAAACTGTGTGTTCAGTTCGGCTTTTCCGACAGCGGGCGCTATCTGGGTCAGACGGCGGCCACTTTCTGGATCGAACGGTTGCGCATGCGGTTGGCCTCGGTGTTGGCGCGCCATGGCCTCGACCATATCCAGGTGGTGCTGTTCAATACCCACGGCGAATCGATTGGCCGCGGCGGCCATCCGGTTTCCATGGCCGACCGCCTGCGCTACCTCGCCCCGCCGGTCAGCCGGTCGGAATTTGTGCTGCATGATATCCAGGTGAAGGAGGAAAGCTCTTTCCAGGGCGGCGACGGCTACGTCTATTTCCTGCAGCCCGACCTGGCCTTTGCCTGCCTGGCCCGGGTGCTGGAAAGCGTGCTGGCCCCAGAACGCGAAGCCGCCGACGATCCGATCTATGCCAACCCGGACTATACGACCGAGTTTTTTGCGGCGATCAAACAATACTTCAGCGATCTGGTCGAAGATCCGAACTATGCCACGCTGTTGGGCGTTTATGGCACCAACATGCTCTATAAGACCGGCTCGCGGCCGGTGAAGCGTCAGCATGACCTGGGTCGCCCGGCCGATCTGTCCCATCCCTCGCAGCTGCGCGCCATCCCGAACAACGGGGTGCTGCAGCAGATGGGTCTGCTGGCCAATACCGTCGGCGGTCTGGGGCGTGCGACCAGCAAGGAGCCCGAACAGTTCTGCGCCTTGCGGGCCACCTCGCCCCGCTTTGCCCGCGCTATGCAGATGGTGGAATTCGCCGCCTCCGTCTCCGACCTCGATGTGCTGCGCGCCTATATCGACACGCTCGATCCCGGCATGTGGCTCAATCGCGCGGGACGCACCAAGCTGCCCGCCCGGCGTGAGGAATTGAAAGCCGTCGCCGCTCACCTGGAGCGTCTGGATCTGCACGCGCGCCTGTCCAAGGTCTTCCGGCATCTGCAGGCCGACTATCTGGCGCTTCGGGAAAGCCTGCGCCTCTGCGCCGAAAGCTCCGGCAAGCCGCTGGTCGGCGTGGGGGAGGAGCAGCGCGCCGTGCTGATCCTGTTGCATTCTATCCGCGTGGCGCTGATCCATCGGATTCTGCTGCTCGGCACCCATATCCCCGATTTCTCGCCCCAGCATGGCCTGACGTTCGAGGAACTGTTCGCCCGCATTGTCCACTTGGATATCGAACCCGTGGTGGAAGCGCTGGAGGAAATCTTCCCCGACCGCCATGACGGCGATCCGGCGGGCCTCGATTTCGGCGAGCCGGCCACCTACAAGGGCGGCAGCGCCCAGACCTACGAACAGGAGCACGAACAGCTTTTCCGCCCGATGAAAAGCTGGTTCGAAATCCTGCGGCGGATCGGCACCGCCATCACCTACGAAATCGGCGCCGTTGGGTGACGCTCGGCGGGAGGGGCCATCTGCGCCTTCGCGTCTAAAGCGCAAGAAAAAGGCGACGCGGCTCGGCTAGACGAGATCCCGGATCAAGTCCGGGATGACGGGTTCTTTTTGTCAGCTTTAGAAGTGAAGGCTGGTCGATGAGCTGCTAGGCGCTTGAGAGCGCAGGACCCGGCGGCGTTGCCGCCTATCGTAAATGCCAGCGCGCAACGCGCGCGGGAGCGTACCTCTGTACGTGAAGGGCCGAGCATCTCGAGCAACGACGCAGATCGCCGCCAGACGAACGACCTTTCCGCGAATTAAGGTCCCTGGCAGTTTCCCGCCTTGTATTTACTGAAATGTCATGTGCTTAATGATCGTGATGAACTAGCGCAGCCTGGGGGAGGGCGCCGATCTATGTGCAGATGGCTTGCCTATAGCGGACAACCGATCTTCATGAGCCGTCTGCTGTTCGAGCCGCAGAATTCGCTGATCAATCAGTCCCTGCAATGCCGCAAGGGTGTGGTCGCCACCAACGGCGATGGGTTTGGCGTCGGCTGGTATGGTGCAAAGAATACCCCGGGCCTTTATCGCGATATCCGCCCGGCCTGGAACGACGATAATCTGCGCAGCCTGTCCGAACAGATCGAAGCCAATCTGTTCTTCGCCCATGTCCGCGCCTCGACCGGCACCGCCACCAGCCGCGTGAACTGCCATCCGTTCCGCTGGGGCAAATATCTGTTCATGCACAACGGCAAGATCGGCGGTTACGAGACCGTGCGCCGGACGTTGGAGTTCCAGATCCGCGAGGATCTTTATCCCTCCCGCGAAGGTTCCACCGATAGCGAGCTGTTCTTTTACCTGCTGATCGGCCACGGCCTCGAAACCGACCCGGTGGGAGCATTCTCCCGCGCGGTCGGCGACATCGAAGCGGCCATGCGCCGTCATAATGTGACCGATCCGCTGCGCATCACCTGCGCGGTTTCGGACGGCAAGCGCCTCTATGCCCTGCGCCATTCATCCGACCGTCAGTCGCCCAGCCTCTATTATGGTGTCGGCGGCTGCATCACGGTCGAAGAGGGCAACTGCTGCTTCACCAAAGGTGACGGATCGGTGCTGGTTCTATCAGAACCGCTGGATACCGCCGGGACGGAGAACTGGCATGCCGTCGATGAAAGCCAGCTAATCACGGTCGAGGACGGCCATGTCACCGTGACCGCCTTCCAGCCGCAGGTGCCAAAGGTCGCGGAAGCAGCGGAATAGGCCCCTCGACGCGGTTTGGCCACATGAGATCCTCGGGTCAAGCCCGAGGATGACGGTTCTTGTCTGAAGCTTTAGAAGCGAAGGCCAGAAGCATGAGATGCTAGGCGCCAGAAGAACGCAGGCGCGGAGCGTACTCTGAGTACGTGAGCACCGAGTACTTCGGGCAACGACGCAGGTCGTGCTTCTGGGCGAGCGCCGTTAACCGCGCTCGCCGTGGGTGCGAAGGAGAGTCTGAAAAAACTCGAACCCGGCGCGGGTCGAGCGCAGGAAGCGCACGCCGAAGCGGTTGCCGTTTTCCGTTTCCTCGATCCGCATGACGCGGACGGTTGCCGGATGTTTGATGCCGCCTTCGGCTCCAAACTCGATCTGCATTTCATAGCCGACCGGCAGCTTGCCCGGCAGGCCCTGGATCAACAGACCGCCGATCGACCAGTTGAAGGACGTGCAGTTGGTCTCGCCGATCTTGATCGTCAGGGTCGGTTCGGTGAAGCGCTTGTGGCCACGCCGCTCCTGCTTGGCGAAATTCACCATCTTGGGCGTTGCTTCGCCCGGCTTGGCCTTGGTCGGCCCTTCGAACCAGTTGCCACCGGTTTCGCCGATGATGTCGATCTTTTTCTGAACAATCTCCCGCATGCCGTCTTCGGCGCCCATTTCCATCGCTTTTTTCAGCGCTTCGCGGGCAATCGCGATCTGTTTGTTCTTTTCCTTGTCGTTCTTCATCATCGCGGCTTCGCGTGCCGCGTTCAGGGCATTATCGCAAAGCTTGCCGGCTGTCGTCAGCACGATCGACTTGGCAATGCCGGCCTGCTCGCTACAGAAATCTCGGGGGATAGTCTTGTCATTGAACGAGGCGAGGAGGGCCTTATATTGCCGCTCGACATCCGCCAGTTTTACCGCCGCCGACGCAACACGCATCCGGTCAATTTCCTGCCGGGTGCGATCCATCTTCTGCTCAATTTGCCGACGCTGTGCGTCGCGGTCCTGTTCATTGTACATGGTCGACAATTCTATCTCCCTTTCCAACAAGCATACGCCGGAAGTGACATTTTTCCAACATCTTGTGGAACGGTATTGCAAAGCCGGATTCACCGAGGCAAAGCCTTGGTTTCCACAACTATTACCATGACGTTAACGCCTTTGAATATATTTAAAATCAAAACTAAATTGACGGTTTTATTCCTGTGTTCGTTGACGAACCCTCACATCTGGTAGGGATTTACCGCAAGCCCCACTAGGAGTATTAGCATTCGCATATTCTTTGCATACTTCAAGGTGCGCTCCCTCGCCCCAAGAGGGTGATCTCTCGCTCTCTTTCCACCTGAAGAGGCGGACGGAGAGGGTGACGTGCCGTTTGGCGCCTTTCTCGCAATAAATAATTAACCAAAAAATATTTTAACGGATCGCCCGCCGCCGTGATTTTCCTGATTTCTTGCGTGTCGTCGGGGCATCGCCTACAACGAAGCGGTCATGACAGCACGCCCGAGCCTCATCATCGGCACCCGCGGCAGCCCGCTCGCCCGCGCCCAAGCCACGGCCGTCGCCAGCGCCCTGGCCGCCGCTCACGCCGATTTAGCCCTGCCCTCTGCGATCGAGATCCGGATCATCAAGACGACCGGCGATCTGATCCAGGACCGCACCTTGTCCGAAATTGGCGGCAAGGGGCTTTTCACCAAGGAAATCGAGGATCAGCTCGCCAGCGGTGAGATTGATATCGCGGTCCATTCCATGAAGGATGTTCCGACGGCCCTACCCGAAGGGCTTGGGATCGTCGCCATCATGGAACGCGAGGATCCGCGCGACGCACTGATCGGTCCTTATAAGTCGCTGGCGGATATTCCGCCCGGTGCCACCATCGGTACCGCATCGCTGCGCCGGGGCGCCCAGACCCTGCATCTGCGCCCGGATCTGAAGATCGAGCCGTTGCGCGGCAATGTGGAAACCCGCCTGCGCAAGGTGAATGAGGGCGTCGTCGCCGCGACTTTCCTGGCGATGGCGGGCCTTAACCGCCTGGGCCTGACACAAAGTTCCGGCGCCGTCGCCATCGACCCCAGGGAAATGCTGCCCGCGACCGCGCAGGGCGCGGTGGGGATCGAGGCACGGATCAGTGACGCACGCACCCTTGCACTACTGGCCGCCATCGACCATCACCCCAGCCATATCTGCGTGCGGGCCGAACGCGCGATGCTGGCCGTGCTCGATGGGAACTGCCGCACCCCCATCGCCGGACTCGCCTTGTTGGACGGGGATCGCCTGACCCTGGAAGGCGCGGTGGTCACCCCCGATGGCAAGACCCTGTACCGCCTGACGGAGCATGGCTATGCCGATGCGCCCGAAACCTTGGGTATGCGCCTGGGCGAGCGGTTGAAATCAAAGGCCGCGGCGGCATGACGGGCCTGCGCCTCGTCATTCCCCGCCCCCTGCCAGAGGCTGAAACCCTCGCGGCGCGTCTCACTGCCGCCGGACACCGCCCGCTTGTTTCGCCGCTACTGACGATACAGCCGCTCGAGACAGCACTTCCCGACATCGCCGCCTTCCAAGCTCTGCTGGTGACATCGCCCAGCGGTGCGCGCGCCCTTGCGGCAGCCACTCCCGATCGGACCAATAAGCTGCTGGCCGTTGGTGCCGTGACCGCCCAGCATCTGAAGGACGCCGGTTTCAGCGATGTCGTCAGCGCCGATGGCGACGGCAGGGCGCTGGCTGCCCTGATCGGACGGACGCTGAAGCCCGAGGCTGGACCGCTTCTCCATGTGGGTGGCGCCGACCGGGCCGTCGATTTCCAGGCTCTGCTGCCGGATTTCAAGGTTGAAACCGCAGCGCTCTATGAGGCAGTGGCCGCCGACGGCTTGCCCGAAGAGCTGGAGCGCGCCCTGCGCCGGGACGAGCTGGATGGCATTCTTCTGACCAGCCCCCGCATCGCCGCCATTTTTGCCCGGCTGGTGCGTGACCGGAAATTGACGAAATCCACTGTCAGATTATCTGCCTATTGCCTGTCGCCCGCCGTTTCCGACGCGGCAGCGCTGCCGTTCGGCAAAAAGCGCGTGGCGGCAAAGCCGGATATCGAGAGCCTGTTGTCCTTACTGGGAGAGACCACCGTGGCGGAACCGACTGCAGCTGTGCCCAGCCCGACACCTGCTCCAAAACCTGAAGCGGCTAAACCGACCCCTCCCAAGCCCGAGGTAGTAAAACCCGCGCAAGCTCCCGAAGGACAAAAGTCTTCCGGTGGGTTCGTGCCCGGCTTCATCGGTGGTGTGTTGGGAGCCGGGCTGGTGGCAGCCTTGCTCGCCGGAACCGTTTCCACCTGGCAACCCTATATTCTGCCGACGCCAGCCACCCCGCCAACCAGCGCAGCTGTCGCAACTCCGACGCCTTCGACCGACCCCGCTTTACTGGATCGTCTGCGCAAGATCGAACAGGATTTTGCTGCGCGGCCCAGCCTTGCGCGACCGGCCGACGCCGGCAGCGACGATGCCCGAATTGCCGCGCTGGAGCAGGAACTCGCGGCCTTGAAGGCTCGCCCGGCAGAGGCCCCCGCTCCGGCGGTCAATCTGGATCCGTTGCGCGACCGCTTGGATGCTCTGGACCAGCGGATGCGGGGCGCCGCAGACGCTGGCGCCGTCACCGCCCTGCTGGCCCGTCTGGAAGAGGTCAACCGCAAGGCCGAAGCCGCCGAGGCTGCTGCTGGCGGACAGGTCCGCGACCTTGCCCAGCGCGGCAATCTGGCGCTTGCCACTGCCCAGATCGCCGTCGCCGCCCGCGATGGTCGCAGCTTTGCCGAGCCGGTTCAGGCTTTGAAACGTCTGGTCGGAACCGACGCAGACTTCAACGAGCCGCTGGCGACCCTGACCCCTATCGCTGGCAACCTGCCGACGCTCGCCGCCCTCCGCGATGAATTTCCGGCCGTTGCCCGTGCCGCCAAGACCGCCGAACTGGTCGCCCATGACATCGGCTGGTGGGCCGAAGTGGAACGGCTTGCCGGGCGGCTCATAACGATCCGCCGGACGGACAAGCCCCCTAGCGACAGCCTGGACGACAAGCTGACCCGCACCGAAGCGCTGCTCGGGGCGGGGGCGCTGACCGAAATTCCGGCTCTGCTGACCGGCCTTGAACCGACGGTCGAGGCGGCCGTTGCCCCTTGGCGCGACAAGCTGTCCGCCCGGATCGCGGCCGACGGTGCGGTCGCCCGCTTGACGGAACTGGCCCTCACCCGCTCCGGCAAGGAGTGATCCGATGCGACGTCTGGTCCTTTATTGCGTCAAAGTCAGCCTGCTGGTGGCCCTGGCGGTCTATCTGGCCAATGAACCGGGAACTGTGCGGATCGACTGGCACGGCTGGCGGATCGAAACGAACGTCGCGCTGCTGATCGTTCTGATTCTATTGCTGACCCTGCTGGCCTATGGCGCCGCGCTGCTGTGGCGCCTGGTGCGGGCAGGGCCACGCGGCTGGCATCGCCGCCGTCAGGCTGCCAAACGCGACGCGGGGTTTGCTGCCCTGACCCAAGGGTTGATCGCGGTGGCGGCAGGCGATGCCGAAGGCGCGCGCTCGGCTGCCCGCAAGAGTTTCGGTGCCTTGGGCGACCGGCCCCTAGCCCTGCTGCTCACCGCCCAGGCTGCCATGCTCGACGACGACGAAGTTGCCGCCCGGCGTAGCTTCGAAGCAATGTTGGAGCGACCGGAAACGGCGTTTCTGGGCCATCGCGGCCTTGCTGCCGCCGACCTAAAGTCCGGTGATCTGATCGCCGCGCTGGAGCATGTGGAACGGGCCATCCGCCTGAAACCGAAATCCCGCTGGGCTTTGTCCACCGCCGTGGATCTCGCCGCCCGCATCGGCCAATGGCAGGCTTTGGGCGATTATGTGGATGCCGCCAGCGCCGCCAAGGTTCTAAGCCCCGAGGATGCCACCCGCTATCGCCTACTGGTCGCCCTGGGTGCAGCCGAAGGCGCCATGGCAGGCGGCGATGCCGCGACGGCCGAGGTCGCCGCGGATACGGCCTTGAAACATGCACCCGACGCGATCCCCGCCGTCCTGATCAAGGCACGGGCGCTGCTGGCGTCGGGCAAACCCGCCAAAGCCCGCAGCTTCATCGAAAAACATTGGAACGCCGCCGCTCATCCCGACCTGGGTGCCCTCTATATCGAGACCCTGTCGGAAGATAACCCGCTGACCGCCGCCAGCCGCGCCGATGCGCTGCTGAAGACCGCACCCGAGCGCGCCGAAAGCCATCTGGTGATCGCCGAATTGTCCCGGCGGGCCCATTTGTGGGGCGAAGCGCGACGCCACCTGCTGGCCGCCGAAAGCGACCCCGCCACCCGCCACCGGGTCTATAGCGCTCTGGCTGAACTGGAGATGGCGGAACATAACGATCTGGCCAAAGCCGATGCCTGGCGCGTGAAGGCAATGGCCGAACAGCCGCAGCCCGCCTGGCACTGCGTTTCCTGTGGGAGTGGCGCCAGCAGTTGGTCGACTCGCTGCACGGCCTGCGGCACTCCTGGCGGTTTGACGGCGCAATCGCGTGGCCTTATCGCTGGCGGCCCGCTTTTGCCAGCAACCGCGCTATGAGTGATGTCCCTTTCGGGGCACGGGCAACGACAAGCCTGATCATCGGCGGTGCGCGCTCCGGCAAGAGCCGCCTTGCCGAGGAACGATTGACCGCAATGGGCGGCGGTACCTTTATCGCTACCGCCCAAATCTGGGACGAAGAGATGGCAGAGCGTATTTCTCTGCATCGTGCCAGCCGCCCTGCCGATTGGACCTTGATCGAAGAGCCGCACGATCTGATCGGTGCTCTCGACCGGGCAGAAGGATATGGGCGCCCTATTCTGGTGGATTGCCTGACCCTCTGGCTGTCCAACCGCCTGCTGGCGGGCGCTGATCTGATGGCGGAAAGCCGCGCGCTGGCGGACCGCCTGACCTCTCCCGCACAGCCTGTCTTGCTGGTGACGAACGAGGTCGGGCTGGCCATCGTGCCGGAAACGCCGCTGGGCCGACGCTTCCGCGATGCGGCAGGGTCGCTCAATCAGCGGCTGGCGGCGATTGCAGGGGATGTCACCCTGGTCGTTGCCGGTCTTTCCCTTAAACTAAAGTAACAATACCCGCCCCATACCTGCCGCAATGTTAAAGCAATATTGCCATGGCCAAGGTAAAGGCCCGTTAAGATTGAGGAGCGCTTAGATGTTTCGACTGACGACTTGGATTGCCGCACTGTTGCTTGGCGCCATGGCCCTGACGCGACCGGCATTGGCCAATGATCAGCAGGAGCTGGTCGATCGCGCCAAGATCACCGTCGACAGCCTGCGCAACGACGATAACCTGAAAAGCCCGATCAACTCGCTGCTCGCCCGTGCCAAGGGCGTGCTGGTCTTCCCCAATCTCTTCAAGGCCGGATTCATTCTGGGCGGTGAAGGCGGCAGCGGTGTCCTGCTGCTGAAAGGCAACGATGGCTCCTGGTCCTCGCCGGCCTTCTTCGGCATGGGCTCGGGCTCCATCGGCCTGCAGATCGGTGCACAATCGTCGGAAGTCATGTTCATCATCATGACCGACGGCGGCCTGCGGAAGATCCTGAATAATTCGATGAAGCTGGGCGTCGATGCCGGTGTCGCTGTCGGCCCCGTCGGCGCGGGTGTCGAAGCCTCGACCACCGTCAACCTGCGCCAGGACATCTATGCCTACTCCAAGGCCTCCGGCCTCTATGGCGGCGGCGCCTTCGAAGGAAGTGTGCTGACCCCGCGCGAGGAGTGGAACCGCGCCTATTACGGCGGCAACCCGACCACGCGCTCGATCACTGTCGACCGTCAGTTCGACAATGCCAGCGCCAATGCCCTGAAGGCCGCCTTGGCCTCGGCGCAATAGGCCGACATAAAGGCCTGCTTGCCAGTAAAGCCACTTCGGTTTAGGAGGGACGGATGAGCGATCATCCGTCCCTTTCCGTTTCCGGGCTGCCACGCCTGGGTATGCCCGCCCCGGTTTTTGAAGCCGACAGCACCCATGGTCGCATCGCCTTGGGCGATTTCAGCGGCTCCTGGCTGGTGCTTTTCTCCCATCCTGCCGACTTCACACCTGTTTGCACGACTGAGTTTCTGGCTTTTGCCCGTGCGCAGGAGGAATTCGAGAAACGCGGTGCGGTGTTGCTGGGTCTGTCCATCGACAGCATCTACGCTCATCTGGCCTGGCTGCAACGCCTGGAAGAGAAGTTCGGCGTGCGGGTGAACTTCCCGGTGATCGCCGACCACAACCGTGCGGTTGCCACCGCCTATGGCATGGTGATGCCGGGGGAAAGCAAGACCGAGGCGAGCCGCTGCCTGTTCGTCATCGATCCGAACGGCGTCGTTCGGGCAATGATCTATTATCCGATGAGCGCGGGGCGCAGCATCCCGGAGGTTCTGCGTCTGCTGGATTCCCTGCAGCTCACCACGTCCCAGGGCCTTGCGACCCCGGCCAACTGGCAGCCCGGTGATAAGGCCATCGAACCAGCCCCCCGCACGATCGAAGAGGCCCGCGTGCGCGCAGCCGATCCGACGGCCGACGATTGGTTCTATCGATTGAGGCAGCCAAAAGGCTGATGGCTTGCCTCAATCCCGACGGCACTTTGACCCGCATTGCCCGTGCTGTACTGACGGCTGTGGAGGCGGGGGCGGAGGACGAGGCGACCCTTGCACAGACCGCGAGCCTGCCGCTGTGGCGACTGCGCGCGTCCTTGCGTGAAATTGGCGCAGCAGGCTTGATCCGGGCTGAGGGTAAGGGCCATATCCTCACCGCAAAAGGTCGGGAGGTACTGGAGCTGTCCCGCGAACTCGATGGGGACCCTTCATGACGCCGCAACGTTTTAAAGCCATCATCATTTCCTGCCTTGCCATAGCGGCCCTGGGCATCGGTGCAATCGTCGCGATCCTGTTTGCCAAAGAAGATGGCCCTTTGAGCGCAAGCGACAAAGGCTCTTTTGGCGCGCCCGCCATCGGCGGGGCGTTCGAACTGGTCAATCAGGATGGCAAGACGGTCACGGACAAGGATTATCGCGGCCGCTTCATGCTGATCTACTTCGGCTATAGCTTCTGCCCGGACGTCTGCCCGACCGCCCTCTCGGTCATGGCCGATGCCCTGGACCAGCTCCCCGAACCCCAGCGCGCCAAGGTCGCCCCGCTTTTCATCACCATCGATCCTGAACGCGACACCGTGGCCTTGATGAAGGAATATGTGCCGCAGTTCTATCCCACCCTGGAAGGCCTGACCGGCACGCCCGTTCAGACGGCTGCCGCCGCCAAGGCCTATCGCTCCTATTTCAAGAAGAATGAAGCGACAAAAACCCAGGAAAACTATCTGATGGACCATAGCTCCATCGTCTATCTCATGGGCCCGGATGGTCGCTTCATCACCAACTTCACCCATGAGACGACGCCCGAACGTATGGCGGCGAAGCTCAAGGAAGTGACTGGCTAAAAGATACCGACCGCGGGAAGACAAAAAGGCCCCGCAGTGCGGGGCCTTGAAGTACTTACCAGCGGGTACTGAAATCAGAAGGCAATCATCCGGAAAGCCGGACCGGAGTTGCCGATGATCGAGGACATGGTGGCCCCGATCATGGCAAGCGCGGAGGCGGCGACGCCAAGCCCGACCAGCGCCAGCATCTTGCGGCCAAACTGCTGGGCGCCAGCGGTCCGCGAGACATATTCAGTCTCCAGCGGCTTGGCGACCAGAGTATAGATCCTGCGAACCCCCTGGGGCAGATGGGCGACGACGCGCACCGGCTGGGTCTTATCGAGGCCGAACAGGGCACGGGCGCGCAGCATCGCGGCGTGGAGCGTCGTCGTTTCCGACAGCTCGACCCATCGACCGTTATCCAGCACTTCGATGTTGTAGCGACCGTTTTCCGAAACTTCAGTCATGGCTGCCTATCCTTGGAAACCTGCCGCAAACTGGGTTTGCGCGACGGGTATGGGACGATGATTCCGCGAAGTCTCGTTTCTGCCAAGAAGTTTCGTTTCGGATTTTTCCTGGATTCATTGAGTATTTTAGAGAACTTAAATGAATCCTGCTTTTGCTCTTCGTTAACGCTCTTGAAGCCTTGGCATCAACTCCACCAGATTGCAGGGCTTGTGGCGCGCGTCGAGCTGCCATTGCAGGATCTCGTCCCAGCCATCCTTGCAGGCACTGGTCGATCCCGGCAGCGCGAAGAGATACGTTCCGTTCGCCAGCCCCCCAGTCGCCCGACTTTGAATGGTCGAGGTCCCGATCTTCTGAAAGCTGATCCAGCGGAAAAGTTCCCCAAAGCCAGGGATCGATTTCTCATACCGGCTTTCAAAGGCTTCGACGGTGACGTCCCGGCCCGTCAGCCCTGTACCGCCGGTGGTGATCACCACATCGACGTTGGGGTCCGCGATCCATCCGTCGAGCAGCGCCCCGATGGCGGCGACATCATCCTTCAGCAGCCGCCGGTCGACGACCTTATGGCCGGCGTCCGTGGCGCGCTGCTGGAGGAGATCACCCGACGTATCGTTTTCGAGCGTCCGCGTGTCGGAAACGGTCAGAAGGGCGATGTTGACGGGTTTGAAAGGCCGGGTTTCGTCGATACGGTTCATCGGATTGACGCTAGCTCCTGGGGCGCATACTGCCCTGGAACATAGGTCGGCGATTTACCGGCTGCAAGCTGCGTCAGCCCATCGGTCTGCTGGCCAAGACGCATCTGATAGAGGAAGTAATTGTGCAGCGAGCGGGCCGTGAAGTTCCGCGTCTCGGCCGAAGGAATAGCCTCGATCAGCAGTAGGGGGTCACGACCGGCCTTGGCCTGCTGCACCCACTTCTCCATGTTCCCGATACCGCCGTTATAGGCGATGGTCAGCTTGATCAGGTCGCCCTTGACCGACTTATGGGTCAGCAGCGTGTGCAACAGACGCTGCCCCAGGGTCAGCGACAGGGCCGGATCATAGAGATCGTCGGGACCATCGAACCGCACCGGGCGGCCCATCTTGGTCATGGCCTTTGCCGTTCCCGGCATCAACTGCATCAGACCGGTCGCACCCGAGGCGTTGGAGACGGTCGGATCGAAATGGCTTTCAACCTTGGCGATCGCATAGACCAGCGCCGGATTGACGGCAAAGCCCGGCGTCGGCGCCCAGGGCGGAATCGGATAGAGACCCGCGTCGAAGCGCTGCGACTTTTCCCGCAGCAGACCGCCGGCGACACTCATGGCAAGGCCGGGCATACCGCCACGTTCCGCCAGGGTGAGCATCGACAGCGCCAGGTCTTCGGGCAGCTTGGGCAGGGCCGCGCGCAGCTCCGCTTCCGCGATCTCGCGGCGACCGACCTGCACCAGAGCCAGCGCCCGGGCAACCGACGGATAATCTTTCAGCTGACCGACTTCACGGGCCTTCAGGGACGGCAATTCCCAATCGAGACCCATGTCCCAGCCAAGCGAGCGGCGGGCCAGCAGACCGTGCAGGCTGTGCGGGCTTTCAGCAGCCCGCGCGAACATCTGGTCGGACTTGTCCTTCTTGCCGACCGCCTTATAGGCACGACCCGCCCAGAAGGCACCTGCCGCATTGGTCCAGGAAGATCCGTTGGTGGACGCCGCGACGGCTTCGAACAGCTGGGCCGCTTCGGCCCGGCGCCCCTGACGCCAGGCAGCCAGACCGCCGAACCAGGCAGCGTCCGGAACCTTATCGGCGGATTTCGCCGCCGCCTGCCCCAGCGAAACCGCCAGTGCATCCTTACCCGCCTGGAAAGCGCGCAAGGCAGCACGGCCCCGCTGCTGGTCCAGCAGAATGGGATCCTCGACACCCGAGGCGGCCAGAATGCTGGCAACATCCTCGACCTTGCCAGCGCGCAAAGCCTTGGTGACCTTGGCTTCGAGAGCTGCGGCCCCCGAAGCAGAGGAACGATAGGGCTTGTCGCGCCAGCTCATATCCTCGTCGCCGGAGCGCGAGAAACCGGCAGAGGCCGCAACACCCTTGGGAAGGGCCGGGTCGCCTGCCTTCTTTTTCCCCGAAGCAAGCCGGACCATGCGGGCGGTTTCGGCCTGACCACGATAGGCGGTCAGCCAGGCATGCGCCTCGCGATAGGTGGTCTTATAGCCTTTGGAGAGATAACGCTCGGCCAACACATGGCCCATCAGGCGACGGTCGCCCAGCGCATCGATCAGCTTATCGGCCGTCGCAAAATCCCCGTCGGTCTGGGCCGACAGGATACGACGGTAGAGGACCACGTCACCGTCACTCAGCACCTCGGGCAAACGACTAAGAGCGTCATCCGCCGGCAAGGCCGGGCCAGTTGTGTAGGTCGCGATGTCGGTCGGTCCAAGCCCTTTAGTTAAACCCTGGGCGTGGGCGACACTCACCGGTTTCATCGGGGCAGCTAGTGCCATCGTGACGGAGACGCAAAAAAGCCATCTCCTCCACGGGCGGGGCTGACCCCCCATGTCCAAGCTAGGCATCGTCATGATGGATAAACTTGTAGCTATCTCTTCCGCGAATGACAACCCCGGTCACGCTTAAGTCACCGAGTGCGCGCTATAACATTCGTTAATGTTCGCGTTAATTCTCGCGACCGGGAATAAGAATTCCCAGTGATTCCAATCGCTCTTGAAACATCATTAAATCTTTCCATGCATCACGTTTCTGTGCGGGTGATCGCAGGAGATATGAAGGATGATATGTGGCTAAAGTTGGAATGATTGGACGATCAGATTCTGTGCTTTGTTCGAACCATTGACCACGCAGCCGACTGATGCCGTCCGTGCGATCCAAAAGCGCTTGCGCGGCGGTCGCGCCAGCCAGCAGAACAAGCTTGGGCTGGGACAATTCTATGAAGCGCCGCACGAAGGGAACGCAGAGCGCGACCTCCTGCGGGGTCGGCTTCCGGTTGGCGGGCGGGCGCCAGAAAATGATGTTGGTGATGAGCACGTTTTCGGAGCGCGAGAGGCCGATGGCCCCTAGCATCCGATCCAGCATCTGACCCGCCGGACCGACAAACGGCTTGCCGGTGCGATCCTCTTCCTGACCCGGCGCTTCCCCGACCACCAGAACAGGCGCACCCAAGACGCCATCGCGGATAACGGTCCGGTTCGCCGTCGCCTTCAACGGGCAGGCATCGAAGGCTTCGATAGCCGCCTCCAAGGCCTCCAGGGTCCCCGCTTCGGCGGCAATCGTGCGCGCCGCCTTCAAGGCCCCCTCGTGACGGACCTCGCTTTCCGGGGCATCCGTGGGAGACTGGGCGGCCGGGCGCGCCAACACCTGCCGGGCGGGCAGATGGCGCACCTGCTGCGGCCCGGACGCTGCGGCAGGGGCAGGCCTGCTGGCTTCGGCCATCGACGGCGGCGGCAATGGATCGGGAACGCGAAAACGGTCGACGGCCACATCGCCGATGGCTTCGTCCACCCCGACCGCGAGGTACCAATCGAGCAGCGCCGCAAGCGCGTTATCGGGCGTCACCGGAATCATCGCCCTTGGGTATCACCCTTTGGCGCCCGCATCAAAGTTTCCGATAGCGCCCGGCTGCCAGCACCAGCAGCACCGCGATCAGGGTCAGGCTGGACAGCAGCATCAGACTGCTCTTCGCCCCGATCAGATCCGACAGGGCCGCCAGCATCACGGGCGATAGGGCGGCCATCACCAAAACCGGGCGCGTGATGAGGCTCGCAACCTCCCCATAGCGTTGAGGTCCGGCGATGCCCAGGGGCACCGCACCACGGGCAATCGTCAACAATCCGTTGGCAGCGCCATAGAGCATGGAGAAGGCGAAGACTCCCACCGTCCCCAACCCAAGCCAGGGCAGTAGAAAGGCGACAGGGGTCAGGGCCGTCGCAATGAAGGTGATCAGCCAGGGCGATCCACCGCCACCGGCGATCAGTTCCAGAAAGCGGGACGCTACCTGCCCTACGCCGCGCAGACTGCCTGCCGTCACAGCCATTGCATGATCCAGGCCCAGAACCTCCAGCAGGTCAAACATATGGGCGGAGAAGGCGGCATTGACGAAGCTCAGCAACACAAACGCCCCGCCATAGAGGAATAGCTGCTTCTTCTGGATCGCCGTCAACGGCGCCTCTGTCGTTATCTGCTGTGGGCGCGCCGAAGCCCCGGCCGGTCCCTTGAGGCACCAGGCATGCAGGGGCACGCAGATAATCAGATTGCAGGCAGCGAAGCTTAGGCACAGGCCACGCCAACCCACAAGCTCGAGCAGGAGGGAGCCGATGGGCCAGAAGATCGTCGAGGCCAACCCGCCATAGAGCGTCAGCGCCGTGATCGCCGGACGAGCCGCCGCCCCGCCAATCGCAGTCAGGCTGGCAAAGGCAGGCTCGTAAAGAGTCATGGCCATCGCCGCCCCCAGCAGCGCCCAGCCGATGCCGAAGACCGCCACGGAGGGCGCCAGCCCCAGCACGACCAACCCCAGAGTCGCCAGCAGCGACCCCGCCGTCATCACTGCCCGGCCCCCATAGCGGTCGATCCGCTTACCCACCAGCCGCACACAGAGCGCATTGACGATCAGTGCCGCCGAGAACAGTGCAAAGGTCGTCGTGCGCGACCAGCCCTCCTGTTCCGCCAGGATCGGCCCCACCAGCGGCGGCAGATAATAGATCGTGCCCCAGCCGACAATCTGGGTCGCACCCAGGCTATGCACAGGTTTACGCAGGTTAGGCGGCAGGGAGAAGCGGGACATGATGGCAGCAGCTTAGCCGGGCGATCATCAGATGACGATGGTGAGAATGTTGGCCCCGCCCGTACCTTCGGCTAGCATGCGCCGCATCTTGGCCCGAAACGGGCTGCACAGCGTTAAGACAAAAGAACGGGCCGACAAGCTGCCCGGCTTTTTGAAGGGGGAGAGTTCGCATGTCGCGCGAGGTCATGGAATACGACGTCGTCATCGTCGGGGGCGGGCCATCGGGCCTATCGGCGGCGATCCGCCTGAAGCAGCTGGCCGGAGACACACTCTCCGTCTGCGTCGTCGAAAAAGGCTCCGAGATCGGCGCGCATATCCTGTCGGGCGCCGTGTTCGAGCCGCGCGCGCTGAACGAACTGATCCCGGACTGGAAAGAGCGCGGAGCCCCGCTGAATGTTCCGGCAACCGAGGATCGTTTCCTGCTGTTGACCGAGAAATCCTCGATCCGTCTGCCGACCCCGCCGCCCATGCATAACCACGGCAATTACGTCATCAGCCTTGGTAATCTCTGCCGCTGGCTGGCGACCCAGGCCGAGGAACTGGGGGTTGAGATCTATCCCGGCTTTGCTGCCGCCGAAGTGCTTTATGGCGAGGCTGGCGAAGTAGTCGGGATCGCGACCGGCGACATGGGTATCGGCCGCGATGGCGAAAAGACTGCTGCCTATGAGCCGGGCGTCGAACTGCGCGCCCGCCAGACCCTGTTCGCCGAAGGCTGCCGGGGCTCGCTGTCGAAAAGCCTGATGGAGCAGTTCAATCTGCGCGAGGGTGTCGAACCCCAGACCTACGGCATCGGCATCAAGGAACTCTGGGAGATCGATCCCAGCAAACATAAGCCGGGCCTGATCATCCATACCGCCGGTTGGCCGATGGATATGAAGACCTATGGCGGGACGTTCCTCTATCACCTCGACAACAACCAGATCGTCGTCGGCTTCGTGATCGGCCTCGACTACGACAATCCGCACCTCTCCCCCTTCGATGAGCTGCAGCGCTTCAAGCACCATCCGGCGGTGAAGGACTTCTTCGAAGGCGGGCGGCGCATCGCCTATGGCGCGCGCGCGCTCAATGAAGGCGGCTGGCAGGCGATCCCGAAACTGACCTTCCCCGGTGGCACGGTCATCGGCTGCGCGGCAGGCTTCCTGAATGTGCCCAAGATCAAGGGCAGCCACACGGCGATGAAATCCGGCATGCTGTGCGCCGAGGCGGTCTACGAACTGCTGACCGGCGACAGCGGCAGCAATGAAGCCATCAGCTACCGCGAGAAGTTCGATGCCTCCTGGGTCGCGGACGAACTGAAGGCCGTGCGCAATATCCGCCCGGCCTTCTATAAGGGCCTGCTAGCAGGTATCGCCTATGGCGCCTTCCAGTGCTTCATCTCGCGCGGCAAGGAGCCCTGGACCTTCAAGCTGCACGCCGACCACACCAGCCTGAAAAAAGCCGCCGACGCGCCGGTCATCAGTTATCCCAAGCCCGACGGGAAGATCAGCTTCGACAAGCTCTCGTCCGTCTTCCTCTCCAGCACCAATCACGAGGAAGACCAGCCGATCCATCTGCAGCTCAAGAATCCGGAGCTGGCGATCTCGGTGAATTGGGAAGAATACCGCTCGCCCGAGACACGCTATTGCCCGGCCGGGGTCTATGAAATAGTCGGCGAGACAGATAAACGATTGCAGATCAACGCGCAAAATTGCGTGCACTGCAAAACTTGCGATATCAAGGATCCGCGTCAGAATATCAATTGGGTCGTGCCGCAGGGTGGCGGTGGCCCAAATTATCCCAATATGTAGCGCTTAAGTTTCGCATCGACCGGCTGCACCCCCTGCGACCGGCAAGCGGCAAAAGGACGGTTAGATGGCTTTGACAGAGCGGACGGTCAGGATCGGGGCGCTGCTGGCGCTGACACTGCTGGCAAGTGGCTGTGCCCCGGCCACAGCTGGTAGCCAGCCGATCACCGGGACTTCCGACCCGACCGGAACTGCCGCCGTTACCTCGCCGCTGGGAGCCTATCTCGCAGGCAGCGTTGCGGCGCGTACAGGCGATTTCACCGCCGCTGCCGATCTACTGAAAAAGGCTCTGGCAGCCGATCCCAACAACATTGAACTGCTGCGCCGCGCCTTCATCGCGACCACCGGTGAAGGGCACACGGACGACAGCATCGCCCTTGCCAAGCGCCTGCTGGCGGTGGAGCCGGACAATCCCGTCGCCAACCTGGTGCTGGCCTTCGAAGATGCCCGGGTCGCCAAATATACCGAAGCGGACAGCCGCCTCGTCACCCTGCCGCGCACCGGCATCAACAATTTGCTGATCCCCTTGATGCGCGCCTGGCTGGCGGCTGGAAACAATGATTTGACCAAGGCTGGCGAACTGCTGAAGCCGATTGAGGAAATCAGCCAGGCCCGCGACACCTTCAACTTCCACTGGGGCGCCATGGCCGCGCTGACCGGCAACCGCGAGATTGCCGACAAGGTCTTTGGCGAAATGATCGCGAATGATTCCGCCCCGCCCCTGCGGGTGGTGGAGGTCATCGGCCGCTATTACGAAGCGACTGGCCAGCTCGATAAGGCACGTGCGCTCTATGACGGTTTCATCTCCCGCGATGCCGACAGCGATTTTCTGATTGTCGCCAAACAGCGTATCGCCGATGGCAAGCCTGCCAGCCGCGCGATGGATGCCGCGACTGACGGTCTCGCCCAGGGCATGTTCGACATGGCGACCCTCTGGCAGCGAGAGCGGCCGGGCGGTGACTTGGCCCTGGTTTTCACGCGCCTGACCCTGCAGCTGGATCCCAATTTCGAACTTGCCAATCTGCTGCTGGCCGAGGTGCTGGAGTCGCAGCATCGGGCGCCCCAGGCATTGGCGGTCTATGCCGCCGTGCCACGCACCTCGCCCTTCTCCTGGACCGCACGAATGCGCATGGCGATCCTGAAGGACAGTAAGGGTGATACAAACGGCGCGATTGCCGACCTCAAGGCCATGGCCGATGAACGCCCCCGCAGCGAAGAAGCCCTGGCGCGCGCTGGCGATATCCTGCGCCTGCACGAGCGGTTCGATGAATCGATCCCTCTCTATGACGCTGCCGTCAGCCGCGTATCGAAGGTCGAGCGTCAACATTGGTCGCTGCTCTTCAACCGCGCCATCTCGCTGGAGCGATCGGGCCAATACGAGCGGTCGATCGCCGACCTGAAGCAGACCCTGACCCTGGAGCCGGATCAGCCCTACGTGCTGAATTACCTCGGCTACACCTGGGTCGACCGGGGAGAGAATGTCGAGGAAGGCAAGAAGCTGCTGGAACGTGCAGCCGCGCTGCGGCCCCGTGACGGCGCCATCATCGACAGCCTGGGCTGGGCCTACTACCGATTGAAAGATTATCCGCGCGCCCTGGGGTATCTCGAGAAAGCCGTCGAGCTGAAACCGGGCGATGCCACGGTCAATGATCACCTTGGCGATGTCTATTGGCAGGTCGGGCGCCGTCTGGAAGCCAAGTACCAGTGGGAGCGCGCCTTGAAGCTGGGACCGGAAGCCAGTGCCCTTGCTCCGCTTAAACGCAAGATCGAACAGGGCCTCGATCCCGCCGCCGCAAAATAACGTCAACGGCCTCAAGTAGCGCAAAGCGCGTTAGGCCACCTTACAAAACGGCCTCAAGTAGCGCAAAGCGCGTTAGGCCACCGAGCAAGGGACTACATCGGAAAATGGCACTTACCGTCGCGTTGCAGATGGACCCCATCGAGAGCATTGATCTCACCGGGGATAGTTCCTTCATGCTGGCGCTGGAAGCCCAGCGCCGTGGCCACAAGCTCTATCACTATCTCCCCTCGCGCCTTTCCATGCTGAATGGCCGGGTGCGTGCCTTCGCCCATCCGCTCGAGGTGCGCTACGAGAAGGGCAATCATTTTACCAAGGGCGAACCTGTCCTGCTGGATCTGGCGGACGATGTGGATGTGGTGCTGCTGCGCCAGGATCCGCCCTTTGACATCTCCTACCTCACCACCACCTGGCTGCTGGAGAAGGTCCACCCCAAGACCCTGGTGGTGAATGATCCGCGCTATGTGCGCGACATGCCCGAAAAGCTGTTCGTGACCGATTTCCCGGACCTGATGCCGCCGACCCTAATCTCCATCGATCCCAGCGAGATCGCGGCCTTCCGGTCCGAGCATCAGGACATCATCGTGAAGCCGCTGTTCGGCAATGGTGGTGCCGGGGTCTTCCACCTCACGCCGGGTGATGAGAACCTGTCCTCACTGCTGGAGGTTTTCGCCCGTACCTTCCCGCGCGAACCTGTGATGGTGCAGCGCTATGTGCCTGCCGTTCGTGAAGGCGACAAGCGCATCATCCTCGTCGATGGCAAGGCTGTCGGCGCGGTGCTGCGGGTCCCCGCCCAGGGCGAGGCGCGCGCCAATATGCATGTGGGCGGTCGGGCAGTGAAAACCGAACTGACCAAGCGCGATCTCGAAATCTGCGAAGCCATCGGCCCGACCCTGAAGGAACGCGGCCAGATCTTCGTCGGCATCGATGTCATCGGCGATGTCATCACCGAAATCAACGTGACCAGCCCGACAGGCATTCAGCAGATCAACCGGCTGGATGGCGTGCAGCTCGAACGGCTGCTCTGGGACGCGATTGAGGCACGACGCTAGCCCCGGCGGCGATCTGCGTCGTTATCTGAAATGCTCGGATCCTCACGTACAGGAAGTACGCTCCGGTCCTGCGCTTTCAGATGCCTAGCATCTCATCCGCCGGGCCGTCGCTTCTAAACTGCAAGATGAGGCCGTCATCCCGGACTTGATCCGGGATCTCGTGTAGATCGGTCAAATCCTAGCGCGCGCCGGTGACAAGACCGCGACTACTCCCTCGCGACCGCACTCTGGCCCAACTTTACCCGTGACCTGGAATGAAACTTTCCCACGTCGGCAGCGTTATCTACGCAGCCGATCTGATTTCGAAAGGACAGTGCCATGGCCACCACGACCCGCAATCTCGAAAGTGAATTCGATACCCTGAAGCAGGATCTTGCCACGCTGCGCGCCGATCTCGGCTCGCTGGTCGGGGTTCTGAAGGACGAGGGTGTCGCCAAGCTCAATGGTGCCGCCGCCCAGGCCAGTGTTGCCGCCGGCAAAGCCGTTGATCTTGGCAAGCAAGGTGTTTCCGAGCTTGAAACCACCATTGCTCAGCGCCCGCTCTCCAGCGTGCTGATCGCTTTTGGCGTCGGTGCCGTCATCGGCCGCCTTACCCTGCGTTAGGCAGCGGAGCAGCCCCATGCTGGACCGTTTGGTGCGCCTGTCTTCCAAACCGCTTGGCGAGGCCGTCGAGCATGCGCTCCAGCGGGGGCTGAAACGCCTGTTGCTCTGGAGTCTCACCGCCACCTCGCTCGGCGCGCTGGCGGTGCTGGGACTCGTCTACCTCTTCAACGGGGTGCGCCTGATGCTGGAGCGGCACATGCTGCCCGGTGAGGCGGCCCTGGTGATGGCGGCCATCGCCTTCACGCTGGTCGCCCTCGGCTGCCTGTGTTTTGCCGCAGGCGGCCGATCATCGCCCCGTGCGTTACCGATACCTCTGACGGCGCCTCCGGCACCCCGCCCGCAGCTGACGGAGATGCTGGCTGCCGAAGTTCAGCGTCACCCAGTGCAGTCGACCCTGGCGGCAGGCGTTCTGGGGGTGGCCCTGGGCGCAAACCCCGAACTCTCGAAACAACTCAAAGATCTGCTCAAAAGCCTTTAGGCTGGACGGCAGATCATGGGGCCGAGCGGCGCGCCGCCCAGGATGTGCATGTGAAAATGCGGCACTTCCTGGTTGGCGTTTTCGCCTGCATTGGAGATCAGGCGATAGCCCCCTGCCGCAATGCCGATGTCTGCCGAAATCTTGGCTATGGCCTGGAAGAATTCCTGCGTCTCAGCCGCGCTGGCCTTTTCGCCGAAATCTTGGGCCGATACATAGGCGCCTTTGGGGATCACCAGAATATGGTGTGGAGCCTTTGGGCCGATATCGTGAAAGGCGAGCACATGCTCGCTTTCGAACACCTTCTTACAAGGAATTTCCCCGCGCAGGATACGGGCGAAGATATTCGACGGATCGTAGCTCACCGAGGCTCTCCCCAAGGATGGTCACAGGCCGAGATGATGGGGCAAGCGACAGGGGGGATGCAAGCTTAGGAGGGGGGCAGGAGAGGCCGAGCGATTAATCCGGCTCTTTGGAGACGTGGACGTAGCCCGGAATCCCTTCGCGCGCGGCGAGTTCGGCCCAGATCTCCGACGGCTTCACTTCCTGGTCGGCCCAGAGGATCAGCAGGTGATAGAGGAGATCTGCGCTTTCAGAGACGAGGCGCTTCTTCTTGCCGCGCACCGCTTCGATCAGCGCTTCGACTGCTTCCTCGCCGACTTTCTGGGCGATCTTATGGGTGCCGCGGTCGAACATCTTGGCGGTATAGGAGGTTTCCGGATCGGCGCCCCGACGGCTTTCGATCACGGTATAAAGGCGCTCAAGAATTGCGGCGTCCATGGGAGCAGCTTTCGGCATTAGGCAACAGAATCCAGGGCTGGGGACTGTACGCCGCGAACGGCCCAGTCGTATGACGATTTTGTTGCAGTTTGATGAAAAAAAATCTCACGTCCAGTCGTATTTCCGACAGGGCGCGCACCAAACGAAACAAATCGCATCTCAGCCGAAAGAATGCGCGGCTTTCGGAGGGCGGTGCCGTTGCTCTACGCGGATTGGCCACACGAGATCCCGCATCAAGTGCGGGATGACGAGATCTTGTTTGTTCTCTTTTGGCTGTAGAAGCGAAGGCGGGAGGAGTCAGATGCTAGGCGCTTGCCGGCACAGGCGCGGAGCGGACTTTGGTCCGTGAGCACCGAGCACGGCAAGCAACGACGCAGATGACCCCTCCCGCCGAGCGACGCTATTCGGGTTTGGGGAGGGCCTTGGCGGCTTCCGGCCCCCGCAGGGCGGCCAGACGCGAAGTCAGGTCCGTCACCTGGGTCTTGCCCGAAGCAGCTTTGAGGGCAGCTTCGATGTTCGGGTCCGACTGTTCGGGCTTGGAGACCGACAACAGCTTGGCCTTGGCGAGCTGGGCTTCGGCTTCGATCCGGTCGCGGTCAGCCGCTTCCTTCATCGCCTTGACGGCGACGCCAAGACCATCGGTTGCGGTCGAAAGACCGGCGGCGCGACGGGCGGCCTCGGACTGGCGTTCAGCGGCCGAGCGCTGTTGTTCAGCACGTTGCATATCACGCTGAGCGCGTTCCATGTCGGCACGGGCGGAGCGCAGCTTCTTGCCTGCCTCGTCATAAGTTTCCTGAAGCTGGGCCAGGAAAGCGGCGGCATCGACGGCATCCTGCTTCTCGCGTTCGATATCCGGCGCCATCTCTTCCAGCATCGTCAACAGGGTGGCGAGGCTGTGTCCCAGGTCGTTCTTGCGGGCGGCATCGTCGGTGGCGTGGATCTGCTTATCCAGCTGCTCGGCAGCGGCCAGACGCTGACCATAGAGCGCCTCGATAGCGGCAGCTTCCTTCTGCTCCTTATCCAGCGCCAGACGGGCCTGGGCGACCTGACGGCCCAGTTCGTCCAGATGCTGTTCCATGGTGCGCAGTTCGGCCTCGGTCGCGGCCTTGGGGTCCCAACGGACCAGCGCCTCGATACCCGATTTCACGGCCTGATTGGCTTTGACGCCCATGAGGTTTTTGAAGAAGGCGAACATGTGAGCCTCTTAAAGTCGATGGAGTGGAATTAGCCGAGCAGCGCGGCAGCATTGAGGAGGGCAGCGGCGATCTGCCAGCCGCCCAGGGTGATGGCGGCAGCATTCTCGCCCGCTTCGATGCGGGCTTTCAGGTTCGGCAGCGCCAGGGAGGCGGCGACGAACACCAGAAGCTGCACGATCAGGCCGACCGCGCCCCAGATCAGAATATCGACCAGGGAGAGCGAAGTTGCGAGCGTCGCCGCAATGGGCATGGCCAGGGCGACGGCGGTGGTCGCCATGACGGTAGCGGCGGCGCTATTCCCTTCGGCCACCAGTTCGCGTTCGCGGAACGGCGTCAACCACAGATGGATGATGGCGCCGACAACCAGCAGGATGGAGGCTGCAGCCAGATGCAGCAGAAGCAGCGGCAGGCCGGAGGTCAAAGCTTCGATGGCGGACATGTCGTAACCCTACGCAAGGCCAAGGGAGGCCGGATTGATATCGATGCCGACATGCAGTTCGACCCAGGCCTCGGAGTCGGTTTCAGCGGCGGAGATCAGAAGATATTCGGCAGTCGGCGCGGGCGCCGGAAGGCCGGTTTCACGACCATATAGCATGGCTTGCAGGTCGCGCTGGCCAGCACCGTCCAGGCGTTCACGGGTTTCGGTGAACTTGATCGGATCCACCCGGTCGCCGCCCTGGGCCCACATGCGACCGTAAAGCTGCCCGTCCTTCGACTGGAACTCGTGCCAGCCGATCATGCCTTCGTCCTCATTGAGCCAGAAATCCCATTCGCCGTCATCGGCCGGGTGCACTTCATCCAGCGGCGCAAAATAGCGCGCGCCTGCGGGTTGGCCGTCCTTATCGAGCGAAACCTCGACAAAGGCGCCATTCCCGCCCGACAGATAGAGGCGATAAAGCGTTGCCGAGGTACCAACGACCGTGGAAACAGCTTCCACATCGGCGCGGGCGGGCGGCGTCCGCAGGGTCGTCTGCGGTCCCAGCAGCAGGAAGGGCGAGGGATCGATTTGCAACGGCATGCCGACGCGGAACCAGTCCGGGCGATAGGGGCCGTCGTTGCCGAACTTGCGCTTCAGAATGTCGGCGGCAGGCTTCAGGGGTCCGATGAGCATGGCGCTTCCAGCATTTTGATTGGCGGCGGCCCGGCGGCCGATCCGCTTATAGAGGATCCAACCGGCAAAACCGGCGAGACCAAGAAGGATGATCCAGCCGAAATCGCCATCCTCTTCCGCCGGAGCCGGGACGGCGATGTCAGGCGGCAGATAGTTCTCGTCACGCGGCTGCCCGCTTTGGGCGGCGACCTGACCGTCGAGCTGCGCGAGCTTGGCTTTCAGATCGGCATTGTCGGCCGCCAGCTTGTCGGCCTCGGCGCGCCATTGCTGCACGCCGGGATCATTGGCGTGATTGTGGAAAAAGGCACCGCGCGACGGGTTGCTGAGACTATCCAGCATGAACCACAGCATCGCGGCATCCCAGATGCCGAAGCGGCTGGGGGAACCATAAGTATAGCGCGGCGGCGCATAGCTATAGGCAGGCGCATTGTCCCGGCGCGGGATGGAATAGCTGTTGCCGCTCTGGATCGGGGCGGCAGGAGTCGTGGCCTGCGGGGTGCGGCTGGCGCGGTAACTTTCCAACGAGGAGCGCGAGGAGGAACGCGCGATATCCCGGTCGCTGGCCGACAGCGACGGCGTGCGGGCCGTACTGGTCGAGCCGCTGCCCGGCCGCGCATAACCACCCGATGAGGAGGACGAGGAGCTACGGCTGCTGCTCGCCGAGGGGGTGCGGCTCGATGACGAGCTGGGCCGTGAATAACCACCGCTGGAACGCGACGAGGAACGCCGGGCCTCCGCTTCCTCTGTGGTGATGAAACTGACCGCCGTGACGAGCGGCAGGACAGGATGGGCCAGCGTCAGAACGGCGGATAGCAGCACCGCTGCCAGTTTCCGTCGGCCGGGTGTTTCTTTGGGGGCACCCTTTTGTTGCACCAGTTTCCTCACACCTTCTTGAAGCGTCGGCACTATATCGTCGCACTCGGCCCGCGTCTGCCGTCTTGACGCAAGGACCTGACACATGGGTTGCTCAAGCTCATAACAAAAGGGGATTTCACGGCGATGAAAGCGAAAATCGGCACCTGGACCACTCTTGCCGCGCTCTGGCTAGCCGCCCCCCTGATGGCAGCGCCTTTGCCGACCCTGGACGGCACGCCGCCACTGGTTATCGGTCATCGTGGCGCCTCGGCCGAGCGGCCCGAACATACGCTGGCGTCATATCTGCGCGCGATCGAGGTAGGGGCGGATTTTGTCGAACCCGATCTGGTGATGACCAAGGACAATCATCTCGTTACTCGGCATGAGCCCGAGATCGGCCTGACCACCGATGCGCCCGCGAAATTCCCCGACCGCAAGCGCACCGCCATGATCGACGGCAAGCCGGTCGAGGGCTGGTTTGCCGAAGACTTCACCCTGGCCGAACTCAAGACCCTGCGCGCGATCCAGCCGCACCCCGACCGCTCCAAGGAGTATGACGGCCAGTTCGAGATCCCGACCCTGCAGGAGGTGATCGATCTGGTGCGCGCCGAGGAGAAGAAACGCGGCCGCACCATCGGCATCTATCCCGAAACCAAGCACCCGACCTATTTCGCGCAGATGGGTAAGGATATGAACACCGTGCTGCTAGATATCCTCAGAAGAAACTATTTCCACCACTCCAGCGACGCAGTTTTTATTCAATCCTTTGAGATTTCAAATCTCAAAGATCTATCCAAAAGAAGCAAACACAAATTAATTCAGCTACTTGGAAACGAAAGCTCAACACCGTACGATCAAATAATTAATGGCAGTAAAAAAACATATCGAGACATGATGAATCCCGACGGCTTAGCCGAAATTGCGAAATATGCTTATGGCATTGGCCCATCTAAGACATCGATTATACCGATCGATAAAGATGGAAGAACTATGCCGCGCTCGAGTTTGGTGGGATGGGCTCACAAGGCAGGACTTAGAGTTTACCCTTATACGTTCCGTAGTGAACCAAGACATTTACCTGCTGAATATCGAAATGATCTGACTGAAGAAATGAAGCGTTTTTTTGCCCTCGGAGTTGACGGAATATTCACCGACGAACCCGCCACCGGCGTCAAGGCGCGGGCGGAGATGGGAAAGTGAGAAGCTTCCATCGCTGGTCTTGAAGAGAAGGGTAAGCTTTTGGAAGGGCTGGAGCCTTTTGGTCTCAATCTCATCCCCAGCTACGCGGTGAAAATGGCAGTTTCATTACCCTTCCGCTTCCGGTTTCGCTGTTAACCTTTGCACAAAAGCGTTTAGTGTTTTTGGGACGCTTACCCAGAAACAGGAAACGCCGTGACGTCCTTTTCCGCGCCCGATGCCAAAATCGAAGCTTTTCTGTCGCTCGCCCGTGCCATCGCGGCGGGTGGCGGAAGCGATGCCGCCTTCAAGGCCGCGGAGGACAGCTTCCGCGCCGCCATCGGCTTCACGCTTTTTACCGTCATGCTCTATGACGAAGGCCACAAGAACAGCGTGCGCTTCTATTCCAGCGATACCGGCAACTATCCGGTCGGCGGCGCCAAGCCCATGGATCGCAACGCCTATTATCAGCATGTCGTCGTGGAAGGCCGTGCCTTCGTCGCCAATACGCCCGACGAATGGAAGCCCTTCTATGTCGATTACGAGAAGGTGTTCGCGCTGGGTCTGCGGTCGGCCGTGAATGTGCCGATCCGCCTGAACGGCCGCACCGTCGGATCGGTCAATATCTTGCATAGCGACCGGCCCTATACCCAGGAAGATGCGATCTTCGGCCAAGGTCTGGCGACGCTTCTGGGCACTGCTTTGAATGACCTCATCACCGGTTAAGGGGAGATATCCGCGATGAAGAAACTGCTCTGGGCGACCGCCCTGTCGCTATCGATGATGGGGGGCACGGCAGCCCTGGCGGCGACCCCGTCGGGTGTGCTGGTCGTTGCCAAAAATATCGACGATATCGTGACCATCGATCCGGCCACGGCCTATGAATTCTCGTCCGGCGAGATCGTCGCCAATACCTACGACCGTCTGGTCCAGTACGAGCCCGAAGATCCCGAAAAGCTGGTCGGCGGCCTTGCCGAGAGCTGGAAGGTGTCGGATGACGGCAAGACCATCACCTTCACCCTGCGCAGCGCGAAGTTCCAGAGCGGCAATCCGGTGCGCCCGGAAGACGTGATCGAAAGCTTCCGCCGTGTGCTGACGCTTAATAAATCGCCAGCCTTCATCCTGACCCAGCTTGGCTGGACCAAGGACAACCTCGACACCCTGGTCAAGAAGGTGTCGGACAAGGAAGTGGCGCTCACCCACACCGGCGCCTTCGGCCCGGCCTTCTTCCTGAACGTGCTTGCAGCCCGTCCGGCATCGGTCGTCGATTCGGTCGAGGTTGCCAAACATGTCGTCAACAACGACATGGGCCATGCTTGGCTGAATGGCCAGTCGGCGGGCAGCGGCCCGTTCAAAATGACCAAATATGCCGCCAGCGAAAGCGTCACCCTGCAGGCGAACAAGGACTACTTCCGCGGCGCGCCCAAGCTTAATGTCAGCATTCAGCACATGAAGGAAGTGGGCACCCAGCGCGTCATGCTGGAAAAGCAGGACATCGATATCGCGCGCGGCATGGGCTCGGACCAGATCAAGGCCCTGCGCGGCAAGGCCGATATCACCATCGGCGAATATCCGCAGGCGGCCGTGCATTTCGTGTCGCTGAACCAGAAGACCCCCGGCCTGCAGAACCCGGCCTTGTGGGAAGCGATGCGCTATCTGGTCGATTACGACGGGATCGCGAACAAGCTGCTGGCAGGCCAGATGGCCGTGCATCAGGCCTTCTGGCCCAAGGGCTTCCCTGGCGCGCTGAACGACACGCCGTTCAAGTCCGATCCGGCCAAGGCCAAGGAGATCCTTGACAAGGCGGGCCTCAAGGATCTGTCCTTCGATATGGACGTGATCTCCTCGGCCCCGTTCCTGGAGATCGCACAGTCGATCCAGGCGACCATGGGCGCAGCAGGCATCAAGCTGAACCTCGTCCCCGGCACCGGCGCGCAGGTCATCACCAAGTACCGCAACCGTACCCACCAGATGATGCTGCTCTATTGGGGCCCGGACTTCATCGATCCGCATTCGAACGCCAAGGCCTTTGCCTATAACGTCGATAATGCCGACGACAAATATCAGAGCACCACGACCTGGCGGAACGCCTGGCTGGTGCCCGAACTGTCGGAACGCACCATGGCGGCGCTGAAGGAAAGCGATCCGGCCAAGCGCCTGAAGATGTACTACGACCTGCAGAAGGACGTGCAGGCCCAGGGTCCGATCATCGTCATGTTCCAGGCCCAGGATCAGGTCGCCATGCGGTCGAACGTCAAGGGCTACGTCCATGGCGCGACCTCGGATCTGATCTTCTACCGGAATGTGACGAAATAGAAGAAAGCTTCCCGAGAAACCTCGTCATCCCATGGCTTGGCCATGGGATCTCCTGTTGGCAAGCCGCGTCGAAAATCGAACGGAGTTCGGCCACACGAGATCCCCGGATCAAGTCCGGGGATGACGGTTCTTGTTTGAAAAACCGTTACTCAGCCGTGGGCTCCAGCATCTCCGTCAGGCGCCAACCGACCGTGAACTTGCTACCCTTGGGCTCGCCGCCTTCCATTTCATCGATCTTCCAGGTCCCGCCTTCCTGAATGAAGGTGAAGCGCACGCCCATCGGCCCCATATTGTCGAAACTCGCCACGACGACAGCCTTGCCGCCCGACCGACTTTTTTCGGCAATGGCGAATTTCTTCAGCGACCAATCCTGCGCATTGATCAGAATGTCGAAATCGACATTGCAGACACCCTCTTCCCGCGTCTGACAGTCGAATTCGGATTGGATCGCCTTAGCCAGCGATTTGCTCGCCTGGGCCAGAACCGCATCCATGGAACCGGGCGTGTCCGTCCGCTCAGCCCGAGGATCGTCGAGGTAGGGCTTATAGAGTCTCTGGACGATATCTTTGGGTGATGCGGGCGACTGCGCCCAGACCGGATGCGCTGCCAGAACCAGCACCGCACACAGGAAAAGTCTTTTCATCGCCCAACCCCCCATTGTCCTGCGGCAATCTATCACGAAGCAGCGCTCCCCCCTTGACCTCAATGAGGTTCCGGTGATTTCTGCCCCTGACGTTTTGACCCAAGGAGACTCTCGATGGAAGATTTCGCCCCCCGTTTCGAGAGGATCGGCCCGCCGCTGGAAGAATATGCGGAGGAGCATAATCTGACGATCGAGCGCTATTATCACGACGCCCCGGTCTGGGGCCTGTGTTTTGGCCACCCCGAGGGCGGCAGCGCGAAGATCGACATCACCCATACCGAGGGCGCCAGCTTCAAGATCCAGAGCACCTGGTGGGTCGATGACTACGACAGCTTCACCCGCAGCCTGAAGCGGGTAGAGGACGTATCCTTCGACGAGACGACCGGCGACATCATCCCCCTGGTCGACCGGCTGATCCGCGAAATTCTGTCCTTTGCTCCGGGCTACTGGACCGAGGTCAAAACCGGCTATAAAGGCGTCTGGGACAAGGTCTGGACCAAGGAACAGTTCGCCCAGGTGATGATCATGTGGGATCTGCCTGAGTACGACTGATCCTCGCGTTCTGCCCTTAATCTGTTTCCCGCCGGAGTTTCCCGATGCCCTATGCCAGCCTGCGCGATTTCATGGACCGCCTCGAGCGTGAAGGCCGCCTTGTCCGTGTGACCGAACCGGTGTCGCCGGTGCTGGAGATGACGGAGATCCAGACGCGCCTGCTGGCCGAAGGTGGCCCGGCGGTGCTGTTCGAGAATGTCGTCGACGAGGCGTCGGGCAAGCGCTGGGACATGCCGGTGCTGGTCAATCTGTTCGGCACCGTGGAGCGCGTCGCCTGGGGCATGGACCGCGAGCCGGATCAGCTGCGCGGCGTCGGCGAAACCCTGGCTTTCCTGCGCCAGCCCGAACCGCCGGGTGGCTGGCGCGAAGCGCTGGAGATGCTGCCGCTGCTCAAAACCGTCATGGCGATGAAGCCCAAGACGGTCTCCAAGGCGCCTTGCCAGGAAGTCGTGCTGACGGGTGACGAGATCGATCTGTCGAAACTGCCGGTGCAAACCTGCTGGCCGGGGGAACCGGCGCCGCTGATCACCTGGCCGCTGGTCGTGACCAAGGGGCCCGGCAATACCAAGGAAGATGGCTTCAACCTCGGCATCTACCGCATGCAGGTGACGGGCAAAAATACGACGCTGATGCGCTGGCTGAAACATCGCGGCGGCGCCCAGCATTACCGCCGCTGGGGCGCCGAGAAGCGCGAGCCTCTGCCCGCCGCCGTGGTCATTGGCGCCGATCCCGGCACGATCCTGGCCGCCGTGACGCCGGTGCCGGATACCCTGTCGGAATATCAGTTCGCAGGCCTGCTGCGCGGCAAGAAGGTCGAGTTGGTCGACTGCAAGACCGTGCCGCTGAAAGTCCCGGCCGAAGCTGAGATCATCCTGGAAGGCTATGTATCGCTGGATGAGTTCGGCGACGAAGGCCCTTACGGCGACCACACTGGCTATTACAACGCGGTGGAGCCCTTCCCAGTCTTCACGGTGACCGCCGTCACCATGCGCAAGAAGCCCATCTACCTATCGACCTTTACTGGCCGTCCGCCCGATGAGCCGTCCGTGCTGGGCGAGGCGCTGAACGAGGTGTTTGTGCCGCTGATCCAGCAGCAGTTCCCGGAGATCGTCGACTTCTGGCTACCGCCCGAGGGTTGTTCGTATCGGATTGCCGTCGTCTCGATCAAGAAGGCCTACCCCGGCCATGCCAAGCGCGTGATGATGGGCGTCTGGTCGTACCTGCGGCAGTTCATGTACACGAAGTGGGTCATCATCGTGGATGACGACATCAACTGCCGGGACTGGAAAGACGTCATGTGGGCGATCTCCACCCGCATGGACCCGGTGCGCGACATCACCACGATGGAAGGCACACCCATCGACTATCTCGACTTCGCCTCGCCCGAGGATGGGCTGGGCGGCAAGGTCGGGCTCGACGCCACCAACAAATGGCCGCCTGAAACCAAACGCGAATGGGGCACCAAGATCGCGATGGATAAGGATGTGGTGAAAAAAGTCGACGAGATCTGGGGCAAGCTCGGCCTGCCGGGGAGCGGGAAGGCTATCTGGAAGTAAGCGGCATCTTCCGAATCGCCGACAGTTCTGTTGACTCGCGCGGCACTTCGCGTAGTTTGGCCCCCAGGTCAGACGATCCCCATGGAAGAGACCGTTCGTCCCGTCAGGGATAGGACGGCGCCGAAGGCGCAACCGCCCCGGAAACGCTCAGGCAAAAGGACCGTGGGGGGATGGCCGCTCTGGAAAGTGACGGGCAGGATCCGTCCACCGACGAGGTAAACCGGCTTCCCTGGGGCCGGTAATCTTTCAGGTCCAGGAGACAGAGGGGGCGCCAACGCTGGATTCCATCCGGCGATAAGAGCGCTTGACCCCTAAGGTTTCCGAAGGACCGCCGCATGACCGACGAGATCATTCACAAAACCGCCCTGCACGCCCTCCATGTCGAGCTTGGCGCCCGCATGGTGCCGTTCGCCGGTTACGACATGCCCGTGCAATATCCCACCGGCATCATGACCGAGCATAATTGGACGCGCGAGAACGCGGGCCTGTTCGATGTCTCGCACATGGGTCAGGTCACCCTGCGCGGTGAAGATCCGGCCAAGGCCCTGGAAGCCCTGGTCCCCGGCGACATCCAGGCCCTGAAGGAAGGCCGCACCCGCTATACAATGTTCACCAATGCCGAGGGCGGTATCCTCGACGATCTGATGGTGACCAAGATCGACCAGAACACGCTGTTCGTGGTCGTGAACGCCGCCTGCAAGGCGCAGGACATCGCGCTGATGGTCGCAGGGCTGCAGGGCGTCGATATCGAAGTGCATGAGACCCGCGCCCTGCTGGCGCTCCAGGGGCCCAAGGCCAAGGACGTGATGGCACGTCTGGCCCCGGGCAGCCAGGAGATGGTGTTCCTGTCGTCGAAGTCGCTGTCGGTTGGCGGCCTCAAGGCGTTTGTCACCCGCTCGGGCTATACCGGCGAGGATGGCTGGGAAATCTCGGTCGCCGCCGAAGACGCCGTACCGCTGGCCCGCGCCCTGCTGGCCGATCTGTCCGTGAAGCCCATTGGTCTTGGGGCCCGCGACAGCCTGCGCCTGGAAGCCGGTCTCTGCCTCTATGGCCATGACATCGACACCACGACCAGCCCGATTGAAGCCGATCTGAAGTGGACGATCTCCAAGCGTCGCCGGGAAGATGGTGGCTTCCCCGGTGCTGCCATCGTGCAGAAACATCTGGCTGAAGGCGTGTCGCGCCTGCGCGTCGGTATCAAGCCGGAGGGCCGCGCGCCTGCCCGTGAACACACGGCGGTTTTCGCTGACGAAGCCCTGACCCAGAAGATCGGCGAAGTGACCAGCGGCGGCTTTGGCCCGACCGTCAATGGCCCGGTCGCCATGGGCTATGTCGCAACGGCGCAGTCCGCTGTCGGCACCAAGATTTTCCTGGAAGTGCGAGGCAAGGCGCTGCCCGCCAGCGTCGCCGCCCTTCCGTTCACCCCCCATAATTATCAACGCTAAGAAACTCAAGGCTCGGAGAACCCTCATGCTGAAATTCACCACCGATCACGAATGGGTCCGCGTCGAAGGCGATGTCGCCACCTGCGGCATCACCGATTTTGCGCAAGGCCAGCTGGGCGATGTCGTCTATGTCGAACTGCCCGCCGTTGGCGCCAAGCTTGCCAAGGGCAAGGAAGCCGCCGTTGTCGAGAGCGTCAAGGCAGCCTCCGACGTCTATGCCCCGGTTTCGGGCGAGATCGTGGAAGTGAACGACGCCCTGACCGGCGAACCCGCCCTGGTCAATTCGGGTGCCGAAGGCGACGGCTGGTTCTTCAAGATCCGCCTGTCGAACACGGGCGAGCTCGATGGTCTGATGGACCTCGCCGCCTATAAAGCCCACACCGGGGAGTAGTCTTTTAAATGCGTTATCTCCCCCTGACCGAGGTTGACCGCCGCGACATGCTGGCGGTCATCGGCGCGCCCAGCGTCGAAGCCCTCTTCAAGGACGTGCCCGCCGCGGCCCGCCGCACCGGCCCCGTCGATCTGCCGATGCATGCCGGTGAGCTTGAGGTTCACCGGCAGTTGGCCGCCATGGCCGACAAGAATATCGCTGGCGGTACGGTGCCCTTCTTCGTCGGTGCCGGTGCCTATCGCCACCATGTGCCCTCCTCGGTCGATTACCTGATCCAGCGTGGCGAGTTCCTGACCGCCTATACGCCCTATCAGCCGGAAATCGCCCAGGGCACCCTGCAGGTGCTGTTCGAATTCCAGACCCAGGTCGCGCTGCTGACCGGCATGGATGTGGCCAACGCCTCGATGTACGACGGCTCCACCGCCTGCGTCGAAGCCGTGCAGATGGCCAACCGCGTCACCCGACGCACCAAGGCGCTGCTGTCGGGCGGTCTGCATCCGCATTATGCCGAGATCGTCGAGACCCACGCCAAATACGGCGGCTTCACCGTCGTGAAGGGCGCGCCGGACTTTGCCGGGACCGAAGATCTCATCGCCCAGATCGATGGCGAGACGTCTTGCGTCGTGGTGCAGAACCCGAACTTCTTTGGCCGTCTGCGCGATCTGACCAAGCTGGCCGAGGCTGCCCATGCCAAGGGCGCGCTGCTGATCGTGGCCGTCACCGAAGTCGTGTCGCTGGGCGCTATCACCCCGCCGGGTGAAATGGGTGCCGATATCGTGGTTGCCGAAGGCCAGTCCATCGGCTCGGGCCTCAACTTCGGCGGCCCCTATGTCGGCCTCTTCGCGACCAAGGACAAATACGTCCGTCAGATGCCGGGGCGCCTGTGCGGTGAAACCGTCGATGCCGACGGCAAGCGCGGTTTCGTGCTGACCCTGTCGACCCGCGAGCAGCATATCCGCCGCGAGAAGGCGACCAGCAACATCTGCACGAACGCCGGTCTCTGCGCCCTCGCCTTCACCATCCATCTGTCGCTCCTGGGCGAGGATGGGCTGACGCAGCTGGCAAGCCTCAACCATGCCGCAGCCTCTCGTCTGGCTGATAAGCTGGCCGGTGTGAAGGGTGTCGAGGTGCTGGCCGATGCCTTCTTCAACGAATTCACGGTGAAGCTCTCCAAGCCCGCCGCTGAGGTCGTCGAAGCGCTGGCTGCCAAGAAGATCCTGGCCGGTGTCCCGGCTTCGCGTCTCATCCCGAACGACAAGAGCGTCGAGAACCTGCTGGTGATCGCCGCGACCGAATGCACGACCGACGCCGATATGGATGCGTTGGTCGCCGGTCTGAAAGAGGTGCTCGCATGACCATCGACCGCAGCCAGGGCCGCGTGGCCCGCGACGGCGTGGAAGCCGCCGCCGATGTGGTGACCTTTACCGGCAACCGGGGTCTGCAGCTTGAAGAAAAGCTGATCTTCGAACAGGGCGAGGCCGGGCGCTGCGGCGTCGATCTGCCCGCAGCCCCCAAGCACACGGCCAAGCTCGGCGGCCTTGCCCGCAAGGGCGGGGTCGGCCTGCCGGGTCTGGCGGAACCGCAGGTGGTGCGTCACTACACCCGCCTGTCGCAGAAGAACTACGGCATCGATAGCGGTTTCTTCCCGCTCGGTTCCTGCACGATGAAGCATAATCCGCGCTTGAACGAGCGGATGGCCCGCCTGCCGGGCTTTGGCGATATCCATCCGCTGCAGCCGGTTTCGACCGTGCAGGGCGCGCTGGAGCTGATCGATACCCTGGCCCATTGGCTGAAAACCCTGACCGGCATGCCTGCCGTCGCCATGTCTCCGGCTGCCGGTGCCCATGGCGAACTGTGCGGCATGGTCGCGATCAAGGCCGCGCTCGAAGCCCGTGGCGAAGGCCATCGTACCCGCGTGCTGGTGCCCGAAAGCGCCCATGGCACCAATCCGGCGACCGCCGCCGTGATCGGCTTCACCGTCGATCCGATCCCCGCGACCGAGGCTGGTCGCGTCGATCTCGCCGCCTTCAAGGCCAAGCTGGGTCCGGACGTGGCGGCGATCATGCTGACCAACCCGAATACCTGCGGGTTGTTCGAAGGCGACATCCGCGAGATCGCCGACGCGATCCACGAAGCGGGCGGCTATTTCTACTGCGACGGCGCCAACTTCAACGCCATCGTCGGCCGCGTGCGTCCGGGCGACCTGGGCGTCGACTGCATGCACATCAACCTGCACAAGACCTTCTCCACCCCCCATGGCGGTGGCGGTCCGGGTTCGGGTCCCGTGGTGCTGTCGGAGCGTCTGGCTGCCTATGCCCCACTACCCTGGACGATCCTCAAGGACGGCAAGTTCCAGGTGCTGGAACAGGCCGAGGGCGAGGCCAAGGCTGCCTTTGGCCGCCTGAAGGCCTTCCATGGCCAGATGGGCATGTTCGTACGTGCGCTCGCCTATATGCTGAGCCATGGGGCCGATGGCCTGTGGCAGGTGTCGGGCGATGCGGTGCTGAACGCCAACTACATCCTGGCCAGCCTGAAGGACGTGATGACCGCGCCCTTCGAAGGGCCGTGCATGCATGAGGCGCTGTTCGACGATCGCTTCCTGGAAGGCACCGGAGTTTCGACCCTGGACTTCGCCAAGGCGCTGATCGACGAGGGCTATCATCCGATGACCATGTATTTCCCGCTGGTCGTCCATGGTGCCTTGCTGGTGGAGCCGACCGAGACCGAGGACAAGCAGACCCTCGACCTCTTCATCGGCACGCTGCGCAGCCTCGCGGAACGGGCTAAGGCCGGTGCAGCGGAAGAGTTTCATGCGGCTCCCCGTCTCACCCCGCGTCGCCGTCTCGACGAGACCTTGGCCGCGCGCAAGCCGGTTCTGCGCTGGAAACGTGCAGGTGATAACGCGATGGCCGCTGAATAACGCGGCAATCGTTGCTATATGAAGGGGAGGCGGGAAACTGCCTCCCCCTTTTCTTTGGACAAGAGTGCCAGCCATGACCGATCTCGCACTGACCGACCGCCTGTTTTATGACGCGACCGGCCTCGACCGGAAACGCGTCGAAGGTATCGCCAGCGATGCGCTGAAGGGCATGGAGGATGGCGAGCTTTATTTCGAGCATAGCCAGTCGGAAAGCTTCGCCCTCGATGACGGCAAGATCAAATCGGCCAGCTTCGATACCACCCAGGGTTTCGGCCTGCGTGCAGTGCTGGGTGAGATGACCGGCTATGCCCAGGCGTCGGTTCTGGACGAGGATGCGCTGAAGCGGGCGGCTGCGACGGTGCAGGCGGTGAAGTCGGGTCATAGCGGCACGGTGGAACTCTCGGGCGCTCCGGCAGCGACCAACCGCAGCCTCTATACGGATTCCAATCCGCTGTCGGCCGTTCCTTTCGAAAAGAAGATCAAGCTGCTGCAGCAGATCGACGCCTATGCACGCGGCAAGGACCCGCGCGTCCGGCAGGTTATGGCCTCGCTCTATGGTGAATGGTCGGCGGTGCAGATCGTGCGTGCCGACGGTACCCGCGCGGGCGACATCCGGCCACTGGTGCGCGTCAATGTCGCCATCGTGGTCGGTGACGGCGACCGGCAGGAAACGGGATCGAGCGGTGCCGGTGGCCGCACCCTCTATGACCTCTATCTCGAACCGGAAAACTGGCAGGCCCAGGTCGATGAAGCCCTGCGTCAGGCATTGGTCAATCTCGGCTCCATCTCGGCCCCGGCGGGCGAAATGACCGTCGTTCTTGGGCCGGGTTGGCCGGGCGTGCTGCTGCATGAAGCCGTGGGCCATGGGCTGGAGGGTGACTTCAACCGCAAGAAGACCAGTGCTTTCTCCGGCCTGCTGGGCCAGCGCGTCGCTTCACCCGGTGTGACCGTGGTCGATGATGGCACGCTCGAAGGGCGTCGCGGCTCGCTGACCATTGATGACGAAGGCACGCCCACGGGATGCACGGTCCTGATCGAGGACGGCATTCTGAAAGGCTATCTTCAGGATCGCATGAATGCGCGCCTGATGGGGGTGAAGCCCACCGGTAACGGTCGCCGCCAGAGCTTTGCCCACGCGCCGATGCCGCGGATGACCAATACTTTCATGGAACCCGGCAAGCATGACCCGGCGGAGATCCTCGCGTCGGTCAAGAACGGGCTTTATGCCGTGAACTTCGGTGGCGGGCAGGTGGATATCACCTCCGGCAAATATGTCTTCTCGGCCTCCGAAGCCTATCTGATCCAGGACGGCAAGATCGGCCCCGCCGTGAAGGGCGCGACCATCATCGGCAATGGCGCCGATAGCCTGACCCGCATCTCGATGATCGGGAACGATCTGAAGCTCGACAATGGCGTCGGCACCTGCGGCAAGGACGGCCAGTCGGTTCCGGTCGGTGTCGGTCAGCCGACCCTGCGCATTGATGCCATGACCGTGGGTGGGACGGCGGCTTAGGTATGCTATGGCCAGCTCGTCACCCCGGGACTTGATCCCGGGGGCTCCTCCGAGAGCATTTCTTTAAGAAGACTTGTCATCCTCGGGCTTGACCCGAGGATCCAGGGTGGTCGCCGAACTCCAGCTCTACGCGGTTTGCGGAAAGATGGATCCTCGGGTCAAGCCCGAGCAACTGTGTTGAGTTTGGTCAAGCGGGTATCATCAGGAAGGCCTTTTTGTCTCTGATTGCGG